>DKVF01000063.1:0-9124 GCA_002491065.1 Peptococcaceae bacterium UBA7185
GTATACTTAAGAATATAATTTATGGTTCAAATCAAAAAAACTTATTTTCAGGACTGGAAATACATTGATGAAGATTTTGAGCAGTCTTTATAAAAGTAGATAATTCCCATCAAAGTATTTCTAAAAGGAATTAAGCAATTTGAGACGAACCTATAATTGTAAACAAAATTTATTTGTAGAGAGAGGGGTTATTTATGAGTGCTTTAATTGCTTTTTCGTGGATTGGTATTATGCTGTTAGTTGGGATGATCCTGCGTGCAAAGATTCCGTTTTTGGCCAACATTCTGATGCCGGCCAGCGTAATCGGCGGCGTGATTGGTTTTATTCTGATGAATATTCCTGCATTTGTTACTGCAACAGGTGTAGATGCAGGCATGTGTAATACAATCGTAGGGTTCTTCTTTACTTTATCCTTTATTTCTATCGGGTTGACTGCGACACCGAAAGAAGAGGGGAGATCTTCTGGAGAGACTGGAAAACAGATGTTGAAAGGCTCTCTGGGTATGGGGCTCTTATGGGGTGCATTATATTGCTTTACCCCGATTGTAGGTTTTCTGTGCATTGCTTTATTGGGAGCGCCATTTGGTATGGATGCTGGCTACGGCGCTTTGATTCAATTTGCATTCTGTCAAGGCCCTGGCCAGGCAGCTACTTTCGGTTCAATGCTTGAAGGTGCCGGCGCATTGCCTGGTGCCAGTCAGGTTGCGATTACCTATGCTGTAATTGGCTTCCTGTTTGCGTTCTTAGTTGGTGTACCACTGGCCAAAATCGGCTTGAAAAAAGGCTTGGCAGCTCATCCAGAAAAGTTGAGTAACTCTGTAATGAAAGGGATTTATCCTCCTGCAGAACAGACAGAAAACTGCGGGAAAATTACTACCTATAACGGCAACATTGACGTATTGGCATTCCATATGGCGTTGGTAGGCTTGACCTTTGTATTGACAATCTATGTACAGAAACTGATTATGATGATTCCTGTCAGCATGGTACAAACAATCGGCGGAATGACATTCTTCGTAGGTTTATTCGTAGCATATATTGTAAAATGGGTTCTGGTAAAATTGAATGTGAAACAATATCATGACGATATTTTACAGGCAAGAATTACCGGTTGTACCACTGACTTCTTAATTGTCGGCGCATTTATGGCAGTTCAGATGTCCGTAATCGGTAAATGGTTGATTCCGATTATCGCAATGTGCGTAATCGTTGGTATCTTTACATTAGCATTCGCGTTGTTCTTTGGTGCTCGTCTGGGCGGCAACTGCGACTTTGAGCGTACATTAGGTCTGTGGGGTTGCTTGACCGGTACTTGCCCCAGCGGCGTAGCTTTAATCCGTATCGTAGACCCTAACCTGCGCACTACAGCAGCTACAGAAATGGGTGCGATGAATGCAGCTATGATTCCTGGTACGTTGATGATCCCATTTCTGTTGGAAGCCCTGATGGGTCATATGTCATTTTTCCCATCGGTAGCGCTTTTGTGCTTGGGCTTAGGTATTGCCAATATTGTTCTGATGAAGATAGTTGGTACGATTAACAAACCGACTTACAGCTTAAAAGCACCTGTCGTATGTCCAAGTGCTACAGATGATTGCGAACAGTTTGAAGAAAGCCATACTCATTCTCCATTCTAATGGGTGTGTATAGGGAATGGATATCGGTATATTTTATAAAACGGTGGAGTAAGTGCAAATAAAAAGAACTTGCAAGGAAGCTAATCTTCTCTTGCAAGTTCTTTTTCTATCTGTCTGTAGAATTGTTTCTCAACAAAATGGATAAGTGTAAGTTTTTACAACCCGGCCTGTTCGATTCCGCTGAATAAAAATCCCATATGCGCGGTGGAATTCAGCAGTACAACGCGCCAAATGCCGTCTTGATATTCTAATACATTGATGCAGGTATTATCCTGCTTAATCTGCCAGAAATGCTCCATAGAAAGCTCCAGCAAATCGCAGATGATGGCCTTGTTCACGGCATCATGGGCAGCTACCAAAATCGTTTTATCTGGGTAGGCTGCTGCATAGTCATCAAAAGCGGCGCGCACTCTGCGGCGGACGTCCTCCAGATTTTCTCCACCTGGCATTTGCACCAGATGGGGCTGGGTATGCCATAGGTGAAATTCCTGAGGATATTGAGCTTCAATATCTTTGGCCAGGACGCCTTCCCAGGTCCCATGGTTGATTTCCAACAGGCGTTCATCGGTAGCGACGGGCAAATTGTGCAAGTCTGCACAGAATTTGCAGGTCTGATAAGAACGCTGCAAAGGACTGGAAATACATAAATCAATAGGAATATTGCGCAGACCTTCCGCCAAAAGCTGTCCTTGCTGCAAACCCCGCTGGCTGAGTGGGGTATCTTCTTGACCCTGATAACGTCCTTCTACGTTCCAAGTAGTTTCTCCATGACGTACTAAAATAATTCTTGTCATAATAGGTTCCTTTGCGAAAATTTTTTATTTTTATCGTGTGATTAGCTTTCACAGTGAATGAGTTTTACATCTAAGATGCCCTCAATGCCGGATAATTGCAACATGATATCGTTGGGAATATCATCCCCAACAGCGATAGCCATGATGTTGGTGCCAGACTGAGTGGTGCTGCCCACTTGCATGCCATTGATGTTGATGTTGGCTTTGCCCAGAATGGTAGCCATCTGACCAATCATGTTTGGCTGGTCGATATGAGGTACCAACAGCAAATAGCCTTCCGGTGTGAAGTCAACGCGATATTGGTCAATCTGTACAATTTTTGGCAGCTTACCATCAAACAATGTACCGGCAATCACATGATTGGTGCCGTTGGAGGTGGTGATAGTAGCAGTGATGGCAGTGCTGTAGTAGCCTGCTTTATGCGATTTTGTTTCTCTCACACTGATATCGCGTTTTTTCGCCAGACCAGGTGCATTGACATAGTTTACGCTGTCCTGAAGAATAGGATTGAGCAATCCTTTTAGGAAAGCCGTGGTCAAATGTTGGGTTTCTGTCTCGGACAATTCGCCGCTGTATTCGATTTCTACGCCTTTTACCGGACCGCTTGCCAAATAAATCCCGATAGTACCCAGATGCTCTGCCAGTGCAAAATATGGCTGAATGATGGCAGCAACATTTTTAGGAATAGGTGCCATATTTACAGCGGTCATGACCGGTCTGCCTTCCAATGCTTCGATTACGCCGTAAGCAACGTCAACAGCGACACCTACCTGCGCTTCGATGGTGGATGCGCCGAGATGAGCAGTCTGCACGACATTAAACATATCTAAGAATGGATTATTATCTTTGGTCAGCGGTTCGTTTGGATATACGTCAATGGCTGCACCAGCGATTTTACCGGATTTCAAACCTTCTGCAACAGCATTGACATCAAAGCATTCGCCGCGGGCACAGTTGACCAGACGCACACCATCTTTCATTTTGGCAATGCTTTCTGCATTGATCATATCCCGTGTTTCTTTGGTCAACGGTGTGTGAATGGTAATATAATCGGAGCGTGTCAGCAGGGTTTCAAAATCAACCTGTTCCACACCTAAATTTTTTGCATATTCTTCTGTTACATAGGGGTCATAAGCCAATACAGTCATTTCCATAGCTTCAAGCCGTTTGGCCACACGACCGCCGACATGGCCGATTCCGATGATTCCCACAGTTTTTCCTTGCAGCTGGATTCCAGTAAAGCTCTTACGGTCCCATTTGCCTTCCTGGATGGACTGGTGAGCTTGCGGAATATGACGGGTCATGGCAAGCATCATGCCGATGGTGTGTTCTGCCGCTGCGACAGTGTTGGAGTCCGGCGCATTTACTACGACAATACCGCGGGCTGTAGCAGCAGGAATATTGATATTATCCACGCCCACTCCGGCACGGCCGATTACTTTTAAATTGGTAGCCGCATCAATGACTTCCTGGGTTACCTGTGTCTGGCTGCGGGTAACCAGACCATCATATTCGCCGATGCACTTCAGCAGTTCTTCCGGCGGCATATTTGTCTTTACATCTACATCATAGTGTTCACGCAGCAGCGCAACACCCTGCTCATTTACGTCATCACTTACTAAGATTTTCATGGTAAATCCCTCCAAATTTAATTTTTTATTATGAGAATATTATTTATGTGCTTGCTCAGATTGATATTGCTGCATAAACGCAGCCAATGCCTGACAGGCTTCCACAGGCACTGCGTTGTATGCAGAAGCACGGCAGCCGCCCACAGAGCGATGACCGTTGATGCCGACAAATCCAGCTGCCTTGCCTTTGGCGATAAAATCTTTTTCCATTTCCGGTGTAGCCAGATTGAAGGTAATATTCATATTGCTGCGGTAAGGCTTTTCGGCATGCCCTTTGTAAAATCCGCCGCTTTGGTCGATGACATCATAGATTAACTTTGCCTTTGCAGCGTTGTTTTTGGCAATGGTTTCTACTCCACCCTGCCGTTTGATCCAGTGCAAGGTCTTATTCACCATATAAATGCAGAACACAGGAGGCGTATTGTACAACGAATCCTTTTCTGCAAAGGTACTGTATTTCAGCATGGTCGGCAGCTCCGTGCGGGCTGTAGCTAAAAATGATTTTTTAATAATCACAATCACGACACCAGCAGGACCAAGATTTTTCTGCGCGCCGGCGTAAATTAAATCAAAATCTGCCACATTGACAGGACGGGATAAGATGTCGCTGGACATATCGCAGATCACCGGGATGTCGAATTTGGGAAAGGTAGGATATTCCGTTCCGTAAATAGTGTTGTTGGCAGTGAGATGTACATAGGAGGTTTCTGGTCGAATCTCAAATTGCTGCGGGATATAGCTGTGATTGCGGTCAGCGCTGGATGCCGCTTCATAGGCTTCGCCGAAAAATTTTGCTTCAGCCATAGCTTTTTTGGCCCATACGCCAGTGTTGACATAAGCGGCGTATTTTTTTGTGAAGAAATTGGCAGCTGTCATTAAAAATTGGGTGCTGCCGCCTCCCTGAATAAAGAGAATTTCATAATCATCCGGAATTTCCATCAACTCCCGCAGGAGCGCTTTGGTTTCCTGATGCATAGCCTCGTATTCACTGCTGCGATGGCTCATTTCAATGATGCCCATGCCGGTATCCTTATAATTTAAGAACTCTGCCTGCGCTTCCTTCAATACTTCTTCCGGCATAGCAGAGGGGCCGGCGTTGAAATTGTAAGCACGTTTCATAATGCATCGTCATTCCTTTCTGAAAAAACTGGTGAATACCGGACTTGTTGTACATTTTCTGCAGGGAAAAACAATAAAAAAAGAAGCTGCCCCCCTATGGGGCGAGCTTCTGTCTCGCGGTACCACCCAAATTGACTTGCGTCCTCTTGTATTCGCTGTATCGGGCGAGCCCGTCGGATTCCTCATCCACCGCTCCAGAGCGGAACAAATATGTTTTGCTGCTGCCTCGCACCACACGGCAGCTCTCTGAAAAGCATCAACATACTGCTTCTCTTTCTCAGCGTTTTTTAATTATATAGATTACTAAAGAATAATTCCATTATAGCAACAGAAAAATTCTCCGTCAAGCTAAATATACATGTTATTGATTTTATTTAGCGGTCACTGCGCAGTTTAAACAATAAGAACGAAGAAACCAACAACGCCGCAGCGTACAAAATCGCAAAGATAAATAACGTGCTCTGGTAGGTGGACAGCGCTTCCTTAGCCCAAGAGATAATGCAGGGACCGACAATGCCAGCAATGGCCCATGCCGTCAGAATACGGCCGTGGATAGAGCTTAAATGTTTGGTGCCGAACACATCGCCCAGATAAGCAGGGATACAGGAAAAACCGCCGCCATAGCAGGTCATGACAAGGAACAGAAAGACCTGAAACAAAATGACATTGTGCACATTGCCCAGAATCAACATGGCTACAATCTCCAATACAAAGAAACCAGTGTACACCACATCGCGGCCCAGATAATCAGATACAGTAGCCCATAGCAAACGACCACCGCCGTTGAAGAGTCCCATAACCCCCACAATCCCCGCTGCTGCCAACGCTGTCATGCCGGTCGTTTCCTGCAAAATCGGCGAAGCCACAGAGAGCAGCGCAATGCCGCAGGTAATATTGATGAAAAGCAAAAACCACAGTGCATAGAATTTCCATGTTTTCATAGCCTGGTTGGCAGTGAATTGCTGCCGACGGTCCTTATGGGTACCGGTTTGCTCCGGAAGATAACCTTCGGGAACAGGGCGAATCAAGAAAGCTGATGCAGCGATTACGATAAAATATGTAACACCGATGGTGTAGAAAGTTTGTACCAATCCGACAGAGCTAATCAAAGCGCTGATTACCGGACCGGCGATTGCCGCGGCGAAGCCGAAGCCCATAATAGCCAGACCGGTAGCCAGACCAGGGCGGTCATAAAACCAGTTGACCAGTGTTTTCACCGGTGTGATGTAACCGATTCCCAAGCCAATCCCACCGATGCAGCCGTAAAACAGATACAGCAGTGGCAAAGATTGTTGGCTGACAGCGAAGCCGCTGCCGATGAGACCAGTACAGTAAAATAATCCGCAAAGCAATCCCGATTTGCGTGGCCCCATATTTTCTACAATGGTTCCCAGAAATGCCGCCGACATACCCAAAAAGAAAATGGCAATACTGAAAATCCAGGAAACCTGGGAGAGAGATGCGTCCAGTGCGTCCATGACAGGGTTGGTAAATACGGACCAGGCATAAACAGCACCGATACTGATGTGGATCCCTACGGCTGGGATGGCTCCGTTGAGCCAGCGATTTGTCTTCATGACCGATACCTCTTTCTTGTGATAGAATGATAGCATAGATTCTTTATTTTATATATCGCCATATAGAAAAATATATAGCGACATGGACAAGTATACAGCAGGTACAGAAAAAATACAAACATATTTTGACGGGAAATGAATTATAAAATTTGATACTTGGGGCAAATATTTTTTTGAAAGGTGAAGAAAGTCATATTTAATGAAAAAATTGGGAAAAGCATTAACACAGTTCATTATGAAACATGGTGATATAAATGTATTGACATTTGAAACGGCAGAATTTACGATATAGCTAGATATTTGGTAAAATGTTTGTGAGCAACCAAAAAAGGGGGCGGCATGGCTATTTCTTTGACGACGTTTATCTTTGCGATAATCAATTTTATAATATTATTAGCAGGAGTAGGGATTGTGGGTTATTTGATTTATAAATTTGTGCGTAACTGTACGGCAAAAAAGTAATTGTGCATTTATTTACTGCAGCAGGGCAACGGATGAGATGGACAGTGTAGAAGTTGGTCAGTTTTCCGTTATCCTGCTTTTTATATATCGTTTTTTGTTATTCTGGGTTGCATTGCATAAAGCTTCCCCAAAAATTTTTTATTTTTTCGTCAGCCTTTTGTCTTTCAGATTGATATACTATTATGAAAGGATATTACGGGAGGGATTGTATTTGAAGTGGCTGCAATTGTGTCTGGCGTTAATTGAGGATGTAGCGGAACAACAAAAATTTGAACAAATGTACTGGCAATATAGAAAACTGATGTTTCATTGCGCCAGAAAGCGGCTGCAGGATGATCAGCTGGCAGAGGACGCGGTGAGCACGGCTTTTTTATCTGTGGCGCAAAATATGGGCATGGTGAAAGAGGCAATTTGCAGCGAAACCAAATGGCTGCTGGTTACCATAGTAGAGAGAGCCGCCATCAATCTCTATAAAAAGCAGCAGCGCATATACAATCACACGGTTCCCTTGGAAGAGGTGGAAGATATGACGCGGGAGGCAGACGCAGATCTGGTTTACAGCGTAGCAGAAGCTATAGAGAAGCTGCCAGAACTGCAACGACAGATTATTTTGCTGCGCTATGCAGATGGATATACCAATCGGGACATTGCGGCTATGTTGGACTTTACAGTGGCGAAAGTAGATAAGATCATAAGCAGAGCCAGAAAGCAACTGGCCTTTCTGCTGAGGGAGGTATCGCAGTCATGAAACTGGATGAAACTCTGCTATCCCGCGCCGCTGTGCTGGTGCGGGACAGAGAATTGCAGCTGCTCCCTGATGAAAAGGATTGCCCAGAATATGTTTTCTCAGAGAAATTTGAACAGGAAATGCAGCGCCTGATAGAACAAGTTGCCAAGGGGGAAATTCAGCAAAATAGAGTGAAATGGGGCTGGCCTTATTATGCCCGTCAGGGCTTGGCGGCGGTGCTGATTTGCTTTTTACTGGTCTGCTTTACCATGCCAGAAGTAGTTCAGGCCGGATGTCAGAGATTAGTAGATGTGATTGAAACAGTTTTTGAAGAATATACTGAGTGGCGATATGAGACAGACGCAACAGTAAATGATAAACTGGAAAAAGTTACTTTTGGACATATGCCTGAAATGTTAGAAAAAACAGAAGAAAGCTCGGATGAAAGGTTATATTATGTTCTATATCAGGGGGAAGAATATTATTTCTGTCTTGAACAGAGAAAACTATCGGGAGAAAGTGAACTAACGCAAATTGTGGATACAGAAGACGCTTTTGTTGAAAGAAAACAGATTAATGGTGAAGAAGTAATACTTGTTTTGAAAGATGGTGTATATAATTATATCTGGATACATAATCAGTACCAAATCAGCGGAATCAGCAATTTGTCAGCCGGTGAAATAGAACAGATATTTGAGAATATACAAATAGAATAATTTTTTTTGCTCTGTCAGTAGTTCAGTTTTTGTTTGCTGGCAGATTTTTTTGCAAAATTTTTAAATTTTTTGTCAGCCTTTGCCTCTCTGAATTGATTTACTGTATAAAAGGGAAGTGAAGACGATGAACAGCAAAATGAAAAAAACAGTAGCAACAGTTTGTCTGGGGGCTGCGGTGTTAGCGTTAACACCGGCAGTTTCTATGGCAGAAACTGCCATGAAACCGGTTAATGCGCAGACAGAAAACGCGATCTCGCCATATATGCTATATATTCGACAAACCACAAGCGTTTTAAGTATATCTGGTACAACCGCAACAGTTGATTGCAGCACATTAGGCGTTGTAGGTGAAGCGACAAAAGCAAAGATTATTGCAGAATTGCAAGTGAAAAATGGGAGTAGCTGGACAACTGTAGAAACATGGACTGACACCCAGAATAGTTACAGAGCAAGTGTTTATG
>DKVF01000063.1:9469-9963 GCA_002491065.1 Peptococcaceae bacterium UBA7185
ACTGCAACCGTATGGGAAGGCAGCCAGTCTGAGATACAAACAGTATTCAGCAATGAAAAGACAGCGTAAGAAATGTAAACGGAATCATGCAATCTTCCCTGCCAGTGTAAACAGGCAGGGAAGGAAGTTAACAATTGGAGGAAATATTTATGAAAAAATCAATCAAAAAAATAATTGCCACTGTCTTAACCGTAGCAATGGCGATGGGGGCAACTGTACCTGCATATGCGGATAGTGAAACTAGTCAAATTGATTTGAATAGTTTGCCGGGTATTGTTCAATTCGATATGACAGTACAGGAAAAGCAACAAATCAATGACGATTTAATGTATTTGAAACAATTCGATATATTTGAATATGGAGAGCTTATATCAGTGAATCTAGATTCTTCTGAGCAAAATACTAAAAATATGGTTTATACTATAGATTATGATGATTTTCTAGAAAAAATTATTGTAGATAAGCATTCAAAAGAATCAACCAAACTTATAATA
>DKVF01000063.1:10115-10695 GCA_002491065.1 Peptococcaceae bacterium UBA7185
ATCAACCAAACTTATAATCTCTCAAAACGAAATTGTTAATATAGTTGAAATTTATGAAGATGGACAGCTTTTTTTAAATAATCATGCAATAAAAGTTGAAAACGTAGTGGAAAATGAAAATAATATGGATTTTACTGCTAGTGGAGTAACACCATATGTTTCGGATACTTATTTTGTAGAAGATTGTCCTTATGGCTCAAGTTCAGGTTATTCGTTATATAATGGTATGGAAGAACAGAATAATGTTTTCCTCTATGAAAAATGGGAAAGCCTTACATTTAGTGCTTTCATGACCATTATTAAATTAGCAGTTCCTGAATTGGCTCTTTTTACAACAATTGTTAAAAGTTTATATAAGGGAATGCAATACCTAGAACCAGAATCAGAAGGGTTATCATATAAAAAATATGTTTATCGGCATACAGACAGTACCTCTGTGACAGGCTATTTACCTCAGCTTGGCTATGCTGTACAAAAATATAGGACATATTGGTATCCTAAAATTAATTATGGTGGTTCAGTTACAACGACCGAATTATATAAAATTCATATTATTTATTAAATTGCAATAATAGGAATC
>DKVF01000086.1:0-30270 GCA_002491065.1 Peptococcaceae bacterium UBA7185
CAGGATTCTGGGTACATATCACTGGCCAACAATCCAGGGTTGCATGATGAAATTTATTCTATGCGCGTTGTGCCAGTTACCTTCCATATCCCTAGCGGGAAAGTAACCGGGGCTACCCCCAACGGAAGAAAAGCGGGCGAATATTTGTCTGAAGGTTCCAGCGCTTCTCATGGTGCGGAAAATAATGGTCCGACGGCAATCCTGCTGTCCAATCGGAACGTAAAAAATGAAGGCTATAAGGAGCGGGCGGCCCGCCTGTTGAATATCAAGCTGTCGCCGGGCATGGTAGCCGGAGAAGAGGGGACGAAGCGTTTGGTTTCCTTTATTCGTACCTGGTGCGATTTGAAATTGTGGCATGTGCAGTTCAATGTGGTGAACAAGGATACCCTGGTAGCCGCCAAAGCTGAGCCTATGAAATATAAAGATTTGATTGTCCGTGTAGCCGGCTACAGTGCCTACTTTGTGGATATGTCTCCAACCCTGCAGGATGAATTGATTGGCAGAGCGGAGCTGGCTATTTCATAAGGCGTTTGGAAGTTGCTTCCCCATTGCGGTGGACGATGTTTGCCAAATTTGTTTAATCATAAAAGTGTTGGGATTGCCTTCACGGCTCCCAACATTTTTTGCATTGCTCTGTTTGTTGGGAAGATTCAATGTAGGCGAGATGTGGAGAAGCTTGGGGAAAAGATGAAGAATCTTTTGGGAATTGTGGAGACGCTTTACCGAAGTTTATTTTTGTGTTATGATAACGAGGACAGCAAAAATAAGTTTTGGCAGGAAAGAGAGGCATATCATGAAAAGAAATTTATCAATTCTGTTAGTACTGTTTCTAACGATGGGATTTTTGTTGGGTGGCTGTGGCAACAAGGAGCAAAAACAGCCGCAGGAAGAACAGCAAACTTCGGGAGAGTGTTTCACTTTGACAGGAGAGTTTCAGGGGCTGGCGGACAGTCACAGCGCGGAAGTGATTGTCGATGGCGAAGCGCAGTCCTATCAATTTTTTGACGAAGATGTTGCCGCTGTATTGGAAGGATTGGACGCCGGCACGACCATTCAATTTGATGTAGAAAATGATGCTGAAAACCAGCTGCAAACGATTGTGAAGCTGTATGAGGCGCCAGCAGAAGGATAAGAAGTTAGAGATAAGAGGATGGAGACCTTACAACAAAGGGAGCCATCCTCTTTTGGTGTGAAGAAAAGGATTGTAAAAAATTATTTTGAACAAGAAAAATACGGCTGTGTTTTTAGGATGATACCTGTAGGATTGTACTGTAGCTATTTACCGATTGTCAATACTTTGGGGCCAATTGATTTCGTGCAGATTTTTGGCGATTGGGGACATTTTTTTTGCAAAAGGGGAGCAGGTCTGCTAATATAAGTCTATAGAAGTCTTTTCAGAATTTCAGAGAAAAAATGAAGAAATAAGAAAATTTTTTGCCAAAAGTGTCCGAAATGGACAGATTTTTTCGTATTTATATAATAGAGGATAAATAGGGGAAACACCACGAGTTATAGTTGACGATTTTGCGAGGAAGGTAAATTTTATGGGTGACTATTTGAAGCTGATTCGGGATACGTTGCTGTTACTTCTAGTGGGAGTATTGATTTTATATTCTCTTTTTATGACGGTTTGCTGTGTTTGGTTTGGAATGAATCCGATTACATTTATACAGGTATTTCATTTTGGCAAGGATATATCTGTCACGCCTGATAATATTTCGAGCAGTTCTTCAGTTGTTTTGGAAATCGGAGATACATGGGAAGAGGGCACACTCTTTGCCGTGCAGGCGCAGGAGATAGAAGAAATTTCGTTAGAAGCGTTTCAAGCGATAAATGAAACCCTGAGTACACCAGTACCGGAAGAAGGTACCCGTGCTTTCCAAGCATGGCTCAGAATTGAAAATAAAAACTATAGGGGAACAGAAACCACTGCTTATGGCTATGTGGATGGGATGTATGCAATTGTACATGCCTTTGGAGAAAACTCCGGTCCGCTGCAGGGAAATACTTATGGCTTACTCGGCCTTACAGAAGAAGCTGATGGAAAGGCATCTGCCATTCCAAAAGGTGAAGCGGAGGAATTTTCCTATGCTTTTTTAGTTCCTGAAGGGGAGAATGAAATCAAAATCGCGATAGAGATTCTTGACGAGGAAAATGGGAAAAATCTTTATCGGAAAGAGTACAGGTATTCCATACCAGATAAGAATGAACCGTAAAATATTTCTTAATTTTTGCAGGAGAAAGTGTGTCGAGAAAGTGACAATTCTAAAAAGAAAATTGCGTATGAGAAAGGCAGAACAAAGATCTCAAATTTATGTGTTATTGTTGTTATCCGGTTGGTTATGTGGCATTTTATTGCTCTGTGCAGCGCATTCTGCAATTCCCTTACGTCCCTTTGCGATAAAATCCGGCATTTTGCTAAAATATTTGTACTGAGAAAGAATGCAATACATACTTATTGAAGCCATTTTTTTGCATAAATACAGTTTTTGCAGAAGAAAATTTTTCATGTATCTTGCAATCTGTTCATGTATATGCTATCATAAAAACAGGTTAAGACCTCCCTGCTAGGTGCGTGTTATCTGGTATGTTTTTGACCAACACCTTTTATATGGGAATCCGGGCTCTGCTGGCGGATTTGATGCCACCTATGTCTAGGCGGAACGCTGAAATCAGCAGGAGGATACCCACCTGCACATGCAGGTTCAAAACGCTGGGTATTACGGCTGTGTGGGGTTTTATGAAGAAAACGATTGGGGAACCAGTCGTTTTTTTCTATTTCTATGCAAATGTTATATAAAAAGAACAGAGAAAGATATGGAGGATACGTATGCAGGAATTGTGGAAGCTATTTTGGATTTTTTTTCGCATTGGAGCGTTTACTTTTGGCGGCGGCTATGTAATGATTCCCATTATTCAACATGAAATCAGCGAAAAACATAAGCTTATTGATGAGGTTGATTTATCGGAAATTTTGGTGATCGCGCAATCCTTACCGGGGATGATGGCAGTCAATGCAGCGACATCGGTGGGATTTCGTTTAAAGGGAAAAGTGGGTGCAATTGTCTGTGCTTTGGGAGTGGCTTTGCCGTCGTTTTTGATTATTGTTTTTTTAGCCAATTTGATTATCCGTTATAGTGAAAACAGCCATGTATTAGGTGCTTTTCAATGGGTGAGAGCTGTGGTGGTAGGGATGATTGTGGCAGCGGCTGTAAAAATGGGAAAGCCCTGTCTGCATAATAAAAAGCAAATGGTATTGTTGGCAGTGGCATTGCTTCTAGCAATTGGGCAGGTACATCCTGTTCTATTGATATTAGGCGGTGCGTTGGCGGGATGGTGGATTACCAGACCGGAAGAGGAGGGCGGCAGACAATGAGCGTATATTTGGAAATGATGCTTGTCTTTGCAATGATTGGCCTGTTTTGTTTTGGCGGCGGTTATGGTATATTGCCCTTTATCCAGGGAGAAGTGATTGGCCGCGGATGGATGGCAGCGCAGGAATTTGTCAATGTGATTGCAGTGTCGGAGAGCACGCCGGGACCGCTGGGTATCAATGTGGCGACGTATGTAGGATTCAAAATGGGCGGTATTGTGGGTGCGATGTTTAGTACCGTTGGGCTGATGCTGCCGGCTTTCTTTTTGGTAATGCTGGTGACGCGAATTTTGCAGACAGAGACTGGGGAAAAGGTCTGGAAGCGGCTGACGGTAGGAATTCGGCCTGTGGTAGTAGGATTGATTTTTTACGCGGCATGGTCCATTGCGAAAACGGTTTTGCTGCAACAAAATGGGACTGGTGTTTCCTTGGACTTTTTAGGAATCCTTTTGGCAGCGATTGGCTTTGTGGCCATCCATAAATGGAAGCTGCACCCTGTGATTTTGATTGGCACTGCGGCGATTTTGGGCGCGTTTTTGGCTGGGTGAGGGATTGGAGGTTTCGCATAAATTTGTTTGACAATTTTCTGCAGGTATAGTAGTATATTAACATACTAAAGCGTTACAAATGGAGAGGGTGCGGGGGTATGTATCACAGTAAATTGGAAGACGAGCAAATAGATGGGCTGTTTGTTGCGATACAGCAACTGGAAACAAAAGAAGAATTTTATCGTTTTTTTGAGGATATCTCCACTGTTTCCGAGATCAAGGCATTGGCCCAGCGGATGGAGGTTGCAAAAATGCTGGACCAGGAACGAACCTATACGGACATTGCCAACAAGACCGGTGCCAGTACGGCAACCATCAGTCGTGTGAAACGCTGCCTGAATTATGGGGCGGACGGTTATCAGCTGGTGTTAAAACGTTTGAAGGAAAAAAGTTTAATCTAGAATTTTTAGATGCTTTTTAATTGCTGACTTGATATAAAATATGAAAAAATGTTTAAAAAAAGCTAAAACAGTAAAAATGATTTTTGCCATATTGGAAAATATGTTTTGTTTGGCCGCCTTTCAGGGCGGCTTTTTGCTGTGCAGTGCATTGCCGTTTATTGTATGTATTATTTTTTGAAAAAAGGTTGCCAAACAGAGAAAGGCTGTTTAAAATAGAACATGCTGTGGTAAGTAATTATGAAAAATTTCACGTAAGGAGGAGTATGAATGGAACAATTATTGTTCGCACGATGGCAGTTTGCAATTACAACTGTTTATCACTTTCTGTTTGTTCCGCTCACGCTGGGTTTATCTATTCTGGTCGCAATTATGCATACGCAATATTATCGTACCAACGATTTGAAATACCGGAAGATGACAAAGTTTTGGGGCAAACTGTTTTTAATTAATTTTGCGTTGGGGGTAGCTACCGGTATTGTACAGGAATTTCAATTTGGTATGAACTGGTCTGAATATTCTCGCTTTGTGGGAGATATTTTCGGTGCGCCTCTAGCCATTGAAGCCTTGGCGGCATTTTTTATTGAGTCTACTTTTTTGGGGATTTGGATTTTTGGCTGGGATAGATTGCCGAAAAAGGTGCATTTGGCTTCTGCATGGCTTGTTGCCTTTGCCAGCAACTTGTCAGCATTCTGGATTTTGGTGGCCAATTCCTTCATGCAAAATCCCCAAGGTTTTGTGTTGAATAATGGTCGTGCAGAGATGGTGGATTTCTTTAGTCTGATTGCAAATCCTTATGTATGGCATCAATTTCCTCATGTAGTAACCGGTGGCATCACCACAGCAGGATTTTTTGTAATGGGCATCAGCGCATGGCATCTGGCCAAAAAGCACGAAGTAGCTTTTTTTCAAAAATCTTTTAAATACGCATTGGTGTATGGTTTGATTGGTGTGCTGGCAGTGTGCGGCATTGGTCACGCGCAGGGTCAGTTTTTGATGGATGTACAGCCGATGAAAATGGCTGCTGCCGAAGCACATTGGGAAACAGAAGATCCAGCTTCGTTTGTAGCTGTTGCAGTCATTGATGAGGAAGCAGGGGAAAATAAATTTTCCATCAAAATTCCCAATATGCTTAGCTTTATGACATACAATTCTTTCAGTGGAGAAGTGAAGGGTATTCATGACTTGCAGGCTGAATATACAGAATTGTATGGAGAAGGCAATTATGTGCCGCAAGTAACGCCGCTGTTTTGGAGTTTCCGTGCTATGGTGGGCGCAGGCGGCTTGATGGTACTTTTGGCATTGATTGGCGCTATACTTTTAAAAACAGGCAAATTGGCAAACAGTAAGAAATATTTGAAACTGATGCCTTTTGCTATGATACTTCCCTATCTTGCCAACACCACCGGATGGTTAATCACAGAGATGGGTCGTCAGCCTTGGATTGTGTATGGTCTGCAAAAAACAGCGGAAGGGGTATCAACTGTAGTACCGGCCTCTTATGTGCTGATCAGCATGATCGGATTCACTTTGATATATGGAATTCTGGCTGTGGTAGATGTAATTTTAATTGTAAAATATGCGAAAAAATCTCCAGAAGATCTGGAAGAAGCACCAACTGCGAGCGAGGAGGTGTCGTTATGGGCTTAAATATACTCTGGTTTATTCTCGTGACAATTTTATTTATTGGATTCTTCTTTTTGGAAGGATTTGATTATGGCGTAGGGATGCTCAATCCATTGGTGGCCAAAAATGATACGGAGCGCCGTATTGTGTTGAATACTTTTGGACCATTTTGGGACGGAAATGAAGTATGGCTATTGACTGCCGGCGGCGCTATCTTTGCTGCGTTTCCCAATTGGTATGCGACCCTGTTCAGTGGCTTTTATCTGGCGTTGTTTCTTGTGTTGCTGACATTGATTGTGCGTGGTGTAGGTATTGAAGTACGCAGCAAAAAGGAGAGCAAACAGTGGCGCAATACTTGGGATATTTTCATTGCGGTGAGCAGCTTTTTGTCTGCATTCCTGTGGGGCGTAGCAGTATCTAATCTTATGACAGGTGTGCCCATTGACAGCAATATGCAATTCGTTGGCAGTTTCTTTACCCTTCTGACGCCCTTTACCATATTTGGCGGCATGGTTTTTGTACTTTTGTTTGCTTTCCATGGCTCGCTGTTCCTAAAATTGAAAGTTGGTTCCACTGTTGTAGTGGACAGAGTGAAGGCTTTGGCAGACAAACTTGGTTTTGCCTTGGTTGTTGCTGTGGTTATTTGGGTAGTCTGGGCGTATTTTGCGACTGGTATTTATCAGAGCCTTTTGGCCGTTGTGCTTGTAGTAGTGGCAGCGGTAGCGCTGATTGCCTCAGTGGTTTTACAGCTGAAGGATAAAAAGGGACTTTCTTTTGTGGCGATGTTCCTGACAATTTTGTTTGTGACAGCCAGTGTCTTCGCAGGAATGTTCCCAAATGTGCTGATTTCCACCTTGGAGCCATCTTGGAGCTTAACCATTTATAATGCCAGCTCCAGTCCATATACATTAAAAGTAATGACTGTCGTGGCCCTTACATTGGTTCCTATTGTTTTGGCTTATCAAAGCTGGAACTATTACGTATTCCGCAAAAGGGTAACGGCGAAGGATATAGAATACTAATTGGGAGTGGCAGTTATTTTACGGATAAAAATAGTATAGACGAATTTTGGTCATAATAAAAACACAGTGGTTTTCTTCTTTGTGAGGAGAAAGAATCACTGTGTTTTTTGTTTTGCGAAGCAATTTAGCAAATAGATTAAAAAATTATTGTGGTTTAACAGTCTGAAAAAATATTGGTTGTAAATGGAAGCGGTTTGTTGGAACATAGGGTTCAAATTATTGCAGTTTTCATTATCAGGTAATCTTACAGAAATTTTTTTGAGTAAAAAGATATCGGCCGGTTCTCTATGGCCTTAAATAACATACTATGGTATAATTGTACACAAAATAATATAAATTAATAACTAATGTAGAAAGGTGAAGAGGTTATGGTTCTAAGTCAGAGACAAAAAATAGAAGAAGTGAAAAAGATATGTTTGGCTGTGTTTGGCACATTGGTATTTTCCATTGGTGTAAATGTATTTATCGTGCCCATTGGATTGTACAATGGCGGGTTTGTCGGCATAGGGCAGGTTGTGCGTACAGTTTTGGTAGAGTATGGGCACATGGATTTCGGCTCGGTTGATGTCGCAGGTTTGATTTATTTTCTGTGCAATGTGCCTTTGTTCATATTGGCGTTTCATTCTTTAGGGCGAGGATTCTTTGTCAAAACGGTAATTTGTGTCGTTGCGCAGACTATTTTTTTAACTGTCATAAAAAGTCCAGCTATTCCTATCATTGAGGAACCCTTGACTGCTTGCTTTATCGGCGGTATTATTGCCGGATGGGGTGTAGGTATTACGTTAAAAAATGGCGCTTCCGGTGGCGGACAGGATATTTTGGGTGTATATTTTACAAAAAAAATGCGCAATTTCAGCGTGGGCAAAATGGGGCTGATAATCAATTTTATGGTATATGCTGTATGCGCGGTACTTTTTGATTTGTCTACGGTGATTTATTCCGTGATTTATACGGCGATTCTGTCGGTTGTGTTAGATAAAACGCATTCGCAGAATATCTTAACGGAAGTAAATATTTACACGAAAAATAAATCCATGGAGATTCGTCAGTATATTTTGGAGCAGATGGGGCGGGGCAGTACCTATTGGGAAGGTAAAGGCGGTTTTACTGATTCGGACACGTCTATTATTTGTACGATTATCTCTAAGTATGAGTTGACGCAGCTTTTACGCTATATTCACAGTATTGACGAGAGCGCTTTTGTAGTTATTAAAGAACATGTTGACGTAGATGGGATTTTCTTTAAAAAATTGTAAATCAATTTTGAGGGTAAGTAATTTGCCTGCATGAATAGGAGAGAGAAAAATACTGGGCAAGATGCTTTTCTAAAACTGATTTCTATATTGAGTGCCGTATCAATGATTCTTTGGTACGGCTTTTTTGTATTCTATAATAAATGCTGTAGATGCCGCCCGAAAGATTGATTTTGAACTGATAGTATTTTTCATAAAAAACAAAACTCCCGTTGATTGGCTGAATAGAGCTAATTGCGGGAGTTTTTCCATTCCTGATTGCATATATATCATACCATAAAATGCTCCAGAAAACAAGACTGGTATCCTGAACGGTGGTATTGTATACTAAATCTTCTCACAGGGGGGATATATATGAAAAAAGGAATGGACGCAGGAAGGGAAAGCTGGTTGCAGGCTGCGTTGGCGCGGCAACAGGCAGACGCATTATCTCATTGTAATGAAATAACAGCAGCTTATGGATTAACGTTGAGCCAGGCAGATTGTGCGCTTTTATTGGCAGAGCGACAACGCGTGTTAAAGCAGGAGCGGCGGGTGGAATGGGGACGCAGCATTTTGCCGGAGATTGTAAAGAAATTTTGCGCTTCACCTTACGTCAACCAGAACAATTATGTGGATACGTTATTGCGGCTGCAGGAGATTTTCTTCTGTTATAAAAATGAGATGCTGGACGAGATCAGCGATGAAGAATTGTTGCAGTTCATGCAGGAACAGTTTGATTCGGTTTGTTTTGGTGATTTGGACTATCTGGAAGGAACTTGCCTGGAGATTTTTGCGCAGGCTATTCGGGCTGGTTATCGGGGGCAGCAACGCACAGCGGGACGGGATGAATTTGCCCGGCTGGATATTGTGACGCGGTGGGACCGCCAACTATATTTACAGGTATTGCAGGAATTGACGGGGTGGAGGTGAGTCATGTCTATAGTGGAGTTTTATCAGCGGGAAGAGCTAGTTGGGTTGGTAGTTGAATTGACGGAGCGATACAGTGGATTTGACAGTACATCTGTGACGTATGAACGGGCGCAGCAACTGATGGAAGCGGTGTGTTATTGTTTGCAGATGCATCAGCAATTGGAGAGCGATTTGCCGACTGGTACAAACATTACAGTGCGGGAGGCATATCAACGAGGTTATGAGGCAGTCTGCAATCAGGCACGGCAGGTGAGATTACTGTATGAACAGCTATTACCTCGATTTCAAAGCTATGGGATGCTTTGTTTACAGGATACGATAGTCAAAGGTATTCCTGCATTTTTAGTGCATTATGACGCTCGCTATTGTCCGCAGGATAGACTGTTGACAATGGATTATCCTGTTTTAACTGATTTACGTTCTTTGCGCGGTGTACAGGCTGTATGGGCTTATTTGCGTTGCATTGACTTGGAGCAGCGATTTCTAAGCAAATTGGGTTATGATTTTGTGTGTGACAGCTTGTGGGCCTATCACTCAAACTATGCAGTGCTGATAGAAAATATTTGTGCAATTGTGCTGCCTGGTTTACTGGGGTATGTGTTGTTGGAAAAGCCGCTGCACCAGCGTTGCTTTACAAAGCAGGATTATAGGGTACTGACCAATCGCTACGGTGCCATGGAACAGTCGCAATTGATTGAAGTGGTGCGTTCTGCTGTCAGCCGTTTGACAAGATGGGATGGGGATGTGGAGCAATATCTTTTGCAGGGGGCTGAAGATGCTGCTGTGCGTTTGTCTGTAGCTATGGAAACGAATACCCTGCAGACGGTTTGTTTGCCCTGTTGTGAAAAATAAAATTTTTGCAGGAAAAGAAACGTCACAATACTGTGGGCTTAGGTAAAGGCGGCGGAAATTTTTTGAGAACGGTATAATTTTATTCAAATCGTGAGAATCCCTTGAGAATCGTAGTTCTATCTCTTTCATGCGGCAATTTGCATGATCAACTGAAAAATTTCCCTTGACGAATCCTACATTTCATAGTATTATCAAATCACAATAAGCGCATGAAAAGAATGTTGTTTTTCATGCAAATATTTCTTTGACCGCCTTGCAAGAATTTTTTGTAAGGCTAAGGCCATACGGACAGCCGGGTCAAATGCCGAGCGGCAACTTTGCCATTATTGATTGCGTTAAGAGCGCAAGTTTTATAAGTTGGTTCCTTTACAACCATTTTGTTTTTTACATCAACTTGTGAACTGGTCAATAAGAGTAGTAAAAGTATAATATTTGCTATATAGACTCTATGAAGCCAAACTACATTGCTTTTCATTCGTTTCATTGATGTGTCGTGCTGTGGAGCCCAAGATTTTCCCTGCAAAAATTTTGTCTGTTTTAAAAAATAGCACCGCGGGTTTGCCAAATCATTTTGTTTTTGGCAACTATAGAGGGATTTTTTAGGGAGACGGGTTGTTGCTGTGCGGACGATGGAGACAAAATAGAATGAAGGGATATTTTACGCAAGTGATGGAGAGAATCCGTTGCTTGCTTTTTTGATGAAAAAATGCAGGAGTGTGAAGGAAACCAAAAATCTGTGCAGGAGAATGGGAGGAGAACATGAAAAAACTGATTCAGTTTAAGAATATTGTAAAAGAATTTGACGGACAGCTTGTCTTAAAAGGGATTAATCTGGATATTTACGAAAACGAGTTTGTCACCTTGCTAGGGCCCAGTGGCTGCGGCAAAACGACATTGCTGCGCATTTTGGGGGGATTTTTGTCGCCGGATGAAGGACAGGTGCTGTTTGACGGAACGGATATCTGCGATTTGCCGCCGTATAAACGGGAAATCAATACGGTATTTCAAAAATATGCGCTGTTTCCCAATATGAATGTGTATGACAACGTGGCTTTTGGGCTGAAAATAAAAAAGGAGCCTAAGGACGTCATAGAGCAAAAGGTTAAACGTATGCTGAAGCTGGTGGGCCTGGAGGATTATGGACAGCGCCGTGTCAATGAAATGTCCGGAGGACAGCAGCAGCGTGTAGCTATTGCCCGCGCGTTGGTAAATGAGCCGGCGGTGCTTTTGCTGGATGAACCTTTGGGTGCCTTGGACTTGAAGCTGCGTAAGGAAATGCAGCATGAACTGAAAAAGATTCAGCAGGAGGTAGGGATTACCTTTGTGTTTGTCACTCATGATCAGGAGGAAGCGCTGACGATGAGCGATAAAATTGTGGTGCTGAAGGATGGGGAAATCCAACAGATTGGAACGCCTACCGACATTTATAATGAGCCGGCCAATGAGTTTGTAGCCCGTTTTATCGGAGAGAGCAATATCATTGACGGTGTGATGGTGCAGGACAAAGAAGTTGTCTTTGAGGATAAGCATTTTGCCTGTATGGACGCAGGCTTTGCGCCAAATGAAAAGGTAGATGTAGTGATACGCCCTGAAGATTTGGATATCGTGCCTAAAGAACAGGGAAAATTGAAGGGTGTCGTAAAATCGGTGCTTTTCAAGGGTGTGCATTATGAAACAATTGTGGAAACCCGTTCCGGTACCAGTATTACTGTGACTATGCATGTATCCGAGGGCAAGCCGGTAGTAAATACGGAAGCCGGTGAAAAAATGAGCGCCAATGATTTTTATTTGGATATAGAAGATATCGCCGAGTTGAACGAGGCGGGTATTATCGCCCGTGCCGATGCTCAGGCCTGGGATGCTACGACAGAAGACTGGATTTCCATTCATAAAGTGGAATATGAAATCAAACCGGAGATTGGCACCTATCCTGTAACATTCTCTACCAAAGCAGGAACGATGGTGTCTGCCCAGATGTTTGTGCGGGAAGCCAACCGTATTGCCAGTAAGGAATACGAGGAAGAGATTTATGCAGTAAACTTCTTCAAAAAAGTAGATGAAATTAAAGAAAGTATGGCCTTGGAGACAGATTTGCGCACTTGGGCCAACGCTTCGGCGTGGAGTCTGGAGGATGATTCGGCGGTAGAAATTACCGAGGTAGAATATGATTTTAACGCAGAAACCATCGAACCAGGCGATTATAAGGTCACCTTTAAGACAGAGGGTTATGAGTATATGGTGGATACTACTGACAAGCATGAGGTGGGAGAAGTGGTGGGTCTGCTTTTTGGTCCTGAGGATTTGCACATTATGTCTAAGAAAGGGAGTTACTAAGCATGAAACAATTCCGCAATATGGCGCTTCCCTATATTGTGTGGAGCGCGGTCATGATTATTTTGCCCATGCTACTGATTGTGATGTATGCCTTCACACAAAAGGGTAATGATGTGTTGACCTTTCGAATCACCCTGCAAAATTTTGTTCGCTTCTTCAGTGATCCTATTTTTTTGGAAGTATTGAAGCGTTCCCTGTGGGTAGCAGTGTTGACTACGGCGCTGTGTTTGTTTTTGGGCTATCCGGTGGCGTACATTATTGCACAGGCCGACGGACGCAAAAAGATGCTGCTGGTGCTCTTGATTACCATTCCCATGTGGATTAATATGCTGGTGCGCACTTACGCCTGGGTGGGAATTTTGCAGGACAAAGGGCTTATCAATACCATTCTGGGCTGGTTTGGTCTGGGACCGGTCAGCTTGATTTATACGGATTTTGCAGTTATTTTGGGGATGGTTTACAACTTTATTCCTTTTATGATTTTGCAGATTTATACTTCGCTGACTAAGATGGATAAAAGCTATTTGGAGGCGGCAAGCGATTTGGGCGCCAACAAGATACAGTCTTTTCTCAGAATTACTTTACCATTGTCTTTACCTGGTGTATTGAGCGGAATCACTTTGGTATTTTTGCCGGCAGTTTCCAGCTTCTTTATTCCTAAAATGTTGGGCGGTGGCCAGTATGTACTCATTGGGAACGTGATTGAGTCCCAATTCTTGACGTCTGGAAACTGGAATTTCGGGAGTGCTATCTCTCTGATTATGGCAGTGCTCATTATGATTTCGCTGTATATAACCAAAAAAGTAGATAAAAACGGACAGAGTGAAGGAGGAAAATAACAGATGAAGCCGTCAAAAAAAATTCTGCCAAAACTGTATATGGCGCTGATTCTTATATTTTTCTATCTGCCTATTGCCTATACAGTGATCTTTTCTTTCAATTCGGGGCGGTCATTGACCCGCTTCGATGGATTTTCTCTGCGTTGGTATGAGAAAATGTTTAGTGATGCCAATATGATGAATGCGATTTTTTACACCATTGTGATTGCCCTGCTTGCCACGGCAATTTCTACGGTGGTGGGCACTATTGCGGCTATTGGTCTTTCCAACTGTAAAAAGCTGGTGCGGGGTGTGATGGAGCAGGTGAATAACCTGCCGCTGACCAATCCAGATATTGTCACAGCGATTGGCCTATTGATGTTTTTCAGCGCTTTAGGCGTGCGCAAGGGCTTTTTGACAATGCTGTTGGCGCATATTATGTTTTGCATTCCCTATGTTATGTTGAGTGTGATGCCCAAATTGCGCTCCCTGGATCCAAATTTGGCTGACGCGGCACTGGATTTGGGCGCAACACCGTGGCAAGCCTTAATCAAGGTAATTGTGCCGCAGATTATGCCTGGGATTGTTTCTGGAGCATTGGTAGCGTTTACAATGTCCTTTGATGATTTTGTAATTTCTTATTTTGTAACTGGCAATGGTGTCAATAATATTTCTATCTTAGTGTACACCATGAGCAAACGGGTGAACCCGTCCATCAATGCATTGTCCACTTTGATTGTTGTTTTGATCACAGCTGTGCTGATT
Organism: Peptococcaceae bacterium UBA7185; assembly: GCA_002491065.1. Taxonomy (GTDB): domain Bacteria; phylum Bacillota; class Peptococcia; order Peptococcales; family Peptococcaceae; genus UBA7185. Next base: position 13,902 of record DKVF01000086.1, read on the forward strand.
TTGATTAATGTAGTGCCGATTATCAAGGAGCGGCGAGAAAAACGGCGGGCAACTGCTGTTGCACTGGAAGAGAACGGAAGTGAATAAATAGCTATCAAAAATGCGATTCCACCGAGGGATCGTATTTTTTTGATGTAAAAAAGAAAATGATGCGAATTTAAGGAAGTTGTAAGGCTGCTGTCAGCTCTTTGTAAGTTACTTTCGCTATACTGACAAGAAAAGGAGCGTGATTGCTATGGAGTCGGTGATTGTCACGGAAGGGCTGAGTAAACAATATGGAAAGCTGCTGCGGGTAAATCGTTTAAATTTGAGTGTGCCTGAGGGCGCGATCTATGGATTCTTGGGGCCCAATGGGGCAGGAAAATCCACTACGCTGAAAATGCTGTTGGGTCTGGTGAACCCCACTGCGGGAGAGATTGATATATTGGGACAGAGAATGGAGCGCCAGCATCGCCTGCAGATTTTACAACAGGTGGGGGCATTGATAGAGGCTCCTAGTTATTATGGGCATCTCAGCGGGGAAGAAAACCTGCGCATCTTGCAGAAATTGCGCAATGTACCGGAGCGCAATGTACGAGAAGTTCTGAAAATTGTGCGTCTGAGTGAACACAAACATAAAAAGGTAAGCCAATATTCTTTGGGGATGAAACAGCGGTTGGGGTTGGCAGGAGCTCTGCTGGCCTTTCCAAAGCTCCTGATTCTAGATGAGCCCACCAATGGACTGGACCCTGCGGGGATTCAGGAGTTGAGAGAATTGATCTGTTCATTGCCGGCACGCTATGATATGACGGTGGTGCTGTCCAGTCATTTGCTCAGCGAAATTGATCAGATGGCAGATGTAGTAGGAATTATTCGTGAGGGCAACCTGATTTTTCAAGGCAGGTTGGAACGGCTTCACGATATGGGACAACGGAGATTGGCATTGCGCACGGACAATAACAATTTAGCTGCAGCGTTATTAAGAGAAAAAGGAATTTCTCTGCAGCAAAATGGGCAATGGCTGTTTTTACCTGATTTAGATGACGGTACGGTGGCTGCCTGCGGAAAATTTCTTTTAGAGCGGCAGATTCATTTGCTGCGGCTGGAGGAGCGACAAAAAAGTCTGGAAGATATCTTTCTGGAGCTTACCGGAGAGGACGTGGGCGTATGAGTATGAAATTGTGGAACACTCTGCAGCTGGAATTTTTCAAACTGCGGGGGCGGATGCTCTGGCTGTTGCCTGTGTTGTTGCTCTTGCTGCAGGCGGCTTGGATGTGGTGGGGGATGAAAAGCATGAGTCATCAGGAAATCATCCAGGGATGGCAGCATTATCTCTATCAACTTCCAGTTTTAAACGCGATCATGCTGCCCGTTTTGATGGCGGTCATGGGTTCTCGCATTGCTGATATAGAGCACAAAGGGCAAATGTTGAAACTGCTCTATACAGTGGAGGAACGGGGCTATGTTTTACTTGCCAAACTGCTTTGCGGCGGTTGGTATTTGCTGTGGATTTTGCTGGGACAACTGGGAACCATGTTGGCCATCGGTATGTACAAGGGTTTTTATCCTCCTGTTCCCTGGGGCTATTTTGCCTGTTATATACTGTTTACCTTTCTGACCAGCTTCTGTATCTATCTGGTGCAGCTGCTGATTTCCTTGCTGATTAAAAATCAGGCCATCAGTTTGATTGTCGGCATCGCGGGAAGTTTTTGCGGGTTGTTCAGTTTATTTTTGAATATCACTCCGGTAAACAAATTGATTTTATGGAGCTATTATAGTCAGTTGTTTCTCTGCGGAATGAATTGGGACAGAGCCGGCAGAAATACGGAAATGTACTGGGTTGCGCCCAATTGGGGCAGTTTTTTGCTGTTGGCGGCAGGATTTCTTGTAACCCTGTGGATTGGCTGGCGACTATTGGAGCGAAAGGAGTGCTGAGGCATGTTTTTACGTGTAGTGGCGGCAGAATATTTGAAGGAAAAGCATAGTCCGGTGTGGCTGGCGTTTTTCATTCTACCGCTGATTCCTGCAGTGCTGGGCACTGCAAATTACAGCATTAACACGGATTTATTGACAGGGCAATGGGAGGATTTATGGACGCAGCATACGCTGTTCAACTGTTATTTTTTTCTGCCTGCCTTAATGGGCATCTATGCTGCATGGCTCTGGCGTTTGGAGCATCAGCAGCATAATTGGAATTTGGTGCTTACAGTACCGACACCAATCGTGTATGTATATGGCGCCAAACTGTTGATTGCAGCATTGTTGCTATGTTGTACCCAGGTATGGATTGGCGTGCTGTTTTATTTGAGCGGAAAAATGTGCGGATTTACTGAAAGTTTTCCTTTGTTACTGGTGTGTAATTGGCTGGCTTGCGGCTGGTTGGGCGGTATGACGATTTGTGTGTGGCAAATGCTGTTGTCGCTTGTTGTACGCAGCTTTGCTGTGCCAGTAGGCATAGCCTTATTAGGCGGGTTTGCCGGATTAGCCGCCACTGCAAAGGGGTGGGGGCTCTATTTCCCCTATGCCCTGATGGCTGTCGGTATGCGTGCCAATACGGCCCATGCCGAGTTGGATTGCGGTGCGGCTCCCTTTCTGTTTTTTACCATCAGTTATGGCTTGTTGTTTATTTTGTTGGCTTTGCTTTTTCTGGACAAGGCTGAGATGGCTGCCAGAGAATGAGCGATCCATTTATTGATATGACTAATCAATAGAAAGAAAAGATAGGATGAACGAAAAGATAGTGTAAAATAAGTGCGGAGTTTTTTAAAAATAAAAAATAGAGATTAGCTCCAAAGTGAGAAAATAGAATTTGGCAAAAAACCTATTTTAAATAAGGGGAAATCTCTATGGAAAATATTATACAACAAATAGCTCTGGAATTGGTACAAAAAAGGCATTTGAAACAAAACTTTCAGATATCGACGCTCTGGCATCTGAAGTGCTGGTAGAATGTAAAACTGCTGCATGCAGCATCTTGGAAGAGATAGTCCGTGAGCTGAATCAGCAAATTCGGGAAGATAAAGCAGGAAGAAAACTGTTTGGGCTTTCTCTGAAAGAAAAAGAACGAAAGAGGGAATTTCTAACCGAATGGGTGTTTTAAAGTTGATGAGAGACTATGATCGTGATAATGAGAATCAATTGCTATGTATGTCCTCTGGATGATGCATTGGGCATCCATAAATACGAAAGAATTGGAGAGCATATCCGAGTAAAGCTGATGATAGAAGCGACAGGGTATCCTATGCCAAAAGTGCTCAGATTGTAACAGGTGGGATGGTCAGCAGACAAAGTGTTCGGAATCATCTTCTGAAACTTAACGTCCCTGAAAAGGAAGCTGACTGGGAAGAAAAGAAGGTGGCGAGAGAACTGCATGTATATGCGGATGAGGATCATGTACACATGCAGAAGCCGAGGAAACCGGCTGGAAAGAAGGATGCTAAGGGAGGACAATACAGTCAGTATGCAGAGCGATTGTTGAGAGAAGCAGTGGAAGGTTGTTTTGACTGGAGTATCTTTGAAAAAGTGAATGTACCTTTCGATGGAGCAAGCGGCACACAGATTTTGATTCATAGTTTAGGACAGACAAGGAGGCCTTTATGTTGTTAATTTTTTGTCATTTTGGAGTTGTCAATAAAAAACTCCACAACAACTTGACACTATCATAGGATGGGATAGTATTGACAGCTTAAAAAATTCTTTGTTATAATATGACAGACAATTGAATCGCGATAATGTCTTCAGGGCAGGGTGAAATTCCCGATCGGCGGTAAAGTCCGCGAGTACGAAAGTGCTGATTTGGCGTAACTCCAAAACCGACAGTATAGTCTGGATTCGAAGAAGGTGTGTTGAAGCTGTCAGGGATAAATCTGGTGGTCTGCACTCTTTTTCTTTCAATTCGACAAACAGCCTTGTTGACATTTTAAACACACCTAAACGATTAACACCTGGATGGCATTTTATGCGTTCAAGTGTTAATTTTTTAGGAGGAAATTTTATGAATATGAAGACAAGAAAACTTGTAATGACAGGTATGCTCTGCGCGTTAGCCTATGCAATGACGGTAGTGGGAAGAGTTCCCATTGTATTCTTTCTCAAATACGACCCCAAGGATATTGTGATAGCCATTGGCGGCTTTGTTTTTGGACCCGTCACATCTCTTATAGTTGCGTTGATTGTTTCGTTTATAGAAATGGTTACAATTAGCGAGAATGGGATTTTGGGTTTCATGATGAACGTCCTTTCAAGCTGTTCCTTTGCCTGTACTGCATCATTTATCTATAAGAGAAAGCATACGCTATATGGCGCTGTCTTAGGGCTTCTTTGCGGATGGGGATGTATGGTTTCGATGATGCTGCTTTGGAATTATTTAATTGCTCCAATCTATATGGGCTATCCTCGAGCAGCAGTTGCCAAACTATTGCTTCCGGTTTTTCTGCCGTTTAATCTGCTAAAAGGTGGATTAAATGCATCTGTAACCATGTTGTTATATAAACCAGTCGTGACAATCTTGCGACGCTCCTATCTGGCGGAGGATAGAGTTGATACCGCAAACAGACTGTGAACTGAGAGGAAACTATAGAACGATATCGCTATAGAAGACTGTCATCTTGGACGTTCAGCAGATATCACAAAGAGAAGGCAGGGAATATAAGAAACTGTATTGAAAGATTTAGAACAAAAATAAGCGGACCACCACTGTAAAACAAAAACAGGGAAGCATAGTTTTTTTACGACGTTTCCCTGGGATGATGAAAAGAATGCTGTCCTTTTGGGAGCATTCTTTTTTTGCAGCGGGGCTAGTTTGCGCAGGATTTATGGTGTTTTGCTTTCACGGGAGCGGGAAATGGCTTCGTAGCGGTGCATTTCCTCTTCCATGCGGTCAATGGCTTCTACCAGGAAATCGAACCGTTCGTGTTGGAGATATGCTTCCCGATTGCGTTTTATTTGCAAAATGGCGTTGGCGAGATCGAAGTGATGATTTTTTTCGTGCAGCAAATCATATAATTCGACATCGGACATGGCGTCGGCGTAGGCTTGCTCCGCCAATTCTTTGCTCTGTGCATCTTGCAGCGTGCTGGTATGGTATTGGATTTGCGCCTGATAATAGTCGGTCATTTCGCGAAGGTAACTGTGCAGAATGAGATTTAATTTTTCGTTGATGATGAGTGGCATCTATCGTCCGTCCTTTCACAAATATCTTTAAGGCAAACTATACTGTAAAGTTAAGAAAATGTCAATATTATTTTAGCGGTAATTTTATTAAAAGGGGGACATCTGAGAGATGCAGGCGCTGAAAAATAAAAAATGTTGTTTGTTTGCGCAAACGACATGGACTTGAGGGGAATTTTATCACTGAGGAGCATGCTCTTTCTTATGGGATTGGTGCAAAAAGGAGATGTGTTTTCTTTTTTGGCAGAATATTTACACTATTGAGTCTGCAATAGGTGGACAAATGTCTTTGCAATATGATACAATTGAAGCAAGAATTTATAACAACAAAGGAGGATGAGTATGCAAAAAAGGAAATGGTTTGGCTGGTTGGTACTGCTTATATGTTTGTTGCTGCCGGGAGCGGCTTGGGCAACTGAAGTGCCGGAGGTGACAGCGGACGAGTATCGCTATTATTTAGAATATTCTGCATGGTCTTGGCTGGATGAGGTCGATTTTTCTCACTATTCCGATGCAGAATTACAGCAACTCGTAAAAAAAGCAGTAGAGGAAGAAACGGGCGATTACGTAGAAGAGCTGGAATTTGTTTTGTGGGATGACTATATGTTTGAAGAGGCAGATATGGGGAAATTTACAGAAGCTGAGCTGGAAAAATTTATGGCTCGTGCACTGTCAGATGAAGCTTGTAACGTTTACGCCTGGTGTCTGAAAAAAGAATATCAGATTGAGATTGATCCCGCCGATTATACGCCGCAGGAGATAAAGGCACTGTATTACAAAACCTGCTTGAGAGAGAAATACCAGATTACAGAGGGTGTGGAGACTCTTACCTGGTATCAGTTGGAAGATTTATACTACCGCACAGAGCGGGAAAACAATCTGCGGGAGAAATATGGCGTAACGGAGGATTTGTCCCATTATACGAAGGCAGAACTGATTGCTCTTAATGACAGATTGTGGTTGGAACAGCATCTGCGGGACACATATGGTGTAACGGAGGATTTATCTCATTATACGGAGGCAGAACTGGATGCTCTTGAGAACAGACTATCGCTGGAGCAGCTTCTGCGGGAAGAGTATGGCGTAACAGAGAATTTGACAAACTATACCGTTGCCGAGCTGGAAGAAATGTATGATGCTTATTGTGAACAGCAATGGCAGCAGGAGCAGGCAGAAGCCCGTACCCAGATCAATATACAGATTAACGGAGAAAAGATGTATTTCCCAGAGCAGAGTGGGGATGACTGGAGAAAATCTTTGTATAAGTATTCTTCTGATGTGCGGCCTGTGATTAAAGAAGACAGAGTTTATATTCCGTTTCGTGCAGTATTTGAAACACTGGGTGCAGAGGTTTCTTATGACACAGCCGGAAAAACAGTGATGGCTAAGCGGGACAACAAAACGGTATCCTTTATGGCAGGTCAGTCCCAGTATGTGATGAATGGTGTCACAATTCAGATGGATGCGGAAACTTTTGTGAAGGATGGCCGCACTTTTGTACCGGTACGTTTTGCTTCGCAGGCACTGGGCGCTGCTGTTGGCTGGGACAACGATACCCGCACTGTGGTGATTCTGGAGCGAGATAAAGTAATCAACCGCTACAAAGGGAAATTTACCGTAGTAGAAAAATATTTGCAGCATTGGGATATGAGCCAAGGTAATCTGGCCATGCAGGGAAAATTGAATCTGACAATGCAGATCCGTACAAATGACGAAAATACTGGAAAACAGGTGGATGTGCCGCTAAGTCTGATTGTGGAAATGGAGCAGCTTTCTTCTGACACAGTAGTTAATACAGATACAACCGTAAGACTGGATATGGCAGCACTGCTCAAACTGTGGCAGCAGGAAGCGGTACTGGATAAGGAAGCTGTGCAGAGGCTGAACAAGCTGCAGAATTTCCGGCTGCAATATCTGGTGGATGTAGAAACTGGGATAGTGTATATTAAATCAGATTTGCTGGATTTGTTCCAGGGACAGAAAAATGCATGGTATCGTCTCTCTATTCAGGATTATCTGGATGAGACTGGGTATCAGGAATATGTGCAGCTGGTGCAGAAAGCACAGCAGGAGGCAGCTGTTTCTGACACAGAGTTCAGTCTGGACGAGGTACTGACTGAAGTGATTAATGAGATGCCGTTAAACGATTCTTATGATGTACAGAGTACGCTAGAAGGACTGCAGGCGCTGTATCGTGTACTGGGCGATCCGTTTATGGGAAAAATTGCTGAAGGCTATGTGCATAGCATTACAGCGGAAGATGGCGTGAATGATGCCAGAATCATTTTTTTAGGTAATCAGGAGCAGATCAATGGCTTGCGGATCAGTTTTGCTCTGGAATCAGGAGACAGCGTAATGCACATGACCATAGAGGAGCAGAACCATGTCATCTGTTTTCATATTGACGGAGATCTGGACGACTGGGACACGCAGGTAATACTGGAGTACAACGGCGAATTTGCCTATCGTGTTACAGATGAGGAGCCGCAGCGCAAACCTGCTGATGGAGAGCCAGTGTATGATTTGATGCGGCTTCTGGAAGATTACAATGCATCATTGCCTAGTTATGAACAAGAGGCTGATGCAGCCTGATGCTGAAGGAGATGTTTGACAGAATAGAATAAATCTCTGCTGTAACTGAATTACTGTGTTGCAGCAGAAATCGTGCAAAGCAGACTGTTCACTACCTTGATGGGTTGGCAGTCTGCTTCTATGTTTAGTAAGTTGATGGTTGTTGTTCTTACAAAGTCGGGTCACTGTTTTTATTCTGTTGTATGCTTATCTGTGCTTTCATTGGAACCATAATCTGTTCTTCTTCCGGCAGCATCAGCGGCGCCCAGATAGAAGTGGTAACGGCATGGAGCATGCGCTCCTTTACGGTGGAATTCATTGCTTCTAGGTGGGCCATTTCTTCTTTCATGCTGTGCCGTTTGGTGATGCCGTCGGCAGGACAGTTGTTGGGCACGACGGGCAGCTCCAATTTTTTGGCGATGGAGATGATATCCTTCTCGTATACGTAAATCATCGGCCGAATGACCGTGATATCTGCGCGGCTCAGATAAGTGCGCGGTGCGAAGGTATGCATGCGCCCTTCAAACACCAGGCTCATGAGAAAGGTCTCCAACGCATCGTCCAAATGATGCCCCAGAGCGACTTTGTTGCACCCCAATTTTTTAGCGGTGTTGTTGATGGCACCGCGGCGCATATTGGCGCACAGGGAGCAGGGATTGCTTTCCTTGCGTTCCTCGTAAACGATGCGGCCGATTTGTGTCTGCTCCAGATGAAAGGGCACGCCCAGGGTTTGGCAATATTGGCCTACTAAGTCATAATCGTTATTCCAGCCCACATCTAAAGAGATGCCTTGCAGGGTAAAAGGAAAGGGCAAAGTTTTTTGCAGCACAGACAATGCATAAAGCATAACGGTGCTGTCTTTTCCGCCGGATAAGCCCACAGCGATTTTATCGTAAGGCTGGATGAGTCCATATTCGCGGCTGGCGCGCCGCATTTTTGCCAGTAGAGGTTTGTTGAATTTACGCCACATAAGGGTTGTACTCCTTTATAAAAATAGGATGAAATAGGAAAGAGCAGTTTATTTGCGTGTGCTCTGTGCGTATGGCTCGAGGTACTGACCACAGAAGGGACAATAGCTGAGCAGCTGCGCTCTGGTGTCGAATCGTTTACCGCATTTGGGGCACTTGTAGAAGAGAAAAGCTTGAAAAATACTGCCCAATATAGCAGCCAGACCGATCACGCAGAGGATCACGGAGAGTGTTTCGCTGCTGTCAGCAAGATCAAATCCCAGACATGCAAGGAGGACGCCGCCTGGCACACAGATATTAAAAATAAAACGACTTTGCTTATAATTCATGGCGACCTCCTGTGATTTCCGACTGATTCGCTATAGTATACTTTTATTATAAAAGAGGAAACGAAAAAAAGCAAAATAATTATGGTTGTTCTATAAATAAAGTATGTTATAATATATAGATATAAAATTTCATCTATATTGATTTTAGATTAGGATACGAGGTGTGCAGAAGTTTATGTTAAAATTAATCGACGGAAAACAGTTGGCGCAGAAACGCCGCGAAGAAATTAAGCGAACTGTGGAACAATTGAAAGCAAAGGGAATTGTGCCAGGATTGGCTGTTGTTTTGGTGGGGGAAGACGCAGCTTCCCAAATCTATGTGCGCAACAAGGAAAAAGCCTGTGAAGAAGTGGGCTTTTATTCAGAGGTATATCGTTTGCCCGAATCGACCAGTCAGGAAGAACTTCTGCAGTTGATAGAGCGGTTGAATCACGATGAAAAAATTCATGGACTTTTGGTGCAGCTGCCGGTGCCTGCCCATATTGATGAAAAGGCGGTGATTCATGCCATTGACGCCCGCAAGGATGTGGACGGGTTCCTTCCGGAAAATCTGGGCTCTCTGCTCATTGGGGAACCGGCCTTTGAACCGTGCACACCAAAAGGCTGCATTGACTTGATTAAGCAGACAGGCATTGAGATTACAGGCAAAAAGGCAGTGGTGGTAGGCCGCAGCAATATTGTAGGGAAACCGGTTGCGATGATGCTGTTAAGGGAAAATGCCACAGTGACGATTTGTCATTCGAAGACGAAAAATTTGAAGGAAGAATTGTTGACAGCGGATATTGTGGTGGCTGCGGTGGGCAAGTCCAATTTTATTACCGGGGATATGATTAAGGACGGCGCGGTGGTAATCGACGTGGGCATGAACCGTTTGGAAAACGGCAAGCTGACCGGCGACGTGGATCAGGCCAGTCTGGAAGGGCGTGATTGCTGGCTGACGCCAGTGCCCGGCGGCGTAGGTCCGATGACCATTACCATGCTGATGCAGAACACCCTGGAGAGTGCTACGCGCTAGGAGGAAACATTCATGGGAAACGAGAGAGAAGCGTTGGATCAGCAGATTCTTTTAATCTGTGAGGATATTGAGCAGTGTTTGAAGCGGGCAGAGCAGCTGCCGGATTACAATGACAGTTCCTCCTATTACTGCCGTTTGGTGACGTTGAAAGAAAAGGTTGCGACAGAGCGTCGCCTGCAGGAGGAGCTGAGCTTGCCCTGTCGGTTTCTGCTGGAGCATTTTTCCTTATTTTTGGGGAAATGGGACTATACCATCGGCTGCAAATATGGGCAGATGCAGCGGGGACGGGGCATGCTGTCGGATATAAAAATCAGCCAGTGGGGCAATGTGAGTCTGGTGATTGACGGTCTGGAGATTACTTGGCGGGATGCGGATTATAACTATATGTTTTATCCCGATAAAGTGATTTTGCGGCCCAAAGCTGCGGGAAAAAATGATATTTATCTTTATTTTAGCTATGCTTTCAAATATGGGAATGTGCTGAGCCGGTTTGCCGATGTGGCAGACGACCCGCAGACCATTTACTGGCATCAGGAATTATAAAGGATACAGAAGAGTTGTCACACTAAGGGACAGGTTTCTCTAAATGGACAAGTTTTATGAATTGGCTTGCCTGCTCAGGAGAATGCGTACCATGTGGGGCAGCTCTTTTTTTGTCTATTGTTTGCGGAAAGAGAAAAATAGTAGAAAAATAGGCGGTTTCCGTTTCAGAGTGCAGTCTTTTGTGGTAAAATACTAACACGTACGAGTTTGTGAAAGGAGGGGAAAGGATGATTGATGCCAATCTTTGGCGGCAAAGTTTGCATAGAAAAGGGCTTTTGCTGGGCAGCTGTCTCTGCGGGATACTCTGTGCCGGAGTGATTTTGGGGCAGGCGTTTACGCTGGCGGGTATTTTAGATAAGGTGTTTTTGCATAACGGAAATATTTATGATGTGCTGCCCAAACTGATACAGCTTGCTGTACTGGTGACGCTGCGGTTTATGCTGCAGGCTTTGGAGGAAAATTTGGCTTTTTTGTTGGGGCAGGGTGTGCAGATGGATTTGCGGCAGGCGATGCTGCAAAAGATTGTTGCCCTTGGGCCTGTTGCCATGGGGCAGGAGCAAAAAGGGCAGGTGATGTATCTGCTCAATGAGGGAATTGGCACCTTGGAGAGTTATTTCAGCAAATATTTGCCGCAGCTTTTTCAAGCAGTAGTCATTCCGCTCCTGTTTCTTTGTTTTATTCTGCCCCGCGATTTGCTATCAGGTGTGATATTGTTGTTGACAGCGCCGCTGGTTCCCTTTTTTATGATGCTCATTGGCAAATGGACGGGCAAAGTGAATGCGAAACAATGGAAAATTATCAACCGGCTCAGCGGTTATCTCCATGATGTCATGGCGGGACTCACGACGCTGAAGCTGTTAAATCAGAGCGCCAGGCAGCGTGAGAAGATTGCGCAGGTGGGCGAGGACTATGCGCAGGCTACACTGGCAGTGTTGCGCTGGGCGTTTTTGTCTTCCCTGGCGCTGGAGCTGTTCACGACTATCAGTATTGCCTTAGTTTCGGTGGGATTGGGCTTGCGGCTGGTGGAGGGACAGCTGGATTTTGCCACGGCGTTTTTTATTTTGCTGGCGGCTCCGGAATTTTATCAGCCGCTGCGAACCTTGGGCACACATTTTCATACCAGTTTGAATACCAGGGAAGCGGCCGCCGAGCTTTTTGCTTTTTTAGAAAAAGAGGAATTAATTACGGAAGTACCTATGAATAGGGCGCAGGTGCCCATGGTGGAATTACGGCATGTTTCTGCGCGCTATCCGGGAGCTGAGGTTTCGGCTTTGCAGGATATTTCCTTTACGGTAGCGCCGGGCGAGGTGGTGGCGCTGGCCGGTCGCAGCGGCAGCGGAAAAACGACGGTCCTGAATCTGCTGCAAGGCTTTTTTAAGCCGGAGGAAGGTGAGATTACCATGCAGTGCGCACCGGCGGTGATTCAGCAAAGACCGTATATTTTTGCCGGCAGCATTTTGGATAATTTGCGTTTCGGCAGTGAGGATTTGTCTGAGGAGCGGATTTTGGAGGTTTGTCGGCAGACGGGATTGGCGGAGCTGCTGCGGCAATTGCCGGACGGTCTGCACACGAAGGTGGGCCAGGGCGGTGCGGGACTATCCGGCGGGCAGCGGCAGATGATCGCAATGGTGCGGGCCATTTGTCAGCAAAAGAATTTGATTCTGCTGGACGAAGCCACTGCCAATTTGGATTTGCTCACAGAACAACAGCTGAATCGTAGTTTGCGGCACTTATTACAGGGGAGAACGGTCCTGTTGGTAGCCCATCGGCTGACGACGCTGCAGCTGGCGGACAGAGTGATTGTGCTGGAAAAAGGCGCTGTCATAGAGCAGGGCGCGCCGACAGAACTGCTGCGGCAGCGGGGAGCCTATTATGAGCTAGTGCGAAAGGGGATGGAGTCGTGAAGAAAAAAGAAACCTATGGTTTTTTATGGGTTTTGCTGCACCCTTTTCGCTGGCTGATTGCCGGTGCAGTTTTGCTGGCTGCCGCTACCGTATTGGCAAATGTGGGATTGTTGTCCGTTTCGGCAGTGCTGATTTCCTTTGCAGCGCTGCAGCCGCCGCTGCTTGATTTGATGGTTTATATTGTGGGCGTGCGGTTTTTCGGCATTTCGCGGGCGCTTTTACGCTACAGTGAGCGATATGTGTCCCATAAAATCACATTTCGCATTCTCACAGCGCTGCGGGTGCAGGTGTATACGCAAATTGAGCCGACAGCGCCGGCAGGTCTGCAGCAATATAGCCACGGTCAGCTATTTGACCGTCTGCTGAAGGATATCGATGTGCTGAAATATTTTTATTTGCGGGCAGTCATGGCACCGGCAGCGGCTATCCTGGTGTTGTTGGTATGCAGTGTAGTGCTGGCTCGTTTTAGTGTGGCTGCCATGGTGCTTTTGCTTTTTTTGTTTGCATGCTTTGGAATTTTGCTGCCTTGGTGCATGGGGCGGCTGACTGCGGACAAGACCGAAACTCTAGCAGAAGAACGGGAAACGTGGCAGAGTTTGTTAGAAGATTATCTGGGCGGCTTGGCAGATTTGCACAATAGCCGCGAAGAACAAACCTATTATGGGCGAATGACCGAAAAGCTGGCAGGGATGGCAAAACTGGAGCGCAATCTAGGCGTGTTGGGAAATCTTACAACCAGTCTGCTGCAGTATGGCAGCAATTTATCTTTGGTGCTGGCCTTGCTGGTAATCGTACCGGCGGTGACAGCAGGCACTTTAGACGGCGTTTACAGCGCCATGGTCTTATTATTAATCTGGTCCAGCTTTGAGGCGATTCAGCCTTTTCCCCAGGCGCTCATTCAGCTGCAGCAGTCCTTGGAGGCGGCCAATCATTTGTTGGAACTGCCCCGACAGATAGAGGAAACGGGGCAGAAGCGGCAAACTCCGCAGAGTTTGGAACTTGTGGTGGAGCATGTTGCCTTTGCCTATGAAAATGGACAGCATGTTTATACTGATTTTAGTCTTCATTGTCCCCAAGGCGCCAGTATTGCTTTGGTTGGGACCAGCGGCAGCGGAAAAAGTACGCTGGCATCCTTGCTGGTGGGTTTTTGGCAGCCGCAGCGGGGACAGATTCAGTTAGGCGGCATTCCTTTGGCCCACTATCCCAAGGAACAGCTGCGGGAACTCATTGCTGTGGCGGAGCAGACTCCATTTTTGTTCACTGCAACTGTGCGGGAAAATCTGCTGCTGGCCGATTCCCAGAGCACAGAAACGCGACTATGGCAGGCGCTGCAATTTGCCTGCATGGAGGATGTGGTGGCGGCGCTGCCCGATGGCTTGGATACCATGCTGGGCGACAATGGCTATCGCTTTTCCGGAGGACAGCGGCAGAGATTGGCCTTGGCGAGAATTTGGCTGCGGGCTTGTCCTATCGTGATCTTGGATGAAATTTTTCAGGGGCAGGATGCGATCACAGCGGAACGATTGCGCGCCCATCTGCGGGAATGGGGGCAGGGACGTACCCTTATTTATATTACCCATAGTTTGCAGCACTTGCAGGAGTTGGATTGTGTGTATGTATTGCAGCATGGCGACATTGTAGAGCAAGGGACTGCAGAGGCCTTATTGCAGCAGAAGGATGGTATATTTTACCAGATGTGGCAGTTGGAGCGGCAGCAGCTCGGTGAAGGAATGTCATAAAGAAAATTGGATTGTTGGACGCAGGGGCAGGAGAACGAGAATGGAGGATGAAGGATGTTTCAACAGGAGATACGTGGGCGCTTAACGGTGTTTCATTCACCGCTTTTGCAAACAGAGAAGGGTTTAGTGCACGGATTCAGCAGCAGAGGCGGCGGATACAGCCAAGGGTGCTATGCTGGTCTGAATTTGGGACTTACCAGCGGAGATGAAGTAGTGACTGTGCAGCAAAACCGGCGGCTCTTTGCGGCGGCACTGGGCATTTCTCCGCAGCAGGTGGTGTGCGGTCATCAGGTCCATAGCGCCAATATTGCCCATGTGGGGAAGGCAGATATGGGACGGGGTTTTTTGGATGCGCAGCAGGCATTGCCAGAGACTGACGGCTTGGTGACAAACGAGCGGGGTATCGCCTTGATGACGCTTTATGCCGATTGCGTGCCGGTACTTTTTTATGAGCCGGTGCGGCAGGTTATTGCAGTGTGTCACTGCGGCTGGAAGGGTACTGTGCAAAAAATCGCTGCAACCATGGCCCAGGTGATGGTGGATACCTATGGTTGTGATGTCCGGCAAATTCGGGCGGCTATCGGTCCGTCTATTTCTCAATATGCCTATGAAGTGGATCAGCCCGTGTTGGAACGTTTTCGTCAGGCATTTTCCTTTGCGGAGCAATTGATTGTGCCCACAGATGGGGAACATGGAAAGTTGGATTTGTGGGAGGCCAACCGGTTGCAATTGCTGGAAGCAGGTTTACAGGAAAACCATATCGATGTGAGCGGCTTGTGCACTTTTCAAAACAGTCAGACCTTTTTTAGCCATCGGGCTGATCAGGGCAAAACCGGTCGCAACGGCGCGCTCTTGATGATGGTGTAGCGGTGTGAAAAAAGAAGGGGATTTTGGTTGGAGAGAATTTTGAATATTGTAAATCAACAAAAGTGCTTTGGTGAAAAATTCATCACAGCACTTTTTGTTTGTATTAAAGACGTTTATCGCTATGTCAACTGAAATTTTCTATGAAATGTTGTATTAATGCGTCGCGAAACAATGCTTCACAAGAGGACAACTGGTTTGTCGTGATCATAACGATGGGTACTTGCGAGGCAATTTGTTGGATTGGTAAGGAATAGGATTTCACAAGTCCTTGCGTTACATAAAAATCATTCTTCATAAGGTTAAAAACAGGAAGAAAAACGGCTGCATTGTTGATAACCAATTCCATGATGTTTTCTCGCGTAGCAACCTTATAGGAAAAAGCAAAATAAGGTTCATAAATAGCAGAAGAAATATCCAGTTCCGTGGAATAATAAGCCAGCGGCAGTGTTTTCAGATCTTCCAGAGAAAGAGCATCTTTTTGCGCTAACGGATGGGAAGCACCAATCAATAAACGCCGTTCGTCAGTGAATAGATGATAGATTTCCCATTCCAGTGCTTTGACCTGCATAGCAATCTTATTATTGGATGGAAGCGAGGTAATAGCTAGATTAGCTGGCGTATTTTTCAGTGCATGAACAACCGTTTGTACACGCAAGTCGTGTAAGATGATTTCAATTTTGGGGTATTGTTGACAGAAAGGTGTGATAATCTGATTCAAAACATAATTACTGGCACAGGCGATACAGCAGATATGGATTTCTCCTTCAGGTTCACAGGCAGGCTGCTGTTGATACCAGTTTTTCATGGTCTTTTGTATCTGTAAAAAATCCTCAAAAACCTTTTGTCCGAAAACTGTTGGGCAAACGCCATGATTTGTTCTTTTTAAAAGCGATTGTCCAAGCTCTGTTTCCAGGTTTTTTATGGTTTTTGAAAGTGCTGGTTGCGAAACATGTAAATTTTGAGCGGCAGCGCTAATAGTTCCTGCATTTACAACTTCTATGTAATAAAGAAGCCAATCTAGTTGCATCGTAGGTTCACTCCTCATCGTATTAATTCTGATATTAGTATTATAACGCAGTAGTACTATTCTGTCAGCAGTTTAAAAATAAGATTAATACGTTTTGGTATAACTATTTAGTTATATATCGATATGATAGAATATGTATTTTACTTTATTATAAGTATTATGATATCTTTTAGATAGAGTTATTGAAGAAATATTGCTTGAGGCCTCGAGAGATATTTTTCCCAATAGAACTGGAATCATAGAAAACAATAAATAATT
>DKVF01000086.1:30538-62578 GCA_002491065.1 Peptococcaceae bacterium UBA7185
CATAGAAAACAATAAATAATTGGTATTGGAAAAGGAGAGATTGTTTTATGAAGCCATTATATAAAGAGAAATATCCTCATGTATTTGAACCGTTGGTTGTGGGGAAACATCAGAATATCATTTTTAAAAATCGCATTTTTCAGGCTCCAGTTGGTGTGGGTGCTACTGGCGGCGGTGCTGATGATGGTCGTATGAACTTGATTGGCGTTGATTTTTGGACTGGAATTGCCAGAAGCGGTTTTGCTGGCTTTACCTTACCTATGGAAATTCCTCATGATGGCAGTCATGAGGGCGTATACAATGTAGACGAAAGCAAACATAATTACATGAATATGCATTTGATGCAACGCTCCATTCATGCTTTTGGTGCAAAAAGTTTTGCTGAATTAATTCATGGCGGCCCTTGCTTGATTCGTAAAGATATTCCGTTAGTGGGGGCAGATCATCGCATCTATAACGGTCGCCAAGTAAAAGGCATGGATTTGCAGGATATGGAGGAAGCTGTTGCATTATATGCAAAAGAGGCAAAGCTTTGTGCGCGTGGCGGGTTTGATGGTATTATGCTGCACTTTGCACATGGCTGGCTACCTCATGATTTCTTATCACCGCTGTCCAATCACCGTACTGATGAATTTGGTGGTTCGGTAGAAAATCGCTGCCGGTTTCCGTTAATGATTTTAAAAGCTGTGCGAGAGGCTGTTGGTGATGATATCATCATTGAACTGCGGTTAAATGGCAGTGACGATTTAGAAGGCGGAATCACACCGGAGGATGCAGCGCAGCAAGTGTTGATTTTCCAAGAGTATGCTGATATGATTCATATTTCCTGCGGTACGCGTATTGATGTTACTAGCCGCACCACGCAGATGCCGACAAGTTTCTTCCCAGGTGCCCATAATGCTTATGCCAGCGAAATTGTAAAAAATACGCCAGGCGTAAAAATTCCAATCGGGACTGTTGGCGGAATTTATGATGCAGCGACAGCTGAAGAAGTTTTGGCAAAAGGGCAGGCCGATTATGTTTTGACAGCGCGCAGCGCTATCGCTGATCCGGATTTTCTGATTAAAGTGCGGGAAGGTCGAGAGGAAGACATTCGTCCATGTTTACGCTGCGATTTGTGTTTGGACCATGGCCGCAGAAAATCCAAATTTGTAGGAAAAGAATTAGTTATGGCTAGCGATGTGAGTTTTGACAGGCGCTGTGCAGTCAATCCGCTGGGAATGCAGGGTGCGACCAAAAAAAGAATTCCAGCACCAAGTCGCAGCAAACAAGTCGCCATCATTGGCGGTGGTGTGGCAGGAATGAATGCTGCTTTGAGCGCTGCGGATCGTGGGCATAAGGTTGTATTGTATGAAAAGACAGATAAGTTGGGCGGTCAGGCGTTGTTATCCGATGGTATGTGGTTTAAGAAAGAAATGAAGCTGTATCATGAATGGCTGGAACGTCAGATAAAAAAACATCCTAATATTTATATTATGATGAATACGACTGCCACTAGAGAGATGATAGAGCAATCGGACCCTGACGCTGTAATTGTAGCTGTCGGCGCAGAGCAGGTGATGCCACCTATTCCGGGTATTGAAAAAGCAACGATGTCTTTCGATGTATTCGGCAATGAAGATAAATTAGGAAAAAAGGTAGTTATCATTGGCGGTGGTTCTATTGGTTGTGAGTTATCCATACATCTGTCCGGTATGGGGCATGAATGCACTGTGATTGAAATGACGCATTTTCTCTGCGGCAATGAAGAACTGACATTACGGTTATCGACATTGCAATTTATGGAGAAAAACCAGGTGGTTACTTTACTGGATACTAAGGTGACAAAAATTGAGGAGAATGGCGTTTATATTGAAGATGAAAATGGAAATTGCAGCTTGGTAGAAGCGGATTCTGTGATTATCAGTACCGGTACAAAAGCGAAGGCTACAGAACGGGATCAATTTATTGATGTGGCTTTTGATGTGATCAATATTGGGGACTGCAAACGTGCTTCCGATATTGCGCACGCTGTAGAGAGCGGTTATGATGCGGGGTTGATTTTGTAAAAATATGAGCTGGAAGTTGCTATGCGAAGTATTTGCATAGCTCTTCCAGAAATACTGTAGGACGAAGATCATTTTAAAATGAGGAAAGGAGAGAAAATTATATGCAAACAGGAAATACAAGATTAACCAATTTGACAGCGGGCTATATAGTTAACTCTATTATTAGCATCGGAATTATGATTGGATTCAAATACGTAATTGTTCCAACAGAACCATTAACGCCGTTAGGCGTGGAAATTATAGGCATCTTTTTGGGTATTGTTTATGGATGGCTAATTGTAGGTGATATTTTTTGGCCGTCTATTTTTGGGATGATTTTCATGGGTTTAAGTGACTGGTCTACTGTTGCAGGTGTTTTCAAAACAGGATTCGGTCATAATAATGTTATGTTAATATTGTTTTTCTGCCTATTCACAAATATTATTAACGCAGCAGGCATTACGGAATATATTGCAAGATGGATTGTCTCAAGAAAATTTGCCCAAGGGAAACCATATGTGATTACGATTATGATTTGGATTGCTGGTGTAGTATTGTATTTTATGGTTACAGCAGCTGCAGCAATTCTTGTTTTAGTTCCTTTAATTATTGAAATTTCGAAACTATATGGATTAAAGCCCGGAAATATGTGGACTTGTATGGTTATTTTTGGTGCATTTGCAATTTCTGGAACATCGTATATTCTTTTACCATATAAATCCTTGCCATTAGTTGTATTTTCTAGCTATGAAGCATTAGGTGGAGAGCCGATTAATTATGCAATGTATATGTTGGTGATTGCAGTGACCACTATATTATTTGCACTTATGGTATTTCTCACAATGAAATATATTGTGAAACCAGATGTTTCGGCAATTGAGTCGCAAAAATCTGAAATGAAAGAAGTAAAAAAATTGACACGTTATCAAAAGGCGGTATTGCTGTATTTCTGCGTTGTGATTACACTTGTAATAATTCCAAACTTTGTTCCAAAAAGTGTTCTTTTTTCTGCTTTCTTGAAAGAAGTGGGAACGCCAGGAATTTTAGCTGCAGCGGTTCTATTTTGGTATGCATTACGTTTTAAAGAAGGAAAAAATATGATGCAATTGTTTTCACATGGCATTAATTGGGGTGTTATTTTTGTGTTAGCCTCTGCGATGACTGTGGCTGCAGCAGTTTCAGATGAAACGACAGGGATTCAAGCATGGCTGGGAGTTATTATACAACCAATAGTAGAAGGAAAAAGTCCATTTATGTTGACAGTGATTCTTTGTACTTTTGCGTTGTTTTTAACGAATGTTGGGAATAACCAATCTGTAGCAGCGATTATAACCCCGATTCTACTTTCAATTGGTATGGCTAGTGGAGCCAATGTACCTGTATTGTTGACATGTTTATTACTTTGCTGTAATGCGGGTTATTGTACTCCACCTGCTAGTTCTACTGCAGCGGTTGTTTTCGGGACAACAGATTGGGTTCCTGGAAAAAAACCATATATTTTAGGTGTAGTTTTTTCTTTGTATACATTAATTTTGTGTTTTGCACTTGTATATCCACTAAGCAGCATATTGCTATAACTATTGAGCCAACTAAACAGGGATTATTTTTGAGCCATCAGCTGTCAAATAAGTAGCTGGTGGCTATTTGTTTGTGTGTCATGGGTGTGCTTTGACACAAGCATAGACAATGAGGAGAACGCTATCGCCACTTCCTATATAAATAATAGTTACAATAGAATTGCTGTCGACAAAATGCTATACTTATGATGATACGATGGAAAAAAGCTACAGGTGGGAATGCGAGGGAAGGATATCTTGAAACATGCGCTGACCAACCAGATTGATGACCGTGAAATCTATATGAAAGGAATTGACCATAGCTATTATTATGAAGGATATTATGTATATAAGACGGAAGAATTGTAAAACAGGCTGCAAAGTATTGTTGCAGTTGAGGATAAAATGATTATTGGGTTTGGCGACATTGCGCAGATGGGCTATCTGGATCGGCTGTATGTGCATGAAGATTACCAGAGGCAAGGCGTTGCTTCTGTGCTTTGTGGGCAGCTGGAGCAGGCTTTTGGAAATTATTTGTTATAGCAGGATAATAAAGATTGCGGCAGCATACCAAAAACCGCTTGAGAATTTTGTATGATTCTCAAGCGGTTTTTCTATGCGGTTAGTGGCTGATAATTGTTTCGATTTCATCAGATTTTAAGAAACGTAAAAATTCTTCACTAGCCTGTGTTTTGAATTTTTTCTTGTGATAAATGATACGGAATACACGGGTAAACTCGTCTTCCTTCAAGTTGATTGTGTGCAACAATCCTGCTTTTGCTTTGTCCTGCACAGCCCATTTGGACAAGATGGAGATTCCCAAGCCGCTTTCTACGGCAGCTTTAATGGCAGAGGAACTGCCTAGCTCCATGATGATATTCAGGTTGTTTGCAGAAAAACCGGCTTTTTTCAAATGTTGCTCGGTTTCAATACGGGTGCCGGAGCCTTTTTCACGTGAGATGAAGGGGAATTTGTCCAGTTCAAATACGGAAATGGTGTCCAGATTAGCCCAAGGATGATTGGTACTGGTAATTAACTGTAAATGATCGGTGAGGAATGGAATGGATTCCAAGTCTTTGCCGATCAATGGTCCTTCAATCAAACCGATATCCAATGTGGTATCATGGATGGATGCTTCGATGTCTTCTGAATTGGCAACCTCCAGGCTTAGCTCTACATCTGGATACATATTTTTGAAAGCACCTAAAATATAAGGCGCAATATATTCACCGATGGTGGTGCTGGCACCGATTCTCAATTTACCTTTGATATTGCTGGTGAGATCCTGCATCTCCCGTTCCAGTTCGGATTGCAAACGATTCATTTCGTTTGCATATTTCAGCAACAGATGACCGGCTTCTGTAAGAATGATGTTGCGGCTTACGCGGTCAAACAATCTGGTGCCGTAATATTCCTCCAGCATTTGAATCTGAAAACTGACTGCTGGTTGGGTTAAAAAGAGGGCTTTGGCAGCTTTGGAAAAGCTTTTCTTTTCTACAACGGTCAAAAACACTCGAATACTGTCATTTAACATTAATCTCAACTCCTATACATAAGGGACGCTTACTAGTGTTCCAGAATTTTATTGATGTTGTCCACATCAAGGAAGTCGAGGAATTTCCCCGTTGCTTCTGAATGGAATTTCTCCTGATTTAAGATGATATGGAAACTGCGTTTTAAGGTCAGTCCCTGTACATTTAATGCAGCTACCTTACCGGCTTTCACCAGATCCTGCACAGCCCATTTGGAGATTATAGAAACACCCAGGCCGCCCATGATGGCAGATTTGATAGAAGTGGTGCTGCCCAATTCCATCACGATATTGAGATCCTCGATATCGAAATCAGCGTCAATCAGCGCCTGTTCAAAAATAAGGCGGCTGCCGGAACCTGGTTCACGGGTGATGTATGGCAGTTCTTTCAGTTCTTCTAAGGTGATGGATTCTTTTTTGGCAAATGGATGATCGCTGGGAATCGCTAAAACCAATTCATCTTCTAAGAAATTATGTGCTTCAATTACATCTGACTGCTCCAATGGTCCTTCGATAATGCCTAAATCAAAGGTTTTACTTTCCACGGCGCTACTGATTTCTTTTGTATTCATGATTTGAATCGTCACGTTTACATCAGGGTAATCCTGTTTAAAGCTACCGACTACGTAAGGCAGAATGTATTCTCCGATCGTAGTGCTGGCACCGATAAGCAGTTCTCCTTTCACATGTCCTGTCAGTTGTTGCATATTGCGTTCCAATTCGGCCTGCAGATTGTTCATATGGATTGCATAATCCAAAAGCAATTCTCCGGCAGCAGTTAGTTTGACATGACGATTTACACGGTCAAATAACATGGTCTGATAGTATTGCTCCAATGTTTGAATCTGAAAGCTGACAGCTGGCTGTGTCAAAGAAAGCGCTTTGGCAGCTTTGGAAAAGTTTTTTTTATCAGCAACAGTGATAAATACACGCATGCTGTCACTTAACATTGAATATCCCTCCTGTGATATCTAAATAAAATTTCTTAATTTAGATGCGTTTCTATACATATACGAATAATATAACAAAAAAAAACTCATTTGTAAACGGAATAAATGAAAAATATTGTTTTTTTCTGATGATATTTTGCGTATAAGGTGGAAGAAAGCTTTGGAAGAAATGCAGCATAGAATAACCTTAGAACGTTGTGAAAAAAAGTGATCGTGATATGATGAAAAAAAATAAAAAAGACGGCACAATCGCCGTCTAGAAACATAAATATACAAAAAAATTGATAAAAATGATTACAAAATGTCTTTATTCTGTTTGGAATTTTCAGCTCGGATGAGTACGACCTCATCAATTTTGTCCGTTTCCGTAAGGCAGACATGAATTCCTTCTAAGTGAGAGGTGGGAATGCTTTTGCCTACGAAGTCAGCTTTGATAGGCAGTTCGCGGTGGCCACGATCAACCAGTACTGCTAATTGAATATTTTTAGGCCGACCATAGTCGATAATGGCATCTAATGCAGCGCGAATGGTACGGCCGGTAAAAAGCACATCATCTACGAGGATAATTTTTTTTCCGGTTACATCAAAGGGAAGTTTATTAGCTGGAAATTCGGCGTGGGCAGCATATTCTCCTAAATCATCGCGGTAAGAAGTGATATCCAGTTCACCTACGGGAATGTCTTGTCCTTCGATTTGAAATATTTTTTGCGCCAAACGGTATGCCAGGGGAATACCGCGGCTGCGTATACCAATAAAGGCTAAGTGGTCGGTTCCTTTGTTGCGCTCCAAAATTTCATGGGCAATACGGCTCAGCGAACGATTGATTGCCGATTGATCCATGAGAATGGTGTTGCTGGTCATGGTATTCACACTCCTTGTGCCAATTCTTTTAATACAGCTTGAAAGTGTTGGGGTAATGGGGCTTCAAAATACAACGGTTCTTCAGTTCGCGGATGGATGAAGCCCAAGGCATATGCGTGCAGAGCCTGTCCGGGAAAATCCAAGTTACTTTTACGGGTGCCATATAAAGGATCCCCCACAAGAGGATGTCCCAGATATGCCATGTGTACGCGAATTTGATGGGTACGGCCGGTTTCAAGACGACATTCAATAAAGGTGTTGCGGGCAAATCGTTCTTTTACATAATAATGCGTGCGGGCTTCCTTTCCGTTTTTTAGATTCACTGCCATTTTTTTGCGCTCTGTTTCATGACGACCGATAGGTGCGTCGATTAGACCGGCAGGTTCACTGAGGACACCTTGCACCAGAGCGTAGTAAGCTCGTTTTGTACTGTGCTCTTTTAATTGCGCGGCCAAATGTTGATGGGCCATATCGTTTTTGGCAATCATTAAAAGACCGGAAGTGTCTTTATCAATACGATGGACAATACCAGGACGCATTTTACCATTGATGCCGGATAAATCTGTGCAGTGTGCGAGAAGACCATTGACCAATGTACCGTGATAGTGGCCATGGGCAGGATGCACTACCATACCCATTGGTTTATTCACAATAAGCATATCTCCGTCTTCGTAGACAATATCCAAATCCATGGGCTCCGGCAAAATATCAATGGGAGCGGCATCAGGAATTTCTACGAATACTTGATCAGCAGTCTTAATTTTATAATTGGCCTTTACGGGACGACTGTTTATGAGAATGCGTTGTTCGCTGATTAACTTTTGTATATAAGAACGGGATATCCCATCTAATATTGCCGCCAGATAGGTGTCCAGCCGTGTACCGCTTTCTGCGGTGGTAATTTGTGCTTCAAAGATGTCCATTATAGTTCTTCTCCTTTAAAAAGTAGCAAATAACAAAGTAAAGCTAAACCGACACAGATACAGATGTCGGCGATATTAAAGATCGGCCATATACGCAGATCAAATAAATCGGTGACAGTTCCACGGAAAAAACGGTCGATAAAATTTCCAAGGGCACCGCTGATCACAAGTCCAAGGCTGAAGGCTGTGAGTGATTTTTTCTGGCGCAATTGAAAATAGAGATAGAACATAACGCCTACGATGATAATTGTCAGCAAGAGAAATAGAAGACGCCGATTGGCCAAAATTCCAAAGGCTGCGCCGGGATTTTCGATGTAAGTGAGATGAAAAATACCAGAAATGATGGGGATAGATTGATCTAATTCCATATTTGTGCGTACCAGATATTTTACGAATTGGTCCAGTAAAAGAAAAAATACAATGGGAAAATAAAAATACATGATAAAGAGAGAACTCCTTTTCTATAAGATAAAGTGGTTATTTGATCATGTTGTAATTATTCTGAATCATAACAATGAAGCGCGTGATGAAATCACTGATGCCAGGCAAATTTAACATAACAAGTTTTTGCACAAAATAAGCAAATACCCCTATTACGATAGCTAAACCAATGGTACTGCCCAAACCTCTGGCGATACCAATCAGAAAATTGGTCAACAGAAGTCTTCCCGGATGCTCCAGGTATTCTACATACTCTGCAATCCGTGTTTTTTCCATGGTGCGTGTGAGTTCCTCCGTTATTTTTGCAAGCTGCGTCAGCTGCTCAGGCGTTGTACCGCTGAAGGGTTCTGGCGTTTGCACGGAAGGAGGCACATGTTTCTGTAATTTCTTCATGGTGAAGCCACCTTTCTGAAGTAATAAAAAATGGGATAAGATGTCTTTTATTATAGCATGATTTTTTTTATTGAGAAAGAGTAAGTGAGATTTTATTTTTGGCAATTTTTAAGTCTTGTAAAATGCAATAAAACACATGTTTCTTACAAAAGTTACAAATTGGTTACAATTAGGTTGGAGGAAGTATTTGTATTGGATTTTAAACAAAAAGTGGTGTATAGTGGTATAAAGTAGTAGTAAATGGTGTGTTGTGGTTTAAAATTATGCTGTAAGACAGGATTTCATATTGTTGTAAAAGGGATTGTTGTAAAAATACAGAAGGAAGGGAGGGCCATTTAGATGTTTTTTGGCGAGTATGAGCATACGCTTGACGCAAAAGGCCGTGTGATTATTCCGGCTAAGTTACGAGAAGAACTGGGAGATACGTTCATCATTGCCAAAGGTCTGGATGGCTGTCTCTCTGTATATCCACTAGATCAATGGACTGCTTTTGAAGAAAAGCTTCAGTCGCTGCCTCTGGGACAAGCCGATGTACGCGCGTTTGTTCGCTTTTTCTTTTCCGGTGCAACGGAGGGAGAAGTAGACAAACAGGGGCGAGTTATGCTACCGCCTAATTTGCGGGAATTTGCGAAATTGTCGAAGGATGTTGTGATTGCAGGTGCGGGAAATCGGCTGGAAATTTGGGATAAACAGGTACGTGAAACCTATCTGGCCGGCACGGCTACGCCGGAGGAAATGGCGACGAAAATGGCTGAATTGGGCTATATCATTTGAGTGTGGAGGTTGAGCAATGGAATTCAAGCATATTCCGGTATTGTTTCAAGAAATTATGGAGATTATGGCGCCAAAACAAGGTGAACTGTTTGTAGATTGTACATTAGGTGGAGGAGGACATAGTCGGGGGTTTTTAGAGCGCAGCGGTCCTGACGGATACTTAATAGGAATTGACCAAGATACAGAGGCTTTAGAAGCGGCAAGACAGAATTTGTCAGCTTATTCGGAACGTGTAACTTACGTGCACAGCAATTATAGTCAATTAGATGAAATATTGAATTTGTATGCTCCAGAAGGTGTAGACGGTATATTGTTTGATATTGGCGTATCCTCTCACCAACTGGACGAAAAAGGGCGCGGATTCAGTTATATGCAGGATGCTCCTTTGGATATGCGTATGGATCAGGAACAGATATTAGATGCCTGGCATGTGGTAAACACCTATAAGGAAGAGGAATTGGTCCGTATTTTGAAAGAATACGGAGAAGAACGCTGGGCCAAACGGATTGCAAAGTTTATTGTAGAATTTCGTAGAAACAAATCTATTGATACCACAGGGGAATTAGTTGATATCATCAAACGAGCCATTCCTAAAGGGGCTCGGGAGGAAGGATCCCATCCGGCAAAACGCACTTTTCAGGCTATTCGCATTGAGGTCAATGACGAATTAGGGGTATTAGAACGCACAATTGCAGTAGCGGTCAAACATCTGAAAAAAGGTGGACGATTAGGTATTATTTCATTTCATTCATTGGAAGATCGTATTGTGAAAGAACAGTTCCGTTATTTTGCCAGCGATTGTGTTTGTCCACCGGAATTGCCGTTTTGTCAGTGTGACAAGGTATCGGAGGTAGAAATTTTGACGAGAAAACCAGTTACTGCGTCATTGGAGGAACTGGAGTTGAATTCTCGAGCAAAGAGTGCAAAATTTCGGGCTGTGAAAAAAATTGTTTAAAACACAGGATTCTATTGTTGGAGAGGAATGAATAGATATGAAAAGGGAGATTAAGCGGTCGAATGCGTCTGTGAATTATGCGCAGCGCAATTGTGCGCAAAGTACACGGCATAAGGAAACGTATAATAGCCAACGAAAACAATATCAGAATGTTTCTCAGAATTACTATATGTATACAGCAAATGCGGTAGCACGA
The DNA here is from genome assembly GCA_002491065.1 of Peptococcaceae bacterium UBA7185. Taxonomy (GTDB): domain Bacteria; phylum Bacillota; class Peptococcia; order Peptococcales; family Peptococcaceae; genus UBA7185. The sequence continues at coordinate 41,146 of DKVF01000086.1, forward strand.
GATTATCGATATGAAGAAGAAGTGATGCGCCCTGCGCAAAAAAAGAAAAAAAAGGCGAAACATCTGGCATTGGCGCAGCATATTTCTACGCTATTTGTAGTTTTTCTCTTAGGTATGGCGCTGGTGGTGCAGTATACTTATATTCAAAATTTGGGCTATCAAATCAGTCAAAGTAAGAATGAGTTAAAAACCGTACAAGATGAAAATGAAAAAATAAAAAAACAAATTGCCGCCATGGGTGAATTGCAAAACGTAGAGAATATAGCGGTTAACAACATGGGCATGCATAAACCTAATGAATGGGAAATTATCTATCTGCCGCAGATTGAGCAGCCAGAAAAGCAGAGTGGGGATGAAGGCAGCTTAGATCAGGCCGCCAATCAGGTAAAGGACATTATAGGAACAATCATGCCTTGATAAAATTGGAGTTGGGATGATGAGAAAATGAGCGAAGGTATGAAAAAACGAATGATCGTTGTGTTGGTGATCTTTTTTGTTGTTGCATTAGGAATAACTGGAAAATTGGGCTATGAACAATTATTCAATGCATCCAAATTAGAAAGCGGTGCATTGAATGCACGTTTACGGGAAATTGACATCAAGGCAAACCGCGGCACCATCTATGACCGTAATGGAGATCCCTTGGCCATTAGTATTGCTAGTCAATCGGTATACATCAATCCTAAGCTGATCCGTAAAGAGGACCAGAGAGAAAATACAGAGAAACGTCAAGACAAAGATGAGGTTATTCAAAGTCTTGCATCAATTTTGGAAATTGACGCAAGTGAAATAGAAGAAAAGGTTAAAAAGGATGTAAGCTTCGCTTATATTAAAAGACGCATTACAGATGAGCAAGCTGAAGCATTGAAAGAATTAAAGTATACTGGTGTGTATTTTTTGGAAGAATCTCGACGTTCTTATCCCAAAGGAAGTCTTGCCAGTCATATTATTGGATTTGCCGGGATTGATAATCAGGGATTGAATGGTATTGAATTGCAGTATGATAATACACTGTTAGGCACTTCTGGAAAATTTTTAATGGAATATGATGGTGTAGGTAATGAACTCCCAAATGCCACTGAAAAGTATGTGCCTTCTGAGCCGGGGTGCGATCTGTATCTGACAATAGATGAAACAATTCAATATGTTGTAGAACGGGAATTGAAAAAAGTAGTACAGGAGCAAAATGCTGCCAGTGCCACTGCTTTGGTGATGGACGTAAAAACAGGTGCTTTGTTGGCTATGGGTAATTATCCTGATTATGACCCCAATGATTATGGTGCCGTTGACAGTAGTGTATGGAGCAATTTCGCAGTAAATGGGTTGTATGAACCGGGCTCTACATTTAAAATCTTGACGACTGCTATGGTATTGGAAGAACGGGTGACAAGCGCAGATGAGAGTTTCTATTGTCCGGGATATCAATATATTGGAAAAATGAAAATGAACTGTCATAAAAAAATCGGGCATGGGGCAGAAACTTTTACACAAGGCGTTGCCAATTCCTGCAATCCTGTGTTTGTAGAAGTGAGCCGTCGTTTAGGAATGAGCAAATTTTATGATTACTTAGAGGGCTTTGGCATGACGAAACCAACAGGACTTGATTTACCTGGAGAGGCAGATAGCCTAATAGTACCAGAAAAAACAGCGGTTCCTTATGATTTGGCGGCAATGTCTATTGGGCAGTCCAACGCCTTTACGCCAATACAGATGATCACGGCAATTTCTTCAGTGGCCAATGGCGGAAAACTGATGAAACCATATATTATTGAAAAAATTATGGACCCAGATGGAAACCTCGTGAAAGAAACAAAGCCCGAGGTTGTCCGTCAAGTGATATCAGAAGAAACAGCCCGTGAGGTTTGGGCGATTCTGGAAACTGTTGTATCAAGCGGTACTGGAAAACAGGGTCAAGTAGAGGGCTATAAAATTGCAGGAAAAACGGGTACAGCAGAAAAAGTTGCAAACGGTGGATATTCAGCCAGAGCACGTGTTGTATCTTTTGCAGGTTTTGCTCCGGCAGATGCACCACAGATAGCTTGCCTGGTAATCGTGGATGAACCAATTGACGCCCACGGCGGCTCTACAGCAGGTCCTGTTTTCAAAAATATTATGGAGGATACATTGCGTTATCTAGAAGTGCCAAAAGAGGTAACTCTGCAAGAAACTCAGAAGGTGGAGGAAGTAGCCGTTCCAGATATATCAGGAAGTAATCCAATGGATGCTATTGAAGCAATAAAAGCTGTAGGGCTAACGCCAATTGTGGAAACGCAGGGTGAAGTGTTGTATACTTTTGTTCCAGCAGAAGGTACAAAGGTACAAAAAACGGGAAATGTATATCTCTATTGTGGCTCTGTTGAAGGTACGCAAGTGGTAATGCCCAGTTTGTATGGGAGAACGATTAAAGAGGTTGACAGAATTTTGGCCGGCATAGGGCTTAGCGGCACGATGAATGGCAGTGGTTTGTGCACAGGTCAAAGTATAGAAGCGGGACAACTGGTAGACAAGGGAACCGCACTGTTTGTGGACTTTGGAACAATTTCCACTGCACCAACGGAAATAGAGGAAAATCCAGATGGGGCAATAGACACATCTGAATCCAGTGGCGTAGATTCAGAAGAAACTTTGGGTGAAGAAGTTGTGTTGGACACAGATACAGAACAAACGCCGCCAGTGGGCTCTGAACCTATTTGGGATTAAAAACAAGGTGGAAGAATGGACGAAAGTCGGTCCATTTTTCTGTTTTTAAGCAAAAGTTTGTACAATGTAAAATATGAAATTTATTTGAGGGTATACGCGTAGATGCTTATCACTTTTGATATGCAAAAAAACTGATATAGATGGGAGAGACCTATGATCATGAAAGTGCTGAAAGATTTATTACAAGAAGTAAATTACAGGGAACAGTGTGTCATGGAAAGTGTAGAAATAACAGGAATTCAATATGATTCCAGGAAGGTGCAACCAGGTAATTTATTTGTAGCGGTGAAGGGCTTTCAAAACGATGGTCATCAGTATATCCGTCAGGCTTTGGAGCTCGGTGCAGCGGTGATTATGATTTCCGATGAGGCATATTGCTCTTCTGAATATTCATGGATTTTGGTGGAGGATTGTCGTTTAGCATTAGCACAAATCAGCAACGCTTTTTATGAACATCCCAGTGAAAAACTGACCTTGATTGGTGTGACTGGTACAAATGGAAAAACTACAACGACAAATTTAATTTGCCATATTCTTGAAGCACAAGGAGAAAAAACGGGGTTAATCGGTACAATTCATAACCGAATTGGATCTGAAATTTTAGAAGGTTCCCGCACAACGCCAGAAGCACTAGAATTGCAGCAAATGTTCGCTCGCATGGTGAAGGAAGGGATTCATTATGCTGTGATGGAGGTTAGTTCTCATGCATTAGAATTGCATCGCGTAACTTGCTGTGATTTTGATATTGCTGTATTTACCAATTTGACACAGGATCATTTGGATTATCATATTACGATGGAGAACTATTGCAAAGCGAAGACAAAATTATTTCGTATGCTTGGTGAAAAAGGTGAAAGAGCCGGTTTGAAAAAGACGGCGATAATTAATACTGATGATGAATGGGCAAATCATTTTATGGTTGCATCCAATGTACCAGTAATCACATATAGTATGCAAAAGGATGCAAGTTGGAAAGCAGAGGATGTGCATATAGGTGCTGCGGGTGTAAGTTACAAGGTAGATGGATATCCAGTGCAATTGCACTTAACGGGGAATTTCAATGTGTATAATTCCTTGGCGGCATTGGCTGTAGGAGAAACGTTAGGTTTTCCACTGAAAAATGTGATTGGGGCGCTGGAACAGGTAAATGGGATTGCCGGGCGCTTTCAGAGTGTACCAGGTACGAAGGAGTTTAGTGTAATCGTAGATTATGCCCACACGCCAGATGGGTTGGAAAATGTGATCTCTACAGCGCAGGCTTTTGCAAAGGGGCGTGTGATTACTGTGTTTGGCTGCGGTGGCGACCGTGATCGGACAAAACGGCCTTTAATGGGAGAAGTTGCGGCAAATCTCAGTGATTATTGTGTGGTGACTTCCGACAATCCACGCACGGAGGATCCAAAACGAATTTTGCAGGATATTCTGCCCGGGGTAGCGAAACATATGGAGCCGGAGTTTTATCATGTGGAGGTAGACCGGCGCAAAGCGATTTTTTATGCAATCATGATGGCTCAGACTGGTGATGTGGTATTATTGGCGGGAAAGGGTCATGAAAATTATCAGGATGTACAGGGTGTGAAACATCATTTTGACGATTATGAGATTGCCCAGGAGGCTATAGCAGTAAAACAAGGAGTCTGATGAAAAAAGAAATCTCGGATATGGGGAGGGAAATTTATGCGGGAAACTATCAAAAATATTGCAGAGGCATTGGGCTATGCTTACCAGGAAGATGATGAAAAATGGATAACTGGTATTGCAATTGATAGTAGGACGGTACAGCCAGGAGATTTGTTTGTCGCTCTGGTTGGTGAAAAGACAGATGGACATCGTTATTTGCGCCAAGCAATAGAACAGGGTGCTGCAGCTGTAGTGATTAGTAGAGAAGAAATACTGTCTGCAAATGACTATCAGAATTATATTCTTGTGTCTGATGGCGTTTTGTTTATTCAGCAACTGGCCCATTGGCAGCGCAGTAAAGTGCAAATTCCTGTGATTGCCGTAACAGGAAGTACAGGAAAAACCTCTACAAAAGATTTCTTAGCTGCATTATTGGAACCATTGGGGCATGTTGTTGTTACAAAAGGAAACCATAATAATGAGTTGGGTTTGCCGTTAACCATTTGCGGTCTGGAGAAAGATACAAAAGCAGTGGTGGTAGAGATGGGTATGCGTGGTCTGGGACAGATTGATTTTTTATGTCGGATTGCGGAACCTGATTATGGAATTATAACGAATATCGGGAAAACCCATTGTGAACTTTTAGGCTCACAAGAAAATATAGCCCGAGCAAAATGTGAGTTATTGCCATATATAAAAGAAGACAGTATAATTGTACTGAACAAAAAAGATGAAGTGTTTTTGCAGCCATGGTTATTTTCTTGCAAAGGGAAGATTTTATGGTTTGATGCTACTGGGCAGCATGCGGATTTGTGGGCCGATGAGATTTTCCAAGGTGAAGACACAATCCGCTATCAATTGCATTGGGGAGACGAGCAGCAGGAAATTGTCCTACCCGTGCAAGGGGTACATAATGTATCTAACAGTTTAGCTGCAATTGGGATAGCACACAGCTTAGGTATAAGCTGGGAAGATATTCGACACACTTTACAGAAAGTGAAATTGACAGGTATGCGGCTTGCGATGACGGTGTCGGCACAAGGCGTTAAGATTATCAATGATGCGTATAATGCAAATCCTGATTCTATGAAAAGTGCCTTAGGCGTTTTAGTACAACAAAAAGGCGACCGCAAAATTGCGGTGCTGGGAGATATGTATGAGCTTGGATGTTATGAGGAAGAAAGTCATAAAGAAGTGGGGACTGCTGTTGCGGCGCAAAAAATCGACTATTTAATTGCGGTAGGTGCGTTAGGCAAGTTGATTGGAGAAGCTGCACAGGCAGCAGGCTGCCGTGTGGATTGGGCTGAAAACAATGAGCAAGCAATTACGCTTTTACGTCAATATGTGCATGCTGATGATGTTGTCTTAGTAAAAGGTAGCCGTGGGATGCAGATGGAGCAAATTGTACAGAACATGATGGGGTGAAATTATGTGGCAAATCGTCTTAGCTTTTGTGCTCAGCCTTGGAACGTGTCTTGTGATAGGTCCGGTCATGATTCCGGCGCTGCGACGCTTAAAATTTGGGCAGAGTGTACGGAATGATGGCCCACAGAGGCATTTACAGAAGCAAGGCACACCTACTATGGGTGGTGTGATGTTTTTCTTTAGTTTAATTTTGGGCACAATTTTTCTGGCACGGGATAATTATATTGGTTATTATTTATTATTGTTCACATTAGGATTTGGACTGATTGGCTTTGTGGATGATTACATCAAAATTGTAAAAAAGCGTTCGCTGGGATTAACAGCAGGTCAAAAAATTGTGGCGCAATTAGGTTTTTCCTGCTTATTAATTTTTTTAGCGCTGCACTTCTTAAGAATCAGTACAGAAGTAATGATTCCAATTATTGGGGTTACAATAGATTTAGGTTGGTTTTATGCGCCATTTTCGGTATTCTTGATGGTGGGCACAACTAATGCGGTGAATTTGACAGATGGCTTGGATGGTTTGGCTTCTGGTGTGACAATGATTGTAGCACTGGGCTATACGTTGATTGGAATCTTGTGTCAGCAGTATGCAGTGGTAATCTTTGGTGCAGCATTGGTAGGCAGTTGCTTAGGCTTTCTGGTATTTAATCATTATCCGGCAAAGGTTTTTATGGGGGATACTGGTTCTCTTGCGTTGGGTGGCGCTGTAGCAGCATTAGCTATAGTGACAAAGACAGAGTTGTTTTTACCATTGATTGGGATTATTTATGTAGCTGAGGCGTTTTCCGATATCATTCAGGTTGGCGTATACAAATGGAAGCATGTGCGGGTTTTTAAAATGGCACCGTTACATCACCATTTTGAGCTGTGTGGTTGGTCAGAATGGAAAGTTGTGCGTGTATTCTGGGCAGTTACGGCAGCGGCAGTGCTTTTGACATTGCTATGCTACAATATTACATTGATGAATTTATAAATTTTGCGTCTATGCATTTATCTGAAAAACGTGTTTAATATGAAGTATGGATACAAAAAATATACAGAGAATTTTTCGAAGAGGTGCAAACGGATGGGAAAAGTATTGGTGATTGGTGCCGCGCGCAGTGGTTTAGCGGCTGCAGAATTTCTGGCCAAGCAGGGCGAAGATGTTGTGCTAACTGACCTGAAACGAGTAGAAGATACTGATGTACTGGAGAATTTGGGAATCCAGACACTTTTGGGAGAGCAGCCGGATGTGGCGGCGATTCAGCCGGATTATATTCTGATGAGCCCTGGTGTGCCGCTGAGTATTCCGCCGGTTGTATACGCCAAAGCACATGATATCCCTGTGATTGGCGAATTGGAATTGGCTTATCGAAATTGCAAAGCGCCTTTTGTGGCCATTACTGGAACCAATGGGAAAACGACGACGACGACGTTAACGGGAGAATTGCTGAAGAAAACGGAAAAACAAGTATTTGTAGGCGGTAACATCGGTGTGCCAATCATCAGCTATGTGGCAGATTTACAAAAGGACGATGTGGTGGTAGCGGAAGTGAGCAGTTTTCAATTGGAAACTACAGATTCCTTTTGCCCTCATTTGGCGCTAATACTCAATTTGACACCGGATCATTTAGACCGACATGGTGATATGGCAGGATATTTGGCTGCAAAGGCGAAAATATTTGCTAATCAAAAGGATTCCGATTATCTGGTATTGAATTATGATGATGAAACTTTGCGGGGATTGGAAAGCCAAAGTAGAGGAAAAGTGATATTTTTTAGCCAGCAGCATAAACTAGAAGAGGGCGTTTATCTGGATGGAGAAGAGATAATACTGGCATGGGAAGGAAAAAAGATTTCCATCTGCACTGTAGATGAAATTGCGATAAAGGGGAGGCATAATCTGGAAAATGCTATGGGTGCGATTACGCTGGCTTATTTAAGCGGTGTGACACCAGAGAAGATTCGAGAAGTATTAACGACGTTTCCCGGTGTAGAGCATCGGCTGGAGCCGGTACGTACTTTGCGTGGCGTACTTTACATTAACGACTCAAAAGGAACCAATCCAGATTCCACAATAAAGGCCCTGGAAGCCTACGATCGGCCTATTGTGATTATTCTGGGGGGGAAAAACAAAGGCGTTCCCTTTACCGAATTGGCCAGTGTAGTAAAGCAACGGGCAAAGAAGGCTGTAGTTTTGGGCCAGGCCAAACCGGAACTGATAGAGGCCTTAGAAAGTGTAGATTTCCATAATTATGTGACAGCTGATACCTTTGCGGAAGGTGTGACAACAGCTGCCCAGTTGGCAGAATCGGGCGATATCGTACTCTTATCGCCGGCCTGCACAAGTTGGGATATGTTCCGCAGTTATGAGGAAAGAGGAAAGTTATTTAAAGAAATCGTGGCAGCGTTGGAGTAGACAGAGTTTTGATTGCAAGATAAATGGGGGTGGTAGCTGTGGAACGAAGAGGTCCAGCAGATCTTTTGCTGTTTTTTATCACATTAGTTTTACTGGCAATTGGATTGATCATGGTTCTCAGCGCCAGTTCTTATGAAGCCATGATTGACTATAATGATGCGCTGCATTATTTTAAACGGCAGTTGATTTTTATGGCGCTTGGTTTTGTTTTTATGTTTATCATGATGAACATAAAACCGGAGTTTATTAAAGGGTTAGCAGTGCCTGCTATGATTTGTTGTGTAATCATGCTGTTGTTGCTGCCAATAATCGGTGTAGAAGTAGGCGGCTCCAAACGGTGGCTAGGTACGGCAACTGTGCGTTTTGCACCTGCTGAGATCGCCAAGCCGGTGGTGATCGTATTTTTTGCGATGTGGCTTAGCTCCATAGGCAAAAAAAACCTGCAAACGTTTAAGGGTTTTTTCTATACGTTGCTTATTTTAGCTGTGATTCCGGGGTTGGTTGTGATTGAGGACCTGGGTACGGCTATCGTCATTGCAGGGGCTTTGGTATGTATGATGATTGCCGCTGAGGTACCTTGGAAATATTTAGGAGGTACAATGGGTATAGGATTACTGGGTGTAATCGGCATGATTGTGGTTAAACCTTATCGTATGAAACGGATTACTGCGTTTTTAGACCCTTTTGCCGATCCCAGTAATACAGGATATCAGGTTGTGCAATCCCTCTATGCCATAGGTTCGGGCTGGCTTTTTGGTGTTGGTTTAGGTGCAAGCCGACAAAAGCTCTTTTATCTGCCGGAAAGACATACGGACTTTATTTTTTCTATTATTTGTGAGGAACTAGGATTCGTAGGTGGTTCATTTGTAATTCTTTTATTTGCAATGTTTATTTGGCGTGGTTTTTATATAGCATTACATTTAGACGATAAATTTAAGTCGCTGACAGCATTTGGTTTAACAGCAGTAATTGGAATTCAAGCTATGGTAAATATTGGCGTTGCTGTGGGTGCAATGCCGGTAACAGGGATTACTCTACCCTTTATAAGCTATGGCGGAACGTCACTATCCTTTATGCTGGCGACAGTAGGTTTCTTGTTAAATATGTCCCGATATATGAGACATTAATGGTATTCTTATAAAAAATAAATACAGAAAAATAAGGTGGTGTAATAGATGCGTATTCTACTGGCAGGCGGCGGTACAGGTGGACATATTTATCCGGCTTTAGCGATTGCCGAAAGAATCAAGTATTTACGTCCCGCATGGGAAATATTATATGTAGGCACAGAAAAAGGTTTGGAGAATAGAATCGTCCCCCAAAGGGGTGTTCCTTTTCAGACCATTGCAGTGGAGGGGCTTCCGCGAAAAATCAGTCCGGCTTTGTTGAAAGCAATGGGTAAAGCTGGAGGCGGGTGTTTGGAGGCAAGAAAAATAGTAAAGCAATTTGCACCAGATTTGGTGATTGGCACGGGCGGTTATGTGTGTGGACCGGTAGTATTGGCCGCTAGGATGGCAGGTATTCCAGCTATGATACATGAACAAAACGCCTTCCCTGGTGTAACGAATAAAATTTTAGCGCATTTCGCCAATCAAATTATGGTGAATTTCCAGGCCTCTGAAAAATATTTTGTACATAAAGAGCGGATCAAGGTTACTGGATTGCCAGTACGGCAAGAAGTCTTAAATGCAAGAAAAGAAGAGGGGCTCTCCTACTTTGGGTTCTCTGGTGGAAAAACAACGTTGCTGGTTAGTGGCGGAAGCCGTGGGGCACGGAGCTTAAACAGAGCGATGGCTGCTGCATATCCACGATTGGTGCAGCATAGTGATCTGCAGATTTTACATTTGACTGGTAACAGCGATTATGAGGACACTTTGCAGGCTATTACAACAAAAGGAATAGATTTGAAGCAATATCCGCAAATTATTATAAAACCTTATTTGGATGAGATGCAATATGGTTTAGCAGCTGCAGATTTTTGCGTAGGCAGAGCTGGCGCAACATTTCTAGCTGAGATTACGGCTTGCGGATTGCCGGGGATTTTGATACCTTATCCTTACGCAGCGGAAAATCATCAGGAATATAATGCGAGGGCCCTGGAAGCTCAGCAAGCAGCGATTGTAATTCTTGATGGCGATTTATCGAGTTCTCTGCTCAGTCAGAATATTTTGGATTTATATCAAAATAAAGACAAACGGGAAAATATGGCAAAAAATGCGCGTAGTATGGGGAAAAGAGATGCGTTGAATCAAATTATTCAATTGATAGAGCAATATAGCTAGGGGGGATTGCAGGTGCAGAATTTAAAAGAGAAACACATATATTTCATGGGAATCGGCGGAATCGGTATGAGTGGGATTGCGGAGATTTTGCTGGATTGGGGATGTCATATTTCAGGTTCGGATATCAAAACGTCAAATGTAACCGAAAGGTTGCAAAGAAAAGGTGCAATCATTCATATTGGGCAAAAGGCGGAAAATATCACAGAAAAGATCGATATTGTGGTGCGCTCCAGTGCGATTCGTGAAAATAATGAAGAGCTGATACAGGCGCGAAAATTAGGAATCGAAATCCTGCATCGTTCGCAGATGTTGGCGATGCTCATGGAACATAAGCGTGCAATCTGTGTAGCAGGTGCTCACGGAAAAACAACAACTTCCTCCATGATTGCTTTGATGTTGGAACTGGCAGGGAAGGATCCTACAATTGTAGTGGGCGGAGAAATTGCGCAAATCAGCAGCAATGCAAAAAGCGGGCGAGGAGATTTGCTTGTAGCGGAAGCAGACGAGAGCGACGGCTCTTTTCTTAATCTGTTGCCTTGGATGGCTGTGCTTACCAATGTAGAAGAAGACCATCTTGATCATTACAAAGATTTAGACGAAATTCGTCAGGCGTTTATTGCTTTTATTAGGAAAACTGGCGATCATGGTGTTGTGGTGTTGAATTATGACTGTGAAGAGACAAGAAAAATGGCAAATTTGATTCCTGGCAAGATGATTTCTTATGGATTTTCTGAGGATGCACAGTTACAAGGGCGAAACTGGCGTTATGAGCAAGGTTTAAATTTGGCAGATGTGTTTTTTAATGGAGAGTTGTTAGGCACATTGCGGCTGGCAGTTCCAGGACAACATAATATCAGCAATGGTTTGGCGGCTGTGGCAGCTGGTTTAGTGTGTGGTATGAGTTTTGCAGAAATGTCAAATGGGTTGGCGCAGTTTAGCGGTGCAAGACGTCGTTTTCAGCTATTAGGACATGTGCATAATGTCCAGATTATTGATGATTATGCCCATCATCCTACAGAAATTACGGCTACCATTCAAGCGGCACGCGGCGTACATAATGGTCGTTTGGTGGCAGTATTTCAACCCCACCGGTACAGTCGTACAAAATTTTTAGCAGATAAATTTGCAGAGAGCTTTAAACTGGCTGATGAAGTAATTTTAACGGATGTGTATTCTGCTGGGGAGAATTTGTCTGAGGGAGCAGAAAGTCAAGTAATTATTGATTGCATGAATCAGCCGGTACAATTGGTGCATAGAGAGAACTTGAATGAATTTTTACTAAAGTTTGTTCAACCGGGCGATATGGTGTTAATGATGGGAGCCGGAAACATTTGGCAGAATTCTATGCAGCTGGTGGAAGATTTAAAGCACAAAGAAATTTGAACAAAGTGTTTGGGTGATTTTTATGAAGGTCAAAAAAAATGAACCAATGTGTAATCATACAACCTGGCGCATTGGCGGTCCTGTTGAAGTACTGCTGCAGCCCGAAACTGTTGAAGAGCTTCAGCAGGCGTTGCTGGAAATACAGCGGACAGAAGAGCTGTGTCATGTGTTGGGTGGCGGTTCTAATGTGCTGGTAGCTGATGAAGGCATCGCAGGCACAGTGATTCAACTGGGCGGCAGCCTTTGCAAGATGGAGATAGCTTCCCCCTATATCACAGCGGAAGCGGGGGTTCCCCTTCCGGTATTAGCCCAAAAAGCTGCGGCAGCAGGGCTTTCTGGATTGGAATTTGCTGCCGGAATTCCTGGTACCATTGGTGGTGCGGTGGTAATGAATGCTGGTGCCTATGATGGACAAATTTCCGATATTGTGAGGCAAGTGATCTGCTGTGATAAAAAAGGAAAGTTGGTTACTTTAGATTCAGCTGACTGCGAATTTGCCTATCGCAACAGCCGTTTTAAGCAGGAGCAGGATTTGGTAATTATTTCTGTAAAATTAGAGTTAAATAAAGGAAATAAAGAGGAAATTCAAGCGCGCATGCAGAAACATACGGCATTACGGAAAGAAAAACAGCCGGTAGAATATCCCAGTGCCGGCAGTATTTTTAAAAATCCTCCAGGGGAAGCAGCAGGCAGATTAATTGAAATGGTGGGCGCAAAAGGTTGGAAACAGGGCGATGCTATGGTATCACAAAAACATAGTAATTTTATCATAAACACAGGAAAGGCTACCTGCGAGGATGTTTTACAGTTGATAAAACGGGTCAAGCAGGCAGTAGAGGAGCAAACCGGTGTGTGGTTAGAGGAAGAAATTTTAGTATTAGGTAAAGAAAATCTTTGAAAGGGCAGTAGACAGCCTTTCAATCCTTTGCTATAATAAAATAGAGAACAGTGTAAAGTTGTGGTATAATGAAAAAACAAGACAAAATTGTTGTTTTGAACGATTATAAGTCGCACACAGAGAGTGAAATACCAGTGAGTCAAAAAGAAAGGGCGCCAAAAAGAAGATTTCGGCGAAGTAGAATAAGGTTCCTCAAGCTGTTTGGTTCAATGGGTCTTTTTTTGATTTTGTTATATCTGTTGGGATATTTACCTTTCTTTCAGGTTGATGAGATTGGTGTAGAAGGAAATCAAGCGCTTACTAGTGAAAAGGCAGTTTCACTGTCGGGCATTCAGTCAGGGGAAAATTTCTTTTTCGTAAACACTTGGGCTGCTGAGAAGCGATTACGTGTCAATCCTTTTGTAGAGCAGGTGAAAATACGAAGAGCTTTGCCGAATAAGCTGACGATTGTTGTCACAGAGCGTAAAGCCATTGGTTATATCGTAACCAGTGATGGCTATGCGCAGGTAGACCAGGAGGGTAGACTTCTGGCAATTCAGCAAACGCTGAGTAATTATAACCTTCCTGTAATTAGCGGCGTGGAGTTTAGCGAGTTACCGACCATCGGTGGGTTCATTAAAAATGAAAAACTAAAGCAGGCTTTGGAAATTTTACAGGAATGCGATGAAACATTGTTGAGCAATATTGCTGAGTTAAATGTTGGACAAGAGTATTATATTTTAGCATATACGAATCAAAAATTAGAAGTACGTCTTGGCGGGCTGGATCAGATTGAACAGCGTTTGCAAGATTTGGATCAGATTTTAACCACTGTAGTGGGACAAACAATTGCAGCAGATCAGATTTTGTATATTGATATGCGTTATGAAGATTCGCCGATCATTAAGTTGAGATCATAACAATTGAAATAAATTGGGGGAGCGTGTAGAAATGTTTGAACTGGAGAAGAATGAAACTGGAAATTTAGCCTGCATAAAAGTAATTGGTGTTGGTGGCGGTGGCGGCAATGCGGTAAACAGAATGATTGCTGCAAATGTCGAAGGAATTGAGTTTATTGTAGCAAATACCGACGCGCAGGCATTGGAACTTTCGAAAGCTCCGACCAAAATTCAGTTAGGTGGAAAGTTGACTCGTGGTTTAGGTGCCGGTGGCAATCCTGAAGTAGGCTGTAAATCTGCAGAGGAAAGCAGAGAGGAATTGACGCAGGCTCTAAAAGGTGCCGATTTGGTATTCGTAACAGCTGGTATGGGCGGCGGTACAGGGACAGGTGCTGCGCCGATTGTAGCTGAAGTGGCAAAAAGTATTGGTGCATTGACCATCGGTATTGTGACAAAGCCATTTTCTTTTGAAGGCAAACGCCGCATGAAGCAGGCTTTGGAGGGTACGGAAAAATTATCAGCGCAGGTGGATTCTATTGTAACTATTCCTAATGATAGACTGTTGCAGATTGCCGACAAAAATACAACACTGGAATCGGCGTTTTCTTTTGCTGATGATATTTTACGTCAAGGCGTGCAGGGCATTTCCGACACCATTGCCAAAGCAGGGATTATTAATTTAGACTTTGCGGATGTACGGGCAATTATGGAAAATACCGGTGTCGCTTTGATGGGTGTTGGTTTGGCAAAAGGTGAAAACCGTGCAGTGACAGCAGCAAAAGCTGCAATTTCTTCTCCATTGTTAGAATTGTCCATTGAAGGCGCGAGAGGGATTTTGCTCAATATTTCTGGCAGCAATCTTACTTTGTTGGAAGCACAGGAGGCAGCTGATTTTATCTATGAATCGGCTGGGACAGATGCAGATATCATGTTTGGTGCTTTTGATGAGGACAATGGTTCTGACGAAATCAAAATTACAATCATTGCCACAGGGTTTAATCAGCCACAGCCTGCAGAGCGGGTTGCTCCGGCAGAGAAAAAAGCGAATGTAATCGCAAAAGACAATGTACGTCCTGCTCATCAGCAAAACCAGACGCGGGGTGAGATTCCAGAAAGCAAATCTGTATTAGACGGAGTAATTATTCCTGAGTTCCTGTTGAGAAAGAAAAATTAAGTGCGTCTAGCATTTTGCAGGCAGGAAAAGCTCTATATGTTATATCAGAAGCTGAATTATGTTTCAACTGTTTGAAGCATAATTCAGCTTTTTTGCGCATTTTTTTACCTTCTTTCTGCAGAAAAATTTAAAATCTACATCCTCAAATCGACAGCTTTCTCTGTAAAAACAAGATATAATAAAGAAAACAGTTTGTTCGGATGGGAGCGCGAGCCATGACCGTTTATCTTGACGAACTATTCTTGGTAAATTTCCTTATGGATTGGTTAATTTTATGGGCTACAGGCAATATGGCGCAAATTGCGGGAAAGCGTGGCCGATTGATTGCCGCAGCTTTTTTGGGGGCGTGTTATTCTATTGCGGTTTTTCTGCCTCATGCAGAATGGCTGCAAGCGCTGCCAATCAAAATCGGTTGTTCCCTTGGAATGTTATATATGGCTTTTCCTTTTATACGTTGGCGAAATTATCTGAAATCTGTTATTTATTTCTACTTGATTTCTTTTGTATTGGGAGGCGCTTCTATTGCCGCAATGTTTTTGTTTGGCCAGTATTCTTTGCCAACATGGAACGGTGTTGCTTTAGTGCAAATAGATTTCCAACTATTTTGGCTGATTGTAGCAGCTAGTTTAGTTTTGGGAGTTATATTTTTCTTGCGGCATTGTTTGCGGCAGGATATTGCTGCGATACCGGAGATTGTAACTGTACAGATTTCTTTTCAGGAACGGCAGGTGACGTTACGTTTATTGTTGGATACAGGAAATCATTTAACCGATCCTTTGAGTGGGCAACCGGTCATTGTAGCAGAACAAAGCAGTTTGTTGCCGTTATTTTCTCCTGAGCTGGGGACTTTGTTGCAAGAAACAAAGAGGAATGCTGCCGAATTATTGCTTATGATGGTAGAACAAGAAGAGCTGACCGGATATTGGCGGTTGATTCCTTATCAGGCAGTGGGACAGAGAGGGATGTTGCTGGGATTTCGTCCGGACCGCCTGATTTTACAACATGGAGAAGAAAATAACGTATATACAAATGTGATTGTAGCATTATCAGAGCAAAAATTTTCTCCTTATGGGACCTATCAGGGACTGGTACAGCCAGAGCTATTTTAAGAGAGGGGTAGTACAATGAAGTTACCGCAAAAAGTGAATCTAATTTTGCTTTGGATGGTGCAGAAACTGCATTTGCAGGAGGGCGTCTATTATATTGGCAGCAATGAAACCTTGCCGCCGCCTTTAACGCCGGAGGAAGAGCAGCTGCTGTTGAGCAAAATGGAGCAGGATGGTGCAAAGGTGCGTACGGCATTGATTGAACACAATCTGCGGCTGGTGGTTTATATTGCCCGCAAATTTGAAAATACCGGTATTCCGGTGGAAGACTTAATCTCGATTGGAACCATTGGGTTAATCAAGGCTGTCAATACCTTTGACAACACAAAAAAAATTAAGCTGGCCACCTATGCCTCACGCTGTATTGAAAATGAAATTTTGATGCAATTGCGCCGCACCAGCAAAATGCGGTATGAAGTCAGTTTGGATGAACCTTTAAAAATTGACTATGATGGCAATGAATTGCTTTTGTCTGATGTGATGGGGACAGATGAAGACACCATTTATCAGTATATTGAAAAAGACATTGATTATTCTCTACTCCAAACCGCCATGTCGAAATTGTCCAAACGGGAACGAACCATTGTGGAATTACGGTTTGGTCTGCGAGGGCGTGAAGAACGCACGCAAAAAGAAGTGGCAGATTTATTAGGAATTTCACAGTCCTATATTTCACGATTGGAAAAGAAAATCATTGGGCGATTGCAAAGGGAATTTCAAAAACTGGAATAATGGTTTACGCTGTATCAGTTGTGGAAAGGTTAAGCTTCTGCGAATTGCAGATTGCAGAGAAAAAAGACTTTTCAGCTGGAAAAGAAATCTTTTCTTTAGGAACGTAAATCATGCGGCAGCTCAAAATAAAAAAGGTGCAGCAGTGAAAGGCTATGAATAAAAAAGAGGAGTTACGCAGAGGAAAAGGCTGCTGTCAGTTGATTTTGGCAGCAGCCTTTTGCATGCAACGTGCGCTACAATTTATATTTTGTCATCCAATAATTAATCTGCAGCAAATAGGCCATCATTTGTGGTCCTGCCATCAACTGACCGAACCAAGGGCGGCCGTAATCGGATGGTGTATCTAAAAAAGTATGCACTTTTTTGACGTCTACGATATCCAGCAGAGGAGAGTTGGGATAGGCTAAGACTTCCAGCAAACGATTGCGCAAGAGGGATTCATAGGCGGGATCATACGTTTTAGGATAGGGACTCTTTTTGCGATATAATACCTCTAAAGGAAGCAAATTGCGGCCAGTTTCCTGCAGCAGACTTTTGGTGTGTCCATTATGGCATTTCATTTCCCAGGGGATGTTATAGACATATTCTAAGATGCGATGATCGGCGAAAGGGACGCGAGCTTCCAGGCCGGAATACATACTGGTACGGTCCATGCGGTTAAGGAGTGTGGCCATAAACCAGACAACATTGAGATATGCGATTTCCCGGCGACGTGCCTCCAACCCTGCTTCCCCTTCCAGCCGCGGTGTGGCAGCAATGGTATTGTCATAAGCTTGCTGGGCGTATGCTTCTAAATCCACTTCACTCAAAAAATCATCCCGCAAAAGTGCAGTGCGGGCGTCCATCTGATAGGACCATGGAAAATGATGCCGCTGCAGCGCTGCCGGCTGATGGAACCAGGGATATCCGCCAAAGATTTCATCGGCGCATTCGCCGGTGAGCGCCACGCGATTGTGCTGCGCCACCTGACTGCAGAAATAAAGCAGGGAGGATTCCACATCGGCCATGCAGGGCAAATCGCGGGCATCTACAGCTTTGTAGAGATAGTCTGCCTGTTTTTGGTTGGTACATTCCAGATAGGTATGTTGGCTGCCGATGTGTTTTACCATCAGCTCCACAAAAGGACGATCCAACGAGGATTGAAAACTATTGGCCTGAAAATTTTTATCATTGTCGACAAAATCAAAAGAGAATGTATGTAGCTGTTCTCCTTCTTTGGCTAATTTTCGAGCGCAGATTGCGGATACCAGGCTACTGTCTAATCCACCTGAGAGAAAGGTGCAGATTGACACATCAGAAATCATTTGTCGCTCTACACTATCCTCCACCAGTGCAGCGACAATTTGCACCGTATCGGTATAAGTATCCTCATGAGGCTTCGCCTGCAGCTGCCAGTAGATATTGTCGCGGATTTGCTTGCCTTGGATGGATAAATAATGTCCTGGTAATACCTCTTTCATATCGTAAAATACGCCGTGTCCCGGTGTGCGGGCCGGGCCCAGTCCCAGAATTTCTCCCCAGCCGTCAGCTTTGATAACAGGCGAGATGCCAGCCGCAAAGAGCGCCTTTTGCTCAGAGCCGAAAATGACTTCCTCAGCGACTTGTTGATAAAACAGCGGTTTTACGCCGAGACGATCTCGACAGAGCAATAGGACGTCTTCCTGGCTGTCATAGATGGCGAAAGCAAAGATGCCGTTGAGTTCCTGGAAAAATGCTGTGCCACAAAAAAAATAGCCATTCAAGATTACTTCCGTGTCGCTCTTGGTCTGCCAAAGTACAGGATAAGAATTCAATTTTTGGCGTAATTGGGCGGTGTTATACAATTCACCGTTATATACGATGGTGCAGCGGCGCTGGCCCTCTGTTTTGGTCATGGGCTGATGGCCCTTGGCCAAATCAATGATGGCCAGTCGGGTGTGCGCCAATCCCGCATGGGGATAGAGAACCACGTCCTGTTCATTGGGACCGCGGCGTTTTAAGCTGTCTTTCATTTTTTCCAGCCGTTCATGCCATTTTTGATTTTGCGTATAATCAAAAGATGTCTGGTAGAATCCGGCAATTCCGCACATAGCGTGTCACTCCTTTCGTTGTGCTTGTTTCTGTTAGTTTTCCGGGTAGGGACTGCGAATCACAGGTTGAATCTGCTTGCCATCCAGTGCTTGTTGAATGGTTTGGGGGATTAGATTGGTATGGGCAATCATAGAATTGGGCTTGGTGCGATAATTATCCTGCCCGAAGGGTACAAAATAAATATTTTTTGTGTTGAGCAAAATACCGATATTCTTCAGATTCATGCCCAAGGCATCGTTGGTGGACAGAGAAATGACCAGAGGCCGATTGTTGCGCAGATGTGCCTTGGCAGCCATCAAAACAGGCGTGTCTGAAATACCATTTGCCAGTTTAGAGAGGGTATTGCCAGTGCAGGGGGCAATGAGCAGAATATCGAACAGAGCTTTCGGACCGATGGGCTCTGCATCGGGAATGGTGGAGATGGGTTCTTTTCCGGTGATGTTTCTGGCTTTTTCCAAAAATTCAGAAGCCGCTCCAAAACGGCTGTCGGTGTGATAGGCATTATCTGAAAAAATGGTGTACAGGGAAGCGCCGGTTTGCGCTAAGGATTCCAATTCTTCAAACACTTGCCGAAAGGTACAGAAGGAGCCAGTAACGGCAACGCCGATGGCTTTGTCGTGAAAATCAATAGTCATAAGAAATCATCCTTTCTGAGGGAGTGCAACAATTTGCAAATGGCTCAGGAGGTCAGCGGCCAATTTTTGACCAGCGGTTTGCGGTGCTGTGCGGCCAGGTAAACCAGGACAGCTCTGGACAAATAACCCTTGTTTTTTGGCGGCTTCCTGCGCAATACCTCCCGGCGCGCTAGCCAGGTCAAAAAGCTGTGCGTCCGAGGGAAACAGTTGCAGCAGGGGCGCGGTGAGCAGAAGTTCCGGTACTGTATTGACAACTAAGCGGTGAGCAGGTAAGGAAGCGGACAATTCTTCCGGTGTGAGTGTGGCGAAACCCTGCGCATCAGCCAGACTACGCCGAAAAGTATCCTTTTCGCAAACAGTCACCCAACAGCCCAAAGCCTGAAGCTTTTGAGCCAGCAGCATCCCACAGCGTCCATAACCCAGAAGTAATATAGATGCCTGCTGCAGAGCATAGGGTGTTTGGGTTAGCAATACAGCCAGCATTCCTTCGGCGGTGAGAGCAGCATTGGCCAGTGTCAAGGAGGAAGATTGCATATAATCGTAAATGTCAATTTGTTTATCGTGGCATTGTGCAATAAAAGAAGCGGGAAAATTGCCGCCGGCAACACATTGACCTGGCTGCAAAAACGCTAAAAATGATGAAAGAGACATGGGTGCCGCCGTATGGGGAAGTACAAGCTGCTCCTCGCGGCAAAATGGCACAGGACCTGCAAGACAGGCATATTGAGAGAGTTGGGCAGGATGTTCCAGTACTGTGACATGGGGAGAAGAAGGCTGATAATCAGGTACTGCATAAACGGCAGAAAGCAAACTTTGCGCTTCCAGGGTATGGGCCAGCCATTTTTGCCGTGCATCGCCGCCAAAAACGGCAATAGAAGGGTAAGACATAAGGAAAACCTCCTTTCATTCATATTAATCAGTATATGGATTGGAAGTTGTTTGGTGAAACAGATTAAAAAATTTGTGCAAAAGACAGTTGTATTTTTGTCGGCAGGTGCTATAATTGAAAGCTGGAATAAGAGGTTTGTAATGTTTAAACATGCAAGCTATAACAGAAAAGAGGTCTTGACTTGTGTTGTCGGTAAATCAAAAACAGGGATATTTCTGCATTGCAGTGACCACTGTTTTTTTCAGTCTGATGGAGATTGTGTTAAAATTTATCGGAGGCGACTTGAATCCGGTACAGGTTACCTTCTCACGTTTTTTCTTTGGAGGGTTAGTGCTCTTGCCCTTTGCCTTAAATAGCTTACGTCGTTTGGAAAAAGAGCAGATACGTATGGAAGCAGCCGATTTACGCTATTTTGCCTTTCTCGGGCTGATTGGAATTGTAATCAGTATGATGCTTTATCAAATGGCAACACTGCATGCCAATGCATCTGTAGTGGCAGTACTGTTCAGCAGCAATCCTTTATTTGTCCTGGTGCTGGCCTATATGATTTTGCATGAGCCCATTTATATACGGAATGTAATAGCACTGCTCTTGGATATTGTGGGGATTGTGTTTATCATTGACCCACTTCACATGGATATTGAGCCGTTGGGAGTCGTGTTAACGCTGTCTGCTACTTTGATTTTTGCTTTTTATACAGTGTTGGGCAAACGAAAATGTTATAAATTTGGCGGCGTGGTAGTTACCTGCTTCGGCTTTTTGTTCGGCAGCGTCGAGCTGATCCTCCTGGCGGCAGCAGGACATCTTCCTGCAGTTGCGGATTTCCTTTTGGTCCATGGTTTGCAGAATTTTGCCTATATTCCCTTTTTTACAGGTTATACCTTGCAGAACCTGCCTATGGTGCTCTTTGTATATATTGGTGTGACAGGACTGGGATTTGCCTCCTACTTTATTGCCATGGAAAAAACGTCGGCAAATACGGCTGCACTGGTATTTTTCTTTAAGCCTGTGTTAGCACCGATTCTGGCGTTTCTGATTTTGCATGAATATATTCCGGTGCATATGATTATCGGTATCGTATTTATTTTGTGCGGCTCTCTCACCAATATTCTTCCCGGCTTGCTGCACAAACCTTCCGCGCTCTCTGACTGAGTATAAAAAGCTTCCGTAAAGTGCTATTTCTTTGGGAAAGACACTTTGCGGAGGCTTTTTTGTTGGCGCTACGTCAAATGTTGGGGTG
>DKVF01000102.1 GCA_002491065.1 Peptococcaceae bacterium UBA7185
TGCGGCAGCGCATTGCAGAAGGAACTATAGTCATCCCTGCCAATAAACGGCACACCAGCCTAAGCCCGGAAGGTATTGGTCTGGGCTTGAAAACAAAGATTAACGTAAATTTGGGCATTTCCCGGGACTGCTGTGATTTAGAAAAGGAAATGGAAAAGGTCCGCACCGCCATTGACATGAAAGCAGAAGCCATTATGGACTTGAGCAACTACGGCAAAACCCGTGAATTCCGTGAACAGCTGGTTGCCATGAGTCCTGCCATGATTGGCTCTGTGCCCATGTATGATGCAGTGGGTTATCTGGAAAAAGAGCTGCAGGATATCACCGAAGAAGAATTTATTCGCGTTGTTCGTCAGCATGCGCTGGATGGCGTTGATTTTGTGACAGTGCATTGCGGTTTGGTAAAACGCATTGCCGACAAAATCAAAGACAACGTCCGTCTCACGCACATTGTCTCCCGGGGTGGTTCTCTGCTCTTTGCCTGGATGGAGCTGAACAATAAAGAGAATCCTATGTTCACTTGTTTTGATGAGATTTTGGATATCTGTGAGGAATTTGACGTGACCTTGAGTTTGGGAGATGCTTGCCGTCCCGGCAGTATTCACGATGCCACAGACAATATTCAAGTTGAAGAGCTGATGATTTTAGGGGAATTAACCAAACGGGCATGGGCGCGCAATATACAGGTTATGATTGAAGGTCCGGGCCATATGGCAATCAATGAAATCGAGGCCAATGTCATATTGGAGAAAAAACTGTGCCATAATGCGCCGTTTTATGTGCTGGGACCATTGGTAACCGATGTGGCTCCTGGTTACGACCATATTACCTCTGCTATCGGTGGTGCTTTGGCAGCCTCCAAGGGGGTAGACTTCCTGTGTTATGTGACACCGGCAGAGCATTTGCGCTTACCTAATCTGGAAGATATGAAGGAAGGCATTATTGCAGCTAAAATTGCTGCTCATGCAGGTGACATTGCCAAAAATGTACCGGGCGCGCGGGAATGGGATGATGCTATGAGCAAGGCTCGTGCTGCTTTGGATTGGGAGAAACAGTTTGAGCTGGCGTTGGATTCGGAAAAGGCACGACGGTATCGGGCCGAATCCACACCGGAGCATCAGGACAGTTGCACCATGTGCGGGAAGATGTGCTCTATGCGTACTGTAAAAAAAGTGATTCAAAATGAGGATATCAATTTAATTTAAGTAATAGTAAAAATATTATGAAAAAATGCAGCTAATACAGTGTCTTGAAAAAGAATGTATTAGCTGTTTTTGTTGTTTCAGATAAAGTAATGTAGAATTGCTGTGTGTTAACCTTCATTTTTTACGCATAGTTTTATATGGCTGTGGCATACTACAGGCAAAAGGAGGCGGAATCAAATGGAACAATGTATAGAGCATGCATTACAGAACAGGGAAAAGCGGTTGAAGAAATTGCAGGAGATGGATGAAAAAACAATGGAGGATTTACTGCAGGAACTGCGTATTGAGCATCAACATTTAATTGCTGATGAGGCGGCCGGTGCAGATGGTGCAGAGCAACGCTATTATCAGGATTTACTGGAACAGAATGAAAATCAGTCGTTGCTGATTCAGAAGAAAATTGACAGGATGTATCAGCAGCAAACAAAATTGGTGACGCCTAAGGCGCCGTTGACGAAAAATGTGATTCGCGCTTTTTTTGTAGGTGGCATGATTTGTTTGTTGGGGCAGATCATTATTAATTTTGTAATGGTGCGGTACGGTTTGGATTTTAAGGCGGCTTCACCATTGGCAAGTATCAGTATTGTAGTGATTACTGCCATTCTTACCGGATTTGGCATCTATGATGAAATTGGACGTTTTGGCGGAGCTGGTTCTATGGTACCCATCAGCGGCTTTGCCAATTCAGTGGTGTCGGCTGCATTGGAGTTTAAACGGGAAGGAATGATTTACGGTATCGGTGCCAAAATTTTTACCATTGCCGGACCGGTTATTTTGTATGGCACAGTGGCTTCTGTGATCATCGGGTTTATTTATTATTTAATGGGGTGAGCATATGGGCAAGCGTATGGGAAAACGCACAATTGTGTATGAAAGACCAATTGCCATTCGCTCCTGGGCCACTGTAGCAGGGCGAAAAGAAGGCAGAGGAAAGTTGGCTCAATACTATGATTTTATTTTAGAGCATAACCAATTTGGTGAAAAATCATGGGAACGGGCAGAACAAAAAATGCAGCAATATGCCTTAGAACTGGCATTGGAAAAAGCGAATTTGACGGCGAGTCAGTTGGATTATTTTTTAGGAGGAGATTTGTTAAATCAAATTATCGCAACCAGTTATACGGCGAGAGCGGCAAATATTCCTTATTTTGGTTTGTACGGTGCATGTTCCTCTTTGGCAGAAGGTTTTATTTTAGGCAGCTGTCTTTTGGACGGCGGCTTTGGGCGGAGGACAGCAGTGTGTACCTCCAGTCATCATGATGCAGCGGAGAGGCAACTGCGCTATCCCACAGAGATGGGCGTGCAGCGCACTTTGACAGCACAGTGGACGGTGACCGGCAGCGGTGCATATATTCTGGAGCAGGGACAGGGTGCTTGGCAAGTTACAAAGGCAGTTCCGGGAAAAATCGTGGACAGAGGAATCAGCAATAGCTCCGATATGGGTTCGGCTATGGCTGCGGCGGCAGTGGATACCATTGCAAGTTTTTTACAGGATACCGGAGGATTAAATGATTTGGATTATATTGTAACCGGGGACCTGGGCAAGATTGGCTATGAAATTTGCAAAAAACAGTTGCAGGAACGGGGATATGATGTGGCAGGGCGCTATTTTGACTGCGGTATGCAGATTTATCATGAAGAGGATCAGGATGTACACGCCGGCGGCAGTGGCTGTGGCTGCTCAGCAGTGGTACTGGGCACAAAATATTTGCCGTTACTGAAAAAACAAGGCAGGGGAAAGTTGTTGTTAGTTGGCACAGGTGCTTTGTTGAGTCCATTGACAGTGCAGCAGGGGGAAACTATTCCTGGAATTGCACATGGAATATTGGTTGAGTATAAAGGAGAGGGTGTATCATGACACAGGGGTTATTGACGGCATTTGTCATAGGTGGTTTGATTTGTGTATTGGCACAGTTGATTATTGAGCTGACTCCCTATTCTATTACACCGGCACATATTCTAGTGGGTTATGTGGTAGGCGGTGCAGTACTCAGCGGATTGGGTTGGTACCAACCATTGGTAGACTTTGCCGGGGCCGGTGCGACTGTGCCATTGTCAGGCTTTGGACATATGTTGGTGCAGGGTGTAGTGGAAGCGGTGGGCGAAGAAGGCCTAAAAGGTGTGTTTACCGGTGGGCTCACAGCGTCAGCCTTTGGAATTACAGTAGCGTTGCTTATGGGTTTTATGGTGGCGTTAGTATTTAATCCCAAGGGATAAAAAGAGTAATGTTCCTGTACAAGTTAAATCATTTTAATATGAAAATAGAGGGAGTAAAGGTCGACAGCAAAAACCGACCTTTACTCTCTCTATTTAAGATAAAATAATTGTCATGTTTGCTGTTGGATATCAATTTTTATTTCGAATATATTTTTGTTATATTCAATCAGACCTTCATTTTTCATTTTTCCCAGTTCTTTTGATAAAGCGCTGCGGTCCAAATTCAGATAATCTGCCAGCTGCTGGCGGTCAAAGGGGATTACAATTTTATTATTTCCCTGTGTAGAAATCTGCTGTGAAAAGTAAGACAATAGACGTCCTCGTATGGTTTTAGGCGATGTGTGCAGGCTGCGTCGGGAAAGCTGCAGATTTTTTTCTGCACTGATCATGACCAGATTTTGAATCAGTCTGTTTTGACTGTTAGAGAGAGAACAAGGTGCAAAAAGTCGCGGAACACTTATAAATAAAATATCGCAGTCTGTATTCGCCATTGCATCTACCATCATCGGTTCCTTGGGGATACAGGCATAGGATTCGGCAAATACATCGCCAGCAGGGATGATGCCTAGAATGCTTTTATTCCCCCAGAGATCTGTATGCTCAATCCGGACAATTCCAGAAAGAACAAGGCCGATATCAGTCACAATGCTTCCTGCAGTGAGAATCGTGTCCCCTTTTTTATAGCTGCTTGTTCGAAAATCCAGCTGTTTGGCCAAATTGAAAATATCTTCTTCTGAACATCCCTGAAAAAGAGCTGTTTGGGCAATAAAGTGTAAAATAATAAAAACCTCGCTTCCGTGGTTATAACCACATACTTTTAAAAAGTAGTATAGTATAATCAGCAGCATGAAGTCAAGAAAGAAGCATTTTGAAAATGGATAGAGTCCGAACTATACGGGAGGAATGAGGATGATTAGAAAAATTATAAAAATTGATGAAGACAAATGCAATGGCTGTGGAGCATGTGCTGCGGCATGCCATGAAGGAGCGATTGAAATCGTTGAAGGGAAAGCAGTGCTTACCCGTGAGGATTATTGCGATGGTCTGGGTGACTGTCTGCCAGAGTGCCCGGTTGATGCGATCAGCTTTGAGGAGAGGGAAGCGCCCGCTTATGACGAGGCTGCTGTGATTGCCGCCAAACAAAAGAAAGCAGCAGAACAGGAAATGAAGGTCCCTCACAGAGGATGCCCGGGTATGCAGATGCACCAAATGACGCATCCCAAAAAGAAAGAGATGCCTGCCCATACACTGGCAGGGGTTTCACGGCTGGGTCAGTGGCCCTGCCAAATGAAACTGGTTCCTGTAAACGCCCCTTATTTTGATGGTGCCAAATTGCTCATTGCAGCGGATTGTACGGCATATGCCTATGCAAACATGCATGAGGATTTTATGAAGGGAAAAGTCACCCTGATTGGTTGTCCTAAATGTGATGCTGTTGATTACAGTGAAAAACTGACAGAAATAATAGGAAATCACGATATTAAAAGCGTTACAATTTTACGGATGGAGGTGCCCTGCTGCGGCGGGCTTGAGACGGCTGTCAAAAAGGCTCTGCAGGAGAGTGGAAAATTCATTCCATGGCAGAGGGTAACCATATCCATTGACGGAAATATCCTGGAAGATTAGAAAAGGAGACATGTTATGTACAAAAATATTGAAAAACAGATGAAATTACAATTGAAAGAGCAGGTTGCCTGTCAGCCTGGTCAGGTAGTCAGCAAAACCCTTGTGCAAAATGATAAGGTCAGTGTGACTCTCTTTTCTTTCGACAAGGGGGAGGAAATTTCCACCCATGCTGCAGGCGGAGACGCGATGGTAACAGTTTTGGAAGGGACAGGGCGTTTCACCGTTGGCGATGAGGTTTTTCTGCTGAACGAAGGTGAAACGCTGATCATGCCGAAGGACATTCCTCACGCGGTCTATGGTGAGGAGCAATTTAAAATGCAACTTATTGTTTCATTTTGATGTTACTATGAAGGCAATCGCGTAGAATAACTTGTCTGTATTTTTGCAAATAGTGCGATTAGAAAGAAAAGGCCATTGCCGTACCGGTTATTGTCAACCAGTGCGGCGATGGCCTTTTCTTTATGTTGAAATTATTCGCATGGCAATTGGATTCCCACAAGGCAGCCGCCCTGACTCAAATTGGAGAAATGAATCACACCATTGTGGGCAAGAATAATCTGCTGTACAATCGTTAATCCGAGACCGTGGTCATGGTGCTGTTGCGGTTTTGCCGCCACACGCAGACTGCGCAATACTTTAATGGGAAAGCCCTGTCCATCATCCTGTATTGTAATCTGACATTGTCCATCGGTAATACGGGCATCAATATCGATGGAGCAACCGTTTGGATTGTGACGAATGCTGTTGCCGATGAGATTTTCCAATACACGTTGTAAAAGTTGTTCGTCCGCAAGAATTTGTGTAGCTTCTGCCTCACTGCTGATGTCAACCTGGATGGGATAGTCATTGCCGGGATGTTGGTTCAAATAAGACACGGCAGTTTTGCGAATGAGCACTGCCGGAGAACAGTGCATCAGCGAAAGAGGATAAGCACCGTATTCCAGTTTGGACGCCAGATTGAGATTTTCAATCAATTCTTTAATGCGTTCACTTTGCAG
Organism: Peptococcaceae bacterium UBA7185; assembly: GCA_002491065.1. GTDB lineage: Bacteria > Bacillota > Peptococcia > Peptococcales > Peptococcaceae > UBA7185. Next base: position 6,047 of record DKVF01000102.1, read on the forward strand.
ACGAATCATTGCCGCTTGCTGGTGCTGTTCCTGAGACAAGGTATCGTCGTCCTCCAATTGACTGGCATAGCCCATGACAATGGAAAGCGGTGTGCGGATATCATGAGATACACCGGAAATCCAATGAGTACGGGTTTCATCCCTCTGCTGCAATTTTTTTTGCTGATGTAAAAGCATGGAGGATGTATTATTCAATTTACGGTTGAGATCGCCGGCGATTCCCTTTTCTGGCAGATGGACCGGCTGGCGGACAGAAAGTGCCGTGATTCCTACAGACAGCGGTTTCAGCTTACTGTACAGCCAAAAACCAAAGCAGAGTGCTAACAGCAATGCCAGCAGAGCGTTTAGTAAAAAGAAATTGCGAAAAAAGGTCGGCATTTGCTCCATAGATTGCTTCGGTGCAATCATGGAGTATTTCCAATAGCTGTCCTGAGGATTGCCCAACACTAAAAGACCGTCAGAGCGTGTCCACACCGTGACAGGATACCCATCCAGATACCAACGGGAAAAAGCGGCCACATCATTTAAGCTATAATTGTGCTGTAATGTTTGCGGTAGTTGCCAGCTCCAAATAATTTCCCCTGAATCATCCAAAAGCATGGCCCAACTGAATTGTTCCTCCAGATATGTCATGCCGTCGGGCGTAAGGACGTACTGCTGTCCTTCCAGATACAGATTGTTGGAGATGGTTCGGTAATGGGTGGGATAATACTGCGGATGTTCGTTGAGCCAATACAGCGCAAAAAACACGTTAAAAAATAATAACAAAAAGGCCACGAGGGAGGTCATAAAAACCGAGCGGCTGATAATTTTATACAGGCTGTTCATGGAGACTCCTTTCGCACCAGTTTGTAGCCCAGACCGCGCACAGTGAGCAGATATTGGGGATGGGATGGGTCCGGCTCGATTTTTTCCCGCAAACGGCGGATATGCACCATTAAAGTATTTTCGTAGCCGTAGGCATCATCATGCCATACAGCCTGACAAAGGCTGTCGATTGTGACAATGTTGCCGCGATTTTCCCATAGCTTTTTCAGCAAGGCAAATTCTTTCGCAGTCAGTGTTTGCTGACCGTGAGCGGTGGACACCATACCGCTGCCCCAATGAATAGTGGTATCGCCGAGCTTTCCAGTATCCGAGTCTGTCTGCTGCGGTTCAGGAGAGCGGTACGTACGACGCAGCACAGCAGTCAACCGCAATACAAGCTCTTTGGGCAAAAAAGGTTTTGTAATATAATCATCAGCTCCTAAGCCCAGCCCTTGCAGCCGGTCGGCATCCTGATCCTTTGCAGAGAGAAATAACACAGGAATATCTTTCACGCTGCGCAATTCCTGCAAAAGAGAGAAGCCGTCCCCATCGGGCAACATAATATCCAGAACGGCAGCATCCGGGCATTGGCGGCTAAAAACCTGTCGAGCTTCCTGGTAGCTGGAAGCCGTTACGATATTCTGGAAGCCTGCCTGTATGAGAATATTGTGTATCATTTGCAGCAATTCTTTGTTGTCGTCAACCAATAAAATTGTCAGTTTATATAATTCATGTTCCATATGCGCATCACCTATCAGTATTATAGCGTATTTTGGGCATAGATGCAGTATTTGTGCTGAAAAATTAAGGAAAATGTAAGGGAGAAAGTATGGAGCGAAAATGCCAAAATCCGATCGTTTTGATACGATGTATTGTTTTTTCTCTGAAAAGGATATATACTGAAAAAACAAGAAAAATCGAAGTTGAATTGGGGGGTATAAATAAATGAAAATCGGAAAAATAAAGAAAGCACATATAACGATGGCGATCGTTTTATCAGCGATATTCTTATTTGCGGGTTGTGGGAATGATACAACAAGAGAAGGAAAGATAGAGTCTAATGACCCAAAAGTACCATCTGGTGAAACGGATATTTATGATTATGTTTTATCTCAATACAATGATATGATTCAAAATGATTTTTACACGAATCTTCGAGGTTCGGATATCTGGGACAGCAGTTTTGGAAAAGATATTGGTCTTGAAATTCGCACACATAAGCAGGATGTTTATTACACATTTTATGATATAGATGGAAACGGGACAAAGGAGCTTATTATTGCGGGAGGAGAAAACGCTATATCAAATCCTACATTTTCTCCATGGAATTATGACTTATATGGTTGTGATGGAACGAATGTGGTCCATATTTTCCTGGAAATGGAATTTAGTTATAGAACGAATTTTTCACTCTATGAAAATGGAGTGATTGGCGTATTTTACAGTAGTAGTGCCGCCGAATCCGGCGTTGACTTTTATAAAATAGGTGATGATGGATTTACTCCAGAACGAGTTGATTCTTTTGCTACAGTTGGTCATTTGGAAGGAGATAAGCCTGTATTTACCTATACTAAAAATGAAAAAGAAATTACAGAAAGTGAATACAATGCCAATATTCAAAACTATGAGGTTGCGCTGACAACAAAACTGAATTGGATACAAATTCAATAAAAAATATCTTAAGAGGTAGCGGAAGGCCTGGAAAAATCGCTGGTCATAAAATATTGTCATTACAAAAAAATGAATAACCACTACTATATAGAGTGGCATATTAAGACAGGAGATCAAAAAAGGGTTTCCTGTTTTTTATTTGAGAAGAAGAAAAGAATATGGGTCTTTGTCAGTAAAGACAGAGAGGTATGGTATTTATATATTGCAAACGACCGATACAACTCATATTTATCCATAGTTTATACCTATGCCATATGGTAGATAAACGATATTTTACATAGGAATAGCGTTATATTATAATACAACTATAGAAATTTATTATTTAGAATTCAGAAGGGGGAAGGACAATATGCCACCAGTTATTGATGAGGAAAAATGCGTTGGTTGTGGGACCTGCGCGCAAATTTGTCCGTTGGACGTTTTGAAATACCATAAGGAGACACGAACGGTGACGGTGCGTTATCCAGATGAATGCTGGCACTGCCGGGCTTGTGCTATTGACTGTCCGAAGGGTGCAATTCAATTGCGGTATCCGTTATCTCATATGTTATTGCATATGGATGCGCCAACAATCAGAAGGGAGGAATTAGAATGAGTTTGAAAAGACGCAGTGGGATTATAAAAAGTGATGTTTTAATTGTCGGAGGTGGAATTGGTGGTATGCAGGCGGCTATCACCGCCGCAGATGAAGGGGCTACGGTCGTGGTAGCGGAAAAGGCGGATACCTGCCGTTCCGGTTCTGGTGTAACTGGCAATGATCATTTTATGTGTTATATTCCTTCCTATCATGGGGAAGATTTTGACGCCATCATTGCTGAAGTGACCGATACGTTGGTGGGTCCTCTGTAGGATTTGGATTTGCTGCGGCTGATGATGGGGCGTTCCTTTGAGGTGGTACAGAAGTGGGAATCCTATGGCATCAATATGCGGCCTTACGGCGAGGACTATGCTTTCTATGGTCATGCCATGCCAGGACGGCGGCGGTATCATTTGAAATATGATGGGCAGCTGCAGAAAAGCGACCTGGATTGGTGTGTTGGTAGATTATTATGGTCGTCCGGTAGGGCCTTTTGTCAATAAACCGACCAAAGAGCTGGGCGATGCCACTTCTGATATCTGGCAGGGTGTGTTCCAGGAAAAGATGGAAAACGGTTCTGGTCCGGTATTTATGAATTGTGCGGAAAATACGCCGGAAGATACAGAATTTATGATGAAGTCCTTTTACAGTGAAGGGGATACTTCTATTGTGGATTATTTGCAGCAGTATCACATTGACTTGAATCAAAGCATGATAGAGTTTGGGACTTATGATTATGCGCTGTGCGGCCGCGGTTTGGACATTCAACTGAGCGGGCAGACCAGTCTGGAAGGACTTTATGCCGCCGGGGATGTATTGGGCAATGTGCGGGGCGATATTACCAGTGCGGCAGTGTTTGGTATGATTTCTGCAGAGAATGCCGCAGCCTATACAAAAACTGTAGACTTTGAAGAAGTAGAAAATCATCCGTTGATTCAGGAATCCATGGATTTATACAACAGTTTGTTGGATAGAAAGGTGGGGGCCCATTGGAAAGAAGCCAACTCTATGCTGTAGCAGATTATGAAGGACTACGTGGGGATGAAAGTGCGCTCTAAAACATTATTGAAGTCTGGCTTGAAATATCTGGGTGATTTGAAACGATATTGCAAAGAACAGATGAAGGCTGAAAATACCCATGAATTGATGCGCTGCCTGGAGGTTTTGGATTTATTGGATGTGGCAGAAGCAATCGCGATTACTTCTGAAAACCGCAAGGAGTCCAGAGGCGCTTATCATCACCGTTCTGATTATACCTACACTAATCCGTTATTGGATAATAAATTCCAGACTATTGAGCAGAAAAACGGTGAGATTATCCTAAATTTCCGTGATAAAGTGCGGTAAAATCTGAGGGGGGAACAAGAATGGCAGTATCTACAGTAAAGAAAGATACGTTTTCGGCAGCAGATGGAATTAGGTGGGCGATTTCTTTAGGCGTTCCAGCGGCAATCTGGTTTTTGACTCCATTTGATGCTGTGTTGCGGGCTTATTTAGCGATTTCTCTGGGCGGTATTCTATTCTGGGCCTTTCAGGTAATTCCTGAACCCATTACGGGATTGCTAATTCCTATTTTGTTTTGCATTGTTGGTGTCGTGACGCCGGATATTGCCTTTACACCGTGGTCTATGATTTTGCCATGGCTGGTATTGGCAGGAATTATCATGGGTGATGTGATGGCCAGCACGGGCTTGGTAAAACGTATTGCCTATAAATTTTATTACTTACAGGCTGTTCGGGCAAAGGTCTTTTGATGGGTTGTTTCTTGATTGGGATTTTTTTGCCGCTGATCGTTTCCAGTACTTGGGCAAAATTATTGATTCTTGGTCCAATCGGGATGGCCATTTGCAAAACCTGGGGGTTGGAGCGAAAAAGTAAAGCAGCTACAGGGATTATGGCGATGATTTTGTTTGCATCTTTGTCTTCCTGTCATTTATATATGTCCGGTGATGACGCCATGATTTTTATTGCTTCATTATTTTCAGAGGTAACCAATGGAGCAATTACAGTAGATTTTTTCCGTTGGCTGAAATTAATGTGGCTGCCCGGATTTGGTTGGCTGGCTATGTCGATTTTGACACCCTATTTGATGTTTGTGCGCCCAAATCGGGAACAATTGCATGATATTTCAGATACCATTCGTACAGAATATCACGCTATGGGGAAATTATCGGTAGACGAAATCAAAACGTTGGTGATTGTACTTTTGATTCTATTGAATTTTATGTTGGAAACTCGAACAGGTTTGAATGCCGCTCATGTGATGGTGGTGTTGGTGTCGCTGTTTTTTGCACCGGGAATTAATTTGATGAATCTGGAAAAATTGAATCAGTTGAATATTTGGATTATTTTCTTTGTGACAGGCGCATTATCTGTAGGGATTTGTTCTGGACCGTCCGATTTCGGCGTACTGGCCGAGAAAACACTCTTACCTATTTTAACTAGCGTAGGAGATTACGGTCGTGTGATGTTGAGCTATACATTTGGCGTTTTGGCTAATTTTTTGATGACGCCGCTGGGCGCTCAGTCTGCTTTTGAACTATTGATTGGGAATATGCTGTATGGGGCAGGGCTTGACCCCATCAGTGGGATGATGAGCTTTCAAATGGGGTTGGAAATGTATCTGTTCCTTTATGAAGTGGCTATGGTCTTGTTCTTCTTTGGTTTAGGCTATATGGAAACCAAATCTACGATTAAAATGTTTGCCGTCAGAATGGTACTCTCCTTTGGACTGATGTTTCTAGTAGCAGGATATTGGGATTTCGTAGGAATGTTCTGAAACATAAAATTTTTCTCATGAAATAAAAAGACAGAAGGTGGATTGCTGTGTAAAGAAATGGCAATCCTCTTCTGAATTTATACAGGCTGTGTTGCTGTGTTTAGAAAAAATTTGTACAGGCGGAAGAAGCAGAAGAAGATGATGAATTTGATGATGGTTTGAGTTTTTAATTGTGATATAAAATGAAAAAATTATGCAAAGGGCCTTAGGGCTCTTTGCCTTTTGAGGTGATATGATGAAGTCCTATCCATATCAATAGCGAGCATTATGCTTAATGGTATTGGCCTGGGGGTTTGCTGGACTGGTGCATAACTACGTGGCATTTTTGTTTTCTTATTTTTCTGTAGAATTTCAATTAGATACGGTACAGAATGGATATTTAGCAGCGGTATTGGCTTTATTCTGGACCTTATCTATTTTAATTTGCGGTCCCAAGGCGAATACGTTAGGGCAGGTACAGGTTATGGTGCCGGGATTGTTTTTAGGTGCGGTTGCCTTGGTGGCATTGGCCCTGTCGCAAAACGTGGCTATGTTGTATCTTTTCACAGCGGTCGCCGGCTTTGGCTGCGGCTCTATTGTGTCCTCCAGCTTGTCCTTTTTGGCGGAGCAGAGTGACCAAAAAAATCACGGACTCTTTTATGGAACGGCGCAGTCCAGCTTTACCCTGATTGGTTCTGCCGCTGGCTCTCTTGTATTTACACGGCTGGCTGCTTCGTCGGCAGGATGGCGTGGATGCTATTTGCTGATGGCGGGGTTGATTTTTTTTGCTGCCGTGTTGATCTTTACATTGGGACATAACATTCCTCGCAGAGCAGATGTGACAGCACAGACGAAGGAAAGACAGAGTTTCAGAAAATTATTTGTTTATAAAAATGTGATCTTGAGTACGGTATTGGCTTGTCTGGCGCGATGGCAATTTTGAATTCTGTTGTGCCCAGCGAGTCGGTACCCTCTTATTTGGTGGCGACTGCCACGGCATTCACACCGGCCGCCGGTGAATTGATGGGCGGCGTGGCTGCTCCTGTTGTGGCAGGCGTGTTGGGCACTGCACAAGTGATGTGTTTGTTGATTGGGTGCCCCATATTAGTTTTTATAGGAGTTTTGTTTTTAGAGGAAACAGCGCCAGCGGTATTGGCACGAAAAAATAGTAGATAAAAAAATTATGCATGGAACTTCTTTTTTAGAGCTATTGTGTGTTATGATAGCTCTATTTTTGTTGAAAAATTCGAAATATAAGATTTAAGTAGATTGCTGTTATAGCCAGCACACAAAATGTTGTGCAAGAAATGGCGAAAAAGAAGGGCTAAATGAAGAAAAATATGGTATACTAATATTGATAAAAAATTTTAATGATTTAACAATAGATAACGAGAGGCGAAAAACTTGGTTACGTATTATGGCTTGATGGATATCGGCTCCAACACTATTCATGCGGTGGTTTACGCATGGGACGGACAGAAAAAGAAAAAGGTAGCTTCAAAAAAAGAGTTTGCAGGGTTGATTCAATATGTGGAAGGAGGAATTTTAAATGAAGAAGGTGCAGCACGGCTTTGCAATGCAGTACAACAACTGAGTTTGCTGTTTTGTTCCTATCAATGTGAGGAGGTGCTATATTTTGCTACAGCTGTTTTGCGTGTCATAGAGAATCAGAAGGAAATATTGCAGCAGGTAAAGAAACAAACAGGAAAGGAAATTGTTGTCATATCAGGACAGGATGAGGCATATTATGATTTTATCAGTTTGCAAAATTGCTCAAAAAGGCCTTGCGCTTTGGGACTGGATCTGGGCGGCGGCAGCGGTCAGGTATTTTATTATACGCAGGATGGTTTGGAGGCTAGCAGCAGCTATCCGATAGGTTGTTTGTATTTGTCAACACAATATGTTTCAGGCATTTTGCCAACTTTGAAGGAACGTAGTGAGATTCAAAATCAGGTTAAGGTGCAGTTGAAAAATGGGCCAGATTTTTGTTGCCTAGGGATAGATACACTATATGTGATGGGCGGTACTGGTAGGGCTTGCCTGTTGTTAGCAGAAAATTTGCAGGATGTATCTGTGCGAAAGGTAAAAACTTGCCTGACCATTGGACAATTGAGAGACTTATTAGAGCTGATTCAGGAATCAGAAGAAGTTCTTATGCAGTTATTGCCTGAACGTTTGTATACCATCGTTCCTGGATTATTGGCGATTTTGACAGTGGCAGAATATATTGGCGTGACAAAAGTAAATATCGTAAAGGAAGGCGTTCGGGAAGGAATCTTACTTTCCCTGGTAAAGAAGGCATAAGAAAGACGGTGAACGAAATGGCAAAAATACAACAGGAAAATACAGCGTCTATGGAGATAATGCCAGAGGAAGAAAGGGGGGATGTCAGTGAATACGGTCCAGTGCCGCTATATTAATCGCGAAAAAAGTTGGCTGAAATTTAATGAGAGAGTGCTGGAAGAGGCGGAGGATGGCGGCAATCCCTTATTGGAAAGGTTGAAGTTTATAGCTATTTTTGCCTCAAATTTGGATGAATTTTTTATGGTACGAGTGGGCTCTTTGTTTGATGAGTATGCTGTGGATGAAACGATAGTGGACAGTAAGTCGGGAATGACTATTCAACAGCAGTTGGATATGATTTTTAATGAAGTCTGCCGTTTATCACAGAGGCTGGGAGATGCATATCAAGAGATTATTTCAGCGCTGAAAATTTACCATTATGAGCAGATAAATTTTTCTACCGCGGAACCTTGGCTGGTGGAAAAAATGGACAGGTATTTTCAGACGGAACTGCTGCCATTATTGTCACCGCAGGTAATCAATCACCGCCATCCATTTCCTTTTTTTAACAATAAAGAATTATATATCGGGGTGCGTTTGAAAGGGCAGGAAGAACATGTAGGAATTGTGCCTGTATCGCCTTGTTTTCCTCGTAAAATGACGTTTCACAGTGCAGATGGACAGCAACATTATTTTACCCTTATTGAGGACATGATTGCCCATTATATGCCACAGATTTTTAATGAAGCAGTTGAAGAAAGTTTTGTATTTCGGGTAACGCGCAATGGCGACATGGATATGGAGGATGAGGTCTATGATGAGGAAATAGACTGGCGCTTGACCATGGAGCAGCTTTTAAAACAGCGCAATAAACAAGCTGCAGTGCGACTGCAATTATCCAGACCGGTGCGAAAGGAAACATGGCAATATTTATGTGATAAGCTGCACCTTTCTGAGCGGGAAGTGGTTATAGAATCTGTACCGTTGGATCTTTCTTTTTGCTTTGATGGCTTTGAAGGCCTGAATCAAAAAAGAGAGCTGCATAACGAACCTCTCTATGCTTTACAGCCAGCAGGATTGGAGCGGGGGTGTTCTATGATTGGGCAAATCGCTGAAAAAGGCGATTTATTGCTATGTCATCCTTATCATAGTATGCGTCCTTTTATTGATTTGTTGGAACAGGCGGCGACGGATTCTTCTGTTATTTCCATTAAAATTACATTATATCGCCTGGCAACGAACAGTCGCATTGTCAATGCGCTAGTACGTGCAGCAGAAAACGGAAAAGAAGTATTTGTTGTGGTAGAGTTGCGGGCGCGTTTTGACGAACAGCACAATATTGATTGTTCCAAAAAGCTAGAAGAAGCTGGCTGCACGGTGATTTACGGTGTAGAGCATTACAAAGTGCATTCTAAGCTGATGGTATTGACTTATCGAAAACATAATAAGATTCAATATATTACGCAGATTGGAACAGGGAATTATAATGAAAAAACAGCAAATCTTTATACAGATTTATCTTTGATTACAGCGCATGAAAGAATCGGTCGAGAGGCAGTAGAGGTATTTAAAAATTTGTCATTGGGAAAATTTATAGCGGATACGCATTATTTGCTGGTTGCGCCCAAGTGTATGAAACAGCCGTTGCTGGAACTGATTGATAAGGAAATTAGTTATGCGAAAAAAGGAGAGGCAGCCCGCATTCTTATAAAAGTCAATTCTTTAAGTCACAAAGAATTGATTGACAAATTGATTGAAGCGTCTCAGGCAGGTGTGGAGATTACATTGCTGGTGCGGGGAATTTGCTGTTTGCAGGCAGGCATCCCTGGAATCAGTGACCACATCACGATTCACAGCATCGTAGGTCGGTATCTTGAGCATTCCCGGATTTATAGTTTTGGGGAAGGTAAGCGGCAGCAGATGTATATTGGCTCTGCTGATTGGATGAGCCGCAATATGGATTATCGCATAGAGGTTGCAGTAGAGATTTTGGACCACAATGTAAAGAAAACGTTGAATCAAATGTTGCGGTTATATTTATCAGATAACAAAAAGCTGCGTACTATGGATGAGTATGGCCATTATAGTAGAGCGGAGCGCATGGAACAGGAAGCAGTGGTGGACAGCCAAATTCAGTTATTCTCTTATTTTGAGAAAAAAGCGCAAAAGGTCCAAAATAAGAAGACAACGCAGAAACGTGAACAGAAAAAACGTAATAATCATAAAAAAATAGCTAATGATAAAAAAGAGAAGGAAAGAAAAAAAGTGAAAGAAAAGCAAAAAAAAGAACAGTATGGTTTTATTCGCAAAAAAGATAAGCGGAAAAAATGAAAAATCAAGTTATGTCGGTTTTTGAGAAGGATTTTCTTAGGAACAGGCATAACTTTTTTGATTGTCTTGCGGCAATTTAGGTTACAATGTAGATATCATAATGTTTTGTGAAATTGAAAGACATATGCGTGCATATTGCAAGATGGGATGTCTGTTTTTGCACACAGTATAAGTCTATTTTGCAGAGATGACGCAGGTTTTTTGAAAAAATATGGTTTCTTCAGCATTTTTATGGTAAAATAAAAGAATTAAATTAGTTGATTGCTGAATCTCAAAAGGAGGCAGAAGACTTTGCAGCAGTTTGAAGATAGAATTATTTTACAGGATATTGGACAGGCACAACAGATTGGTGGCTTAGCGGATGAAAATATTAGACTGATTGAAAAACGTACCGGCGCTTGCATTGTGGCGCGAGGACAGGAAATCCTGTTGGGCGGTTCAAAAGGGAGCGTAGCTGCTGCCAAATTGGTATTGGATTATCTGGTAAAGCTGTCACACAAAAAGGAATTGACACATAGTGATTTGCAGTATGCTTTGACATTAGGAAGCGATGATTCCCATGAAAAAATTGCCGATTGTTTAGGTGAGGTGATTCACAGCACCAATCGAGGTAAGCAAATTCGTGCTAAAACTATTGGACAATACCGCTATGTGAAGGCAATTGAACAAAAGGATATCACTTTTGGGATCGGTCCTGCTGGGACAGGGAAAACCTATTTGGCTGTGGTAATGGCCTTGAAAGCCTTGAAAAATAAACAAGTAGAACGGATTGTGTTGACGAGACCCGCAGTGGAGGCTGGGGAAAAGCTGGGATTTCTACCAGGTGATTTGCAGGATAAAGTGGACCCTTATTTACGGCCGTTGTATGACGCGCTGTATGATGTGCTAGGACTGGATATGGCTCAAAAATATATGGAGCGGCAAATTATAGAAATTGCGCCTCTGGCATATATGCGGGGGCGTACGTTAGAGGATGCATTTATCATTTTGGATGAAGCACAGAATACGACGCCGGAGCAGATGAAAATGTTCCTGACCCGTATAGGATTTGGCTCCAAAGCAGTTGTTACAGGTGATATTACCCAAGTTGATTTGCCAAAACACAGTCAGTCGGGACTACTGAGAGCGGAGGAGATTTTACAGGAAATTGACGAAATCAGTTTTCACCATTTAACGGCGCAGGATGTAGTGCGTCATCCGGTAGTGGCACGGATTATTGCAGCTTATGAAAGGGCTGAAAGTCAACGAAAGGATTAAAATATGGTTGATTTTAAAAAAGTTTATACGAGTGTAGTTGATAAATATTTTCAGGAAAAAAGGCGCAGAATGGCAGTATGGACAGGACTGTTCTTTTTGATTTTCCTACTGATCCTATCCAGCCATTTTGTGCCGGGACGTACCAACTGGGAAGTAGGAAGTGTATCCAGCCAGGATGTACAAGCTGATCGTTATTTGACTTTTGTAGATGAAGCCGGTACGTTGGCAAGGCAGCAGGAAGCACTGGCTACCTTTCAAGACGTTTATAAGATTGATTTAGAGAAATTTAACAGCATTACGATTGCAAGTATTTCTGACTCTTTTAATCGTTTGGAAGAGATTGCAGCAGTCAATAAAGGCGATACTGATGTGACGACAGTAGATAAAATTGCGCAATTACATGATGTATTTGAATTTACTCTAGGACCTGATGAATGGGCAGCGTTGGCCAATCTTTCGGAAACCGAGATAAAATGGCTTTATGATAAGGGTATTGATTATGCCATTGATGTGATGAGTAAAGGGGTAGCACAGGAAGAACTGGAAAGTGCCCGAGAAAAAATTATTCAATCGGTGCGCAATGACAGTTATATCACTGGTGCAGAAGAAAAATTTTTATTGGCGGTGCTGAATAAGACTATCCTCTATCCCACTTATGTATTGGATACAGAGGCTACCGTTGCCAAACGAACGGAAATTTTAGCGACTGTAGAACCGGAAAAAATTGTTGTGCAAAAGGGAGAATTGGTTGTACGTAAAGGAGAAATCCTCACAGAGCGGCAAAGTAGTATTTTAAATCAGCTTGGCTACAGTCAATCGGCATCACCAGGTTTAGTTGTGCTGGGACTGTCACTATTGATTGGGATTTTAATGGTATTAGCCCGCATCTTTGTACAATATACAACGCCAAAAGTTTACCAAGATGAAAAACAAATGGTACTTTTGATGCTGCTGACGGCGGCGACGTTATTTTTATATGATCTGTTTTTAGCCCTGTCCTTAAGTCCTGTTACAGAACGGGCGGCACAGGTAGGGTATCTCATTCCGGTGTCTATGGGTACGATGCTCATTACCATCTTGTTGGATGTGCGGCTTGGTGTATTTATTGATTTGATATTGGCACTTTTTGTAGGACTATATACAGAAAATTCCGCGTTTGCCATTGTTGCCTTAATCGGCGGGTTAGCGGGTAGTATGGGAGTTGCTACTCTGGGGCAGCGTTCGGATATTTCTAGAGCGGCGTTTGGAATCAGCGGTATTAATGCCTGTACTGTCATTGCCTTGGGTATGATCATCAATCAGACGCCTGATGTGATTTGTTTTGGCGTATTGTTTGGCGTGTTTAACGGGCTTATTTCTTCAATTTTTACAATGGGGCTTTTGCCTTATCTGGAGAATATCTTCGGGATTACAACATCCATTAAATTGTTAGAATTAGCCAATCCCAATCAGCCTCTTTTAAAAAAATTGCTGACAGAAGCGCCAGGTACGTATCATCATTGTATCATGGTGGGCAATCTGGGAGAAGCTGCGGCAGAGGCCATTGGCGCCAATGGGTTGGAAGTGCGTTTAGGAGCCTATTATCACGATATCGGAAAGTTGAAGAGACCGTATTTTTTCTCAGAAAATCAGTTTTCGGGAAACAATCCTCACGATAATATTACACCGCAGCTCAGCACATTGATTATCACTTCGCACGTGAAAGACGGTGTGGAAATGGCGAAAGCGGCCAAGCTGCCGCCGGTGATTATCCAAATGATTGCGCAGCATCATGGGGACAGTTTGGTATCCTTTTTCTATTATAAGGCTAAGGAACAGGACCCTGAAGTGAAAGAACGGGATTTTCGCTATGAGCAGTCCAAACCGCAAACTAAAGAAGCAGCGATTCTGATGATGGCTGATACGGTAGAAGCGGCAGTGCGCTCTAAAAAGAACGCTACGCCAGGACAAATTGAGGGCTTTATTCGCACACTAATCAAAGGAAAACTCAATGATGGTCAGTTTGATGAATGCGAGTTGACATTCCGTGATTTGGACCAGATTGCAACAGCTTTTGCGCGAGTCATAAATGGTATTTACCATAAAAGAATTGAGTATCCGTCTCAGACTAGTATAGGGGTTTCCCATAAACAGGAGGGGAAAAAATAAGATGACAGTTATCATTACCAATGAACAGGATAAAGTAGAGATTGCCGCGGATTGGTCGCAGCAGATTAATGAGGTTGCTGCTATTTGCCTGCGGGAGGAGGAAATCCCGGAAAGAGCAGAAATTGATCTACTTTTTGTGGACAATGAAGCAATTCGGGAATTGAATCGGGAATATCGGGATAAGGATAGCGCTACAGATGTGTTATCTTTTCCTATGTATGAGGCAGATGAACCAATAGACGATGAAGAAGAAATTCTTTTCGGCGATATTGTAATCTCTTTAGAAAGGGCTCAGGAACAAGCAGTTGAATATGGACACAGCCTGAAAAGAGAAGTTATGTATTTATTAGTGCATGGGTTGCTTCATTTAGCAGGATATGACCATATGGGGGAAGAAGATAAAAAGCAGATGCGGGAAAAAGAAGAAAAATTACTTGCAAAAATCGGAGCGATTCGTTAGAAAAAATAGCAGATGACAATCGCACCATGAGAAAAAATAATTATTTTTGGAGGTTGGTTTTGTTTGGATACAGATGGTAGTATAACGCAGTTGATCTTTTTAGCAGTTCTAATTTTTCTGTCGGCACTCTTTTCTTCAGCGGAAACTGCATTTTTATCAACGAATAAAATTCGTTTGCGCAATCTGCAGGAAGAAGGAGAGAAAAAGGCGGATTTGGTCTTGTTTATGCTGGATAACCAGAACAAGCTGATTTCAGCCTTATTGGTAGGAAACAATATTGTGAACATCGGGTCATCTGCATTAGCCACAAAAATGGCCACAGAGGCATTTGGCAATGCTGGTGTGGGAATTGCAACCGGTATTATGACGCTTTTGGTATTGGTGTTTGGGGAAGTGATTCCAAAGAATTTGGCAGCAGCCCATGCAGAAACCTGGGCTATGTTTATTGCACCTTTTATTCGTTTGGTAAGTTTTGTGCTGACGCCAGTTGTCTTTTTGCTGACAAAGCTCTCTGATTTTGTTGTGCATTTCAGCAAATCAGACGACGAGGAAGATCCTACAATCACAGAGGACGAATTCAAGATTTTGGTGAATGTGGGTCAAGAGGAAGGCGTTCTAGATGAATCAGAATCGGAAATGATCAATAGTATTTTTGAATTTGATGAGACTGTAGTAAAAGCCATTATGGTACCTCGTATCGATATTGTGGCGGTGGACGTGGAGGATTCTATCAATGAAGCGCTACGCATTATTGTAGATGGCGGACATTCTCGGATTCCTGCTTATGAAGAAAGTATTGATAATATTGTGGGAATTCTCTATGCGAAGGATATATTTGCCCATTTAGATGCTGATTTTGATACGATGAAAGTGAAGGAACTGCTGCGTCCTGCTTATTATATTCCTGAAACAAAAAAGGTTAGCGATTTGTTGAATGAACTGCGTCTGAAAAAAGTTCACATGGCCATCATTTTGGATGAATACGGTGGTACCAATGGTTTGGTGACCATTGAAGACCTCATTGAAGAAATCATTGGCGATATTCAGGATGAATATGACGTGGAGGATGATCTGATTGTGATGCACGGGGAGGATCATTTGGTAGCTGATGCCCGTGCGCCCATAGGCGATGTGGAGGATGCCTTTGATGTGGAGCTGGATGAAGAAATTTTAGAGGACAGTGAAGCGGATACCATCGGCGGTTTGGCGTTTGAACATTTAGGCGGAATTCCTGCAGTTGGTGATGAAGTGACAGTGGGCCGATTCCTGATTCGTATTGTGGATGTAAGCGGAAGACGGATTTCCAAAGTAGAGATTTTGTTATTGCCGCCGGAAGAAAAGGAGATAGACGAAGATGACGAGTAACTGCGCAGACTTGCAGTCTTGGGCCAATTTGATTGCAGCAGCGTGGCAAGCACGGGAATATGCCTATGCGCCATATTCTGGATTTACTGTGGGGGCTGCAGTAGAAACGGAACATGGAAACATATACAGTGGCTGCAATGTTGAAAATATCAGCTATGGTTTGACCAACTGTGCTGAGCGTACGGCGATGTTTCACGCCGTCGCTCATGGGGAAAGGCGGATTGCACGCATGGTGGTTTGCGCAGATACGCCGGAGCCTGTGATGCCTTGTGGCGCCTGTCGGCAGGTTATGCAGGAGCTGTGCCCTAATGTGGAAATTTTGTTGATAAATAAAGCAGGTCAAACACTGCAAACTACCATGCAGCAGCTTTTGCCCAACGGGTTTCAGCAGTTTCCACAGCAGAAAAACATATTAAAGGAGACGAAGCAAAAATGAAAACGGGTTTTGTGGCATTGGTGGGACGACCAAATGCCGGTAAGTCTACGCTGCTCAACCAGATTTTAGACCGGAAAATTGCAATTGTATCTGACAAGGCGCAGACGACACGGCATCGAATCACAGGAATACTGACCAATGAGATAGGGCAGATTGTGTTTATGGATACGCCGGGGATTCATAAGCCACGGCATAAATTGGGCGAGCGTATGGTGGAAATTGCCCAGAGCTCGTTGTATGATGCTGATGTAATTTATTATCTGGTAGATGTGACCAATGACTTCGGGGCAGGAGAACAATATATCTTGCAGCAGCTGCAAAAAACGCAAGCACCGGTATTTTTGATTTTGAATAAGATTGATCGTCTGGAAAAATCCGGTTTACTGGCTTTGATTGACCATTGGAAAAGCCGGATGGATTTTGCAGAAATCTTTCCTCTGTCAGCGAAAAAAGGCGATAATGTAGAACGTTTAGTGGAAACAACTTTCAGTTATTTGGAGGAAGGTCCTCAGTTTTATCCAGCAGATTCGGTGACTGACCAGCCAGAGGAAATCGTAATAGCAGAACTGATTCGCGAGCAGATATTACTTGCGACGCGGGATGAGGTTCCGCATAGTATTGCCGTGATTGTGGAGCAGATGAAACTGCAGGATGACGGGAAAATTTATGTTGGTGCTACCATTTATGTGGAAAAGGACAGTCAAAAAGGAATTATTATCGGTCGCGGCGGTATGATGCTGCGGAAAATCGGCAGCAAGGCGCGCAGAGAGATAGAATACCTGTTAGGTGAAAAAGTATATCTGGATTTATGGGTGAAAGTGAACGAGGATTGGCGTAATAAGGAAAATGCAATCAAGTCGTTCTATTTTGATGATGATAGCGACGAATTTTAAAAAAATTGACAGAGGTTGCAATATATCTCTGTTTTTTTGTTTATTGTGGGTGAGATGTGAAAAAGAAAAGAAGGCAAGAACAATGACTCGTAATAAAATGAGAGTGGGGAAAGAGCTGTCTGTTGTGGATGGATTTTTAATTTTATTGAGCACATTTTTGTTCATGAATCTTTTTGTCGGCAGTGGAATCCTTCCTGTAAAATTTTTAGCCGACAGACTGCCGGGCAGCAGTACTTCAGTGAATATGCTTTTGGTGCAGCAAGTGATACAGAGCTTGGTTATGATTGGATTGATAGTATTCTTTCTGCGGTTACGGGGCGGCTCCTTGGGGCAAATCGGATTGCGCCCTTTTCGGCAGCGGCGTTGGATTGGGTTATCTTTTTTATTTGGAATTGCCACCTTTTTTGTGATGCTGTTGGTTACTGCTTTCTTGGTAAGGGTATTTCCCCAGTGGGCCAAACCGCAAGCCATCACCGAACTGATTATGCAGGCGGAAACCAACTGGGAGTGGTTTGCAATCATCCTGATTGTTTGCGTGCTGGCGCCGTTCAGCGAAGAATTGCTGTTTCGCGGTTATATCTATCACAGTCTGCGTCAATACAAAACTATGGAGTTTAGTATCCTCATGACATCCTTATTATTTGGCTGTATGCATTATGATTTGTTTCGTTTGTTGCCGCTGACCCTTGTGGGAGTTTGCCTGAATTTGGTGTCGATTCGTTCCGGGACCTTGTGGGGCTCTATCTTGATGCATGGAATGTGGAATTTTATGATGACTGTGTTGATGATGACAGGGTGATTTGAGAGAAGAATTAAGATTTACATGCGGAATTTTGTTGCCGGTTAGAGATATTAGAATTGGAGTGAATAAATTTGAATGTAGGAGATCGGATACAAGTAACCATTACAGGAATTTCCCATCAAGGATATGGAATTGGTCGCTATGAAAATTTTGTGGTGTTTATACCTGGCGCTATGCTGGAAGAACAGGTCGAAGGGGAAATTATAGAATGTAAAAAAAGAATGGCTACAGCGCGCTTGGCGAAAATTATAGAACCGGCAGCGCAGCGCATCGAGCCCCAGTGTGTGCAGAGCAGCCGCTGCGGCGGTTGTGAGCTGCAGCATTGCAATTATGCCTATCAGTTAGAAGCGAAGCGGAGAATTGTGCAGGATGCCCTCACACGTTTAGGACAGGCAGATGTAACTGTAGAGCCTACATTGGGCATGGAAAACCCATGGCGGTATCGCAACAAGGGAATTTTTCATGTGGACTACAGCGATGGAACGGTGCGTCTGGGCTTTTATGAGTATGGCAGTCATCAGTTTGTGCCGGCAGCGGCCTGTCAGCTTTTTAGCGAAGCGGTGAATGGGCTGGTAGCTTTTTTGGAAACACAGATTCAAAACAGCGGAAGGGCCTATTATATCCAGAAGGTAATGATTCGCGAGAGCCGTTACAATGGAGATTTGATGGTGGTATTGGTGACAAAGGATTCTGCCTGGCGTTTGCCTCATTTTGCCGAACAACTATTGCGATATCCCCACGTAGTGTCGGTGTATCATAATATTAATACCAATGAAAAGGTAATGTTGGGACGCACCTTCCGTCTGCTGGCAGGACAGTCTACTATAGAAGATACCATTGGCATGCTGCATTTTCAAATTTCACCCCAGTCCTTTTTCCAGATTAATAATGGGCAGGCAGAGGTGCTCTATCAAAAAGCCTTGGAGTTTGCCCAATTGACCGGCAAGGAGCAGGTGGCGGATGTATATTGCGGGATTGGTACGATTTCATTATTTTTGGCCCAGCAGGCGGGACAGGTGATTGGCATTGAGTCGGTAACGCAAGCAGTGCAGGACGCCAAAGAAAACGCCAAAACAAACAACATCACAAACTGCAAGTTTATAGCTGAAAGAGCAGAAAACTGGCTGCCAAAATGGGTGCAAAAAGACAATCAATTGGACGTAGCCGTTGTAGATCCGCCGCGAAAAGGCTGTGAAACGTCAGTGCTGGATGCCTTGGTTACCAGCGACGTACAACGTATCGTGTATGTGTCCTGTAATCCCTCCACCTTAGCACGGGATGTGAAATATCTGGGCCAATACGGGTATCAGGTGCTGAAAGTGCAGCCGGTAGATTTATTTTGCCAGAGCTGGCATGTTGAGACGGTCTGTTTGCTGTCAAAGGTACAGAAGTAAATAGTGAAAAAGGCTTGAAATAAGGCTATTTCCGAGAGTTGGAGGTATCCTCCCAGCTCTCGAAAATGCTCACTTATAGCCTTTATTATCAAGTAAAATAAAGGGTTGAGTTGACAGGTTGAAAATGTATGAGGTTGAGTTGACAAGATGATTTTGCGTTAAGTTGAGTTGATAGAATTATTGAATAGCAGTCTTCTGGTTTAGACTAACCAACATTACCCTAAAACGAACTTATGATAATTATCCAGAAATGAGGTGAAGAATATGCCATCCAATCCGGTAGTACATTATATCCCACCTAAACTCCCGTTGCGGGAAAAGCGTGTTGGGATTTATTGCCGTGTCAGCACAAATGGTATGGAGCAATTACAAAGTCTAACCGCACAGATTTCTCACCTTACCAGAATTGTGTCCACTGTTCCACAGTGGTTATTAGTTGATGCGTATATTGATATTGCCTCAAGCAAAACAGGTTCTTCAAGGAAAGAATTTAATCGATTATTGGAAGACTGCAAATCCAAGGAGATTGATATTGTTATCACGAAGAACATAAGCAGATTTGGCAGAGATACAGTCGAAGTACTGGATGCCTTCAATCAGTTAAAAGTTCTTGGCATTCGTGTGATTTTTGAACAAGAAGACCTGGATACGAATAATACAGATGCCGATTTGATGGTTTCAATTATTGAATCAATTGCACAGGCTGAAAATGAATCAAGAAGTAAAAATATTCGAATGGGTATTAAATATCGTGCTGCGTCAGGTGCATCAAAATTGTATGACAGAAAGTGTTATGGCTATAAACACGATGAAGAAGGAAAATTGATCATTGATGAAAAAACATCCCAAAATGTAAAGTTGATCTTTGAACTATATCTTGGTGGACAAAGCGTTTTAGGTATCGTTAAGGAACTCGAAAAGAGAAAAATACTCTCGCCTACAGGAAAAGAAAAATGGTGTAAAAGGACCATAGATGTGATGCTAAGCAATGAAAAATATACTGGTGATGTTAAGCTGATGAAATCTGGAAACAGTGATGTTCAATATTTGTCAGAGGACAATAATCCTGCGATTATTTCTAAAGAAGTCTTTGAGGCTGTGCAGGTTGAAAAAAGACGGAGGAGTAATGTGGTGACGGATGATGTAGGAACGCACCGTAGCAGTAAGAGATACAGTTCAAAGATGTACAATTTATAAGGGAGTAATTACGATTCCCTGATGCCAAATGTAGATTAAAATTGGATAACAAAAAGAGGTAAAGTGTATTTGCTTGAATAGATTATTATATAGAAATAGCCTAATCAGAAACACACATGATTGAATAGATGGCATGGTTGTACACTATAAAAAACAGCGGCTTTTGAGTATTTGTTTACATATTTGGATATAGCCTAAGTATCTCATGTCGAGACCGTAGTTTTGCTAACACATAAATGAGAAAACAGGCTGAAAGTGCCTTGAAATCAAAGGATTCCCGTTGCCCGGGTACATGCTATCCAGGGAGACGGGAACTCCTTTTCTCCCTGTAGCAGAACATGTCAATGATGAAGGTTTTAGCTACGATTCTGCTTTTTCAAGGGGTTGTAGCTATTATTTTGCTTTTTAACGACTTGATCCATAATCTCTTTGAGGCTATACTCAAGGTCTAATACCCTTTCAGGGATTCCCTGGATAGCGGTCTTTATTTCTTATTTGAACGGCGAGAGTGTCGGCGTCTTGCGCTATTTTCTGGCGCATCATATCCTAACTTAAATCATATCTGAAGGAGGACACTGAATGGCAAAACTGGTATCAAAAAAGACAACAACAACTGTTACAGAAGAGGTTGAGATCGTTCCGGCCACACCAGGAGCGGAAAAAGGACATCACTACCTGAAAGTCTGCGGGTATGGCACCTACCTTGATGCAGAAGGGGAAAAAGCAGAGAAGCCCCAAATTAATATGAACGCGAAATGGCTGGAAGAGGCTGGATTCAATGTCGGAGACCAGATCGATGTGATTGCCAAGGAGAATGAACTTGTAATAAGAAAATTGGTGCTTAAGGCATAAAAGGGTAAATGAAAGCCGGGCTGTTGCTACACAGTCCGGCTTGTTTACTCTTCAGGATATTGAATTGAAAGATCAAATATAAGTTCTTTTATAGCTTGAACGCAGCCATCAGAGTCTTTTTTGATGTCCTTTCCCCAAAATCGAATAACATGCCAACCGAGGAAATTGAGAGCTTTATTGACTTCTTCATCACGTGCAATATTTCGCTCGATTTTCGGAATCCAATAATCACCTCTTGGAGAATTGGAGAGCCGTTCCCTTTTAATGTTCCAGTCCTTTCCGTGGAAGAATTCGCTGTCACAGAACACAGCAATTTTGTGCTTCGTAATGGCTATATCAGGTTTTCCAGGAAGGGCTTTATAGTTTTTCCGATATCTAATGCCTTCAGCCCATAGCCTTTTTCGAAGTAAGACTTCGATGGATGTGTCTTTGGAACGGATGTGTTGCATATTTTTCCGGCGTTGTTCGGGTGTTAAGACATCCACATGATCACCGTCTTTCTTTTTGATCAGAAATCGATCATTTCTTTAATTCTCGTAGCAACATCAGTGAATGTTCTGCACTCCATCAATTTATCTACCGCCCATACGGGTTCAAGCATAGGAGAAACAATTGACCCCACTAACCCCGTATTAAGGGCATCCTTATCCGCGTCTGATATTTTGGATAATGACACAGCAAAGAATTTTCCGTTTAGATCTTCATATCGTAAAGAGTCAAGAGGCGGGGTCGCCGTACTTGAATACACTTGTATCCACTGAAGAATGGTTTTAATGTGGTCGCCTTCATGAACCCATTGGTACCTTCTGTCTGGGCGGGTTGAACGTTTAATGGAAAGAAAACACTGCAAGTTTTTCGATGGTAAAACCTGACCTTTAAAAGCATCAAAAAGAGAATCGAGTTTAGTTGTCGTATTCACATCAAGCTTTGTAATATCAGTATAGAGGTCGATACCTGTAATGTTTTTGGCCTGCCATATGGCCAAAGCATCAGTATTATCAAACTTAAGTATTACGGAGTCTGGATTACTGGAAATCAATTCAAACAGTCTACCATAATTAGAGTTTGTAGTATCAGTAATTCTGCTGCTTTGCCTTGCCGGGTAGGCTGAAAGGACTGAGGTTATGTTGCTAAGCAATAATTGTGTCCAATCATTGTCCGCTGAATTTCTATTGGGCAACTTAACATATACATATACACTATAAGCTGCACTATTGGCTGAAGCTCTTGCATCCCTATTCAGTTTGGCGAGACAATTCCACGCATAAGCAGCAAATCCATATTCTGTCCACTTGCCATTGCAATTATTAAATGCGGAATCGGTTGAAGCAGAAATAGTGGGTTCTGGGACTGAAGCAAGGTAGATATTGGCATCGTTCAAATTTGCATTTGCTTTAGTATGTAATGCGTTCAGAAAAGAATCAAAACTTATTGTTCTTCCAGGGAGTGCGGTACTATAAACGTCATCTAATGTTTCGAGAGTAGGAATTCCTGAGATAAGTTTGTTGTTTTTATCGTAATGCCGAGTATTGATTATTTTCTTAACTGTTCTGGAAAGAGTGGGTGGCAAGTTAAGCTTTGTAACTGTAGGCACTGCAAAAACCTCCTTACGTGTTTTGTAAATCTATTCTATCACTGGAATTCCCAAATGTACATAGCGTTATGCCTCTGGACGAATAAAAATTATGCCCACAGACGAATAAAGGCGTTGATTTCATTCGCTCAATGGTATAAAATAGGATGTGTGATGTTAACATGCCTGATTAGCGAGAGGTGGAATATGGAGTATATGACAATTCAAGAAGCATCCCAACTCTGGGGCATAACCAGTAGGCGGATTCAAGTGCTTTGTTCAGAAGGCCGCCTGGATGGTGCGGTAAAATTCGGAAGGCAGTGGGCTATTCCTGTGAATGCAGAAAAACCCATTGATGCACGGGTTAAGAGCGGAAAATACATAAAGACTAAAGGAGCAGACGATGCAGAATAAAATTTTTTCCTTCTTTTCTGGATCGGGGTTCTTGGATCTCGGATTTGAAATGAATGGCTTTGATATTGAATTTGTAAATGAATTCCATCCCGCATTTATGAATGCATATAAATATTCTCGCGAAAAAATGCAGTTGCGTAAACCGAAGTATGGATATTTTAATGGGGATATTAATGTCTTTCTTGATGAGCGAAAAGATGAACTGCAAAAATGGATTGCGGACGCCCGTGAAGATGGCAGCTTGGTTGGTTTTATTGGTGGTCCTCCCTGCCCGGATTTCTCGATTGCTGGAAAGCAAAGAGGAAAAGACGGAGAAAACGGGAAACTGTCTCTTAGCTACATAAATCTTATCATTGCAATGAAACCAGAGTTCTTTCTTTTTGAGAATGTAAAAGGATTATGGAGAACAAAGAGACATAGAGAGTTTTTTGACGAACTTAAGGGAATGTTGAATGCAGCCGGGTATATTACCACAGAGCGTCTTACGAATGCCTTGGAATTTGGAGCACCGCAGGACAGAGACCGCATATTAATGTTTGGAATCAGGGAAGACATTCTGACGGATAGATATCCTGGAAAAACTATTGATGACTTTCCATGGGAGAAATATCAGAAGTATAAACTGGCTGAATTAAAAGAATTGCCTTGGCCAAAGACTGATCCTTATAAAGAAGGTAGTGCTACAGAGTGCCCTTCCGGGATACCAGATAATATGACTGTAGAATATTGGTTCCGCAAGAATGACGTGGAGAATCATCCGAATGCCAAGGATTACTTTACCCCTAAGGCAGGTAAAGCAAAGATGGAAGTAATAGATGAAGGAGATGACAGCAAGAAGTCTTACAAAAGGCTTCATCGTTGGAGATACTCACCGACAGTAGCATATGGGAACAATGAAGTCCATCTTCATCCCTATAAAACAAGACGTCTTTCCGCGGCAGAAGCATTGTCGTTGCAAACCTTGCCAAAAGAATTTGTATTACCTCCGGAAATGACATTAACAGATAAATTCAAAACAATTGGGAACGGCGTTCCATTCATTTTGTCAAGTGGAATAGCGAAGACGATTAGAGACTTCCTTTCAGCTTAAGGATACAGACAGAGGAGGACTGTTTATGTTTTTTGATTTTACTCCTGATCCCAAGGTGCTTATTGCGTTAACACATACGCCGATGCGCCCGCTTGATGCATTATGTGAGCTTATCGATAACGCGATCGATTCTTTCAACGCTGCTAAATTCCAAGCTGTTGGTCCTGTTTCTAATCCTATTGTAAGCATTACGCTGCCGAAGAAAAGGCAGCTCGACAATGGGACAGGCGTGCTTCGCGTACAGGACAATGGCCCAGGCATGACAGCCGAATCGGCAGAACGTGCCATTAGAGCAGGTTTTTCTGGAAATAACCCTTATGATAGTCTTGGCTTGTTCGGCATGGGGTTTAATATCTCAACAGGCAAGTTGGGAAACCGAACCACCTTGCTGACCGCCCGGCAGGACGAGGCTAAATATATCAGCACAGTAATTGATCTGGAAAGGATTAATAGTACAAAGAATTATCAGCTTGAAGTAGAGGAAACCGTCAAAGCATCCGGTGCGGCTTTTGAAGTTGGTGGTCACGGAACCATTATTGAAGTGACTGACTGGTGGCCTAAAGGGAATGATAACAATGGTTTTGTACAGAGACTTGTTCGTTATGGCGGGAACAAGATTCGGGAAGAACTCGGCCGACGGTATGCTACTATTTTGCGCGCCGGTGAAATAAAGATCCTTGTCGATGGTGAAAAGTGTGTTCCTTTTGAACACTGCGTATGGGCAGATACACGGTATGTTACAAGAAAAGGTAAAAAGATTCCCGCTGTAATGCATATAGATCAGGTCCTTGGAGCTGATAAACGGTGTTCAAAATGTACGGCAATCATTTCCCCCGGGGTAGATAAATGCCCGCAATGCGGCAATACTACATTCCGTACCATTCAAAAGCGAGTGACGGGCTGGATAGGAATACAGCGGTTTGAAGATAAAACCCGATTTGGCATAGATTTAATCAGAAACGGCCGGGCGATTCGCACCTTTGAAAAAGATGCCTTTTTCAAGTATGTTGATGATTTTGGTAATGAAGAGTTGGACTATCCTATTGACAGTACCATGAATCTTGGGCGAATTGTTGGAGAAATCCATATGGATTTTGTGCCTGTTGATTTCCTAAAACAAGACTTCCAAAGGAGCAGTGCTGAGTGGCAAGAAGCAATGAGTTTTTTGCGTGGCAATAGTTCTCTCCAGCCTTCGAAAGAAGGCGCTGCGGATAACCACTCTCCTATGTTTCAGTTGTATCAGGGTTACCGCCGTGTGAAGGATATCGGTCGCGGTGACATGTACATGGGGTATTATGATCCCAAGGAAGATAAGGGAAAACGTATTAGCAAGGATATAATTGAAGATTATTATCAAAAGTTCTTGGACCACGTTCCCGGATACTATGATGACACAGAATGGTGGAAACTGGTAGAGGCTGCAGATCAGGAACCTGCACCCAAATATGTTTATTGCCCGGAGTGCTCAGCGCAGAACATAGAAGGGGCATCTGAATGCGTTGTCTGTGGCACACCGCTTCAGAGAAAGCAGTGCATAAATGATGCTTGTAAAAAGATGATTCCAGTTACCGCAAAAGATTGCCCGTTTTGTGGCAGCAGTCAGGTGGTATCGGTAGTCGAACCATGGAATTGTAAAATCTGTGGGACAAAGAATATTGGAACGAATGAGATCTGCAGTAAATGCGGTAGCCCGAGAGGCATGGAGAACCCCCTCTCCGAAGGAGAACTGCTGAAGGTATCAGATAAAATGGATGGCCTGTCAAATGAAGATTTGGTAATCCAGCTTGCGAATGGCGAGAAAACCAAACCTCTGTGGGTTGAAGTTTATGCTACTAAGGGAGCCATGGTCACGCCTTTGGACAAACACCGTGTGCCTTTGCAGATATTTAAGGTCATCGGAAAACTGACCATGTTTATAGATCTTTCGCATCCGTTATTTACTGAAATGGGAATGTCAGCAGAACAGGTTGTTGCATCTGAAACGGCCATGTATCTATATGACGAGTGGAGAAGTCTCGCGGGTAATCCGGAGCACAATCTCAGCGTCCTTACCTGGGCAATCCTTCAGGCAAATTGGAAGGACGAACTTGATTTGACTCCAGATACCGTTGCAAGAGAAGCACAGGATCTCCTTGATACTATTCTGCAGCGTTTAAAGGAAACAATGGCAGCAACTGACAGTTCGTACTACTTTGAAGAACTGACAGATACAGAAAAGAAGGTTCTCACTAACAATCTGATAAATAATGGCGTAGATCTTACCGAAATTGGGACATTGAAGGAAACCGGAGGCTATCTCACATATGTTCCATATTCGTTTATCATGACAGTATTCAATCAGAATCCGGATGATTTCTTCGGAGGAAAAGTTTGGAGAACTTCTCTCGTCAGCGGCGGCGAGGAGCTGCTCGGAAAAGAAAACATCGAAGAGTTCAGAAATAAACTGATTGGACAGTACAGGAATTATCTTCAGGATCTTATCAGTTATACACAGAATAAGTATACGGATACCATTACCATGAAGAGGGTTAAACTTTCTGTAGAGTTCTTACAGAGGAGTATGGTGGAATAATGTTCGGAAGCCAGTACGAAATAATGAGCGATACTTGGCAGGCGTTCGAGCGGAACATCTGTCGGCTGCTTTTACATGAAGGATTTAGTAATATCCGGCTCGTTGGGGAAACTAATGATCATGGGGCAGATATCACAGCAACAAAAGCAGGAAAAAGATGGCTCTTTCAAGCAAAACATTGGAGTAAGCCTGTAGGCATGGACGTAGCCATGGCCACGATTAAAGCAGTATATGATTATCATGCTACTGTCCCGGTGATTGTTGCTTCGAGTGGGTTTGACTCTAAGACCCGGGAGTACATGGGAATTATGCAATCACAGAGAATTCCATTACAACTGTGGGATTCGGATACTCTGATTCAAAAAGCTGCCCGTCTTACAGATGAACCGACTAATACAAGGAGCCCGAGGGAATACCAGGAAGAAGCAATTACAGAGATACTAAAAGCGTATTTTAACCCTACCGAGAACAGGGCGCTTGTTGTTATGGCTACCGGTATGGGGAAAACCTTTGTGGCGGCAGAGAGCATTCGGAGAATTCGCAATACGAAGAAAATCCATGTTTTAGTATGCGCCCATATGAATGAACTGGTTTATCAACTGGAAAAGGCATTCTGGCCGTTTATTAAACCCTCGGAGAAAACGCTTATATGGAATAGTGATGAACGGCCTACATATGAGCAGTTAGAGAACACAGATTTTTGCTTCGCCTGTATAGATTCTGTGTATGCCTGGCTGAGTTCTGGAAAGGAGCTACCGTACTTTGATTTGCTTCTTGTAGATGAATGTCATCATGTTGGGACGTCTATGTATAACAGCGTATTTGAAGAACTCCGTGCCGGAAAAAGCGGGGGATCATTTGCCTTAGGCCTGACAGCCACCCCATGGAGGTCTGATGAGGCAGATCCACGTGATTATTTTGGTGAGCCGCGTGTGAACATTGATACCATAATGGGGCTGAAACACGGATTCCTGGCTAATGTCGACTATCGGATGTACACGGATAATATTAATTGGGAATCGTTGCGGGATATTGATGGGAAGTCTTTTACTCCA
This sequence comes from Peptococcaceae bacterium UBA7185, assembly GCA_002491065.1. GTDB lineage: Bacteria > Bacillota > Peptococcia > Peptococcales > Peptococcaceae > UBA7185. The sequence goes on from DKVF01000102.1 coordinate 33,982, forward strand.
AAACAAATCAATAGGACTCTTTTCATCAACCAGTGGGATGATGCCGTTGTATATCAGCTTCAGGATGCTTGGAAAGAACAGAGTAATCCGCGGGCAATAGTGTTTTGCGGTACGATTGATCATGCTATTACAATGCGTGATCGGGTTAATCAGCTTGGATTCTGCAAAGCGGAGGCCATTTTCTCGGGAGGCCGTGGAACAAATGGGGAACGGATGAACCGTTACCGGAGAAATCAGATTCTCAGCGACTTCGAAGAAGGCTTGATTAATGTCATCTGTGCTGTGGATATTTTTAATGAGGGAATAGATGTTCCGGACGTGAACATTTTAGTTTTTCAGCGTGTGACGCATTCAAGAAGAATTTTCATTCAGCAGTTAGGCAGAGGTCTTAGAATTGCTGAAGGAAAGGACAAAGTTATTGTTCTGGATTTTGTATCTGATATTCGGCGTTTTGCGGCTGGGATTGACTTGAAGGACTCTCTTGAAGATGGAAGAAGCAGCCGGCAGCCTACACGCATCAACATCCCTAATAAGGTGACGTTTAGAAAAGTTAGTGGAGAAGATCCCGAGTCAGAACAGTTCCTTAGGCAGTGGTTAGATGATGTTGTAGCCATCGAAGATGCGGGGGAAGACGCAAGCGTTTTGAAATTTCCTCCCGCCCTGAAAGGAAGTAAGATATGACCTTTGAAGATGTGCTGAATGATATAAGAAAATTAATAGGACTCAGACTATCAAGTATACGCCCGGGAGCAGAAATTACAATTCTTTCAATAGATGAAGAGCAGGATAACCTTATGCTGAGAACTGCAGCAGGAGCAACCCGGAGCCGCCCTTTGCGTGAGCTAAGGACCATCTGGGATCTGATGATGCAAAGGCCGGTCGTTCATGTAGATGAAGCCCTGCACGGATCGGGAACAAGCAGAAATCAGCCAGAGACTATATTAGCCAATCTTCCGTATGTTGAATGGTTAAAGGTTAACGGGAAAAAGAATCTTGCTTTCGTAAATAAGCAGACACATCCTTATGGAACGCTTAGAGAGATGGACGTGTTCCAGGCCGATGAGTTAAAAACCAAGCTTCGTGAGCAAAGCAGGAGTAATGCCCCGAAAGGGCTTATTGTAACAAACGATATTTCTGATGTTGTATCAGCATTGAGTCGGCGGTGTTCAGGAACAACAAAAATGCTCGAAAACGGCATCTATTCGTATTTGACAGATACAGATAGTTTTATCGTTGCAACGGGGAGCGTTGGCCTTCCTGAGGGTACTTATATCATTGTTAAAGTTAGTAGATTGCCCAGAGCAGGAACTATTCTTTCTTTGGCACAGAAAGAATATGAACTTTTTTCTATGGGTGCAACGAGACTGTTGCTTACGACATAACTATTAGAGAAAGCTGTTGAAACCCAAAATGATTTGACAGTGAAACGGAAAGGAGAGATTGCTGTAGTGAAGCGTATTTGTTTCGGTACATTATTTGTCTTAATGTATCAGGCAAGGGGCCAAGGGGTTAAAAGTGATCCTTTGTGTAATGCTATCCTTGCATCTTTTGGCGTAGATCTTTCCTACCGTGATACTTCTTTGCCTGGTCATTTAAAAAACGGACATGCCAAAGTCCCTGGGGATATAGTGGAGTGCGTCCGTAATTGTGATCCGAAAGAAGCAGTAGATAATTTTGAAACATACGTTATGCCTATGATTAAGGACAGTATGCGGATGCCGTTATTGTCTGCGGTTCGTGATATTTTAACTGATGACAGGTCTTTTGGCCCTGATATACCAATCAGTTGGTTAAGGGGTTATACGAAGGCAGCCGCTTTATCGGCATCATCAATAGACCTCACATATTTCCTCACATCACTTGTACGCTTTTCAGTGTTGGAAACCGATAACATGGAATGTGTGGATGGGATACGGGAGATTCCCAGGGATTTTGTTAAGAGTTTTTCCGGAATACATAACCCAGTAGATCTTGATGAAACAGGTGTTATCATCAGGTGGCCGGGAGGCGAATTAAGAACCTCGGCGGTCAGAAGACATATTACTGATGATGAAATCCTCAGTGATGTTGATACCCTTAAGAATCTACTGAGTAAGTATAAAAGGCCGGATCCGCTTCCGGTTCCTGTAACCATTGATGATTCGGAAATGATATATGTTGAAGCTCTGTACGATGCCTACGCAAGTGCTGAAGATGTTCCTAAATATACCCGGAGGGATGTAGAACGGCATCGCAGATATAAAAAGGATTTTGCATATCAGAGGAAATGTTACTACGCAACAGAAACCATAAGGCGGTCTCTGCAGGATGCGCTTCTGCCAATCGAATACAAAGAATTTGATGAGATGCGGGAAGAAGTAAAAGCGGGAATCTTGCCTAAACTGATACCTCCATATGACAATGGTTATTTACGCCTTTGTGCCGTTACTGGACAGGCGGCGTCGGTACCGATTACTCGTTCTCAAATTGCACTCCTCCCTGGCTGGATTGGCCCTGCGGAGAAAGTAGGCATGTGTCATATGCTGGCAAACAAAGAAGAAATACAGTGGGTGGATGAAGATGACGGAGTTGTTTAATACGCCGTTCGAAACATCTCTGCGAGTGCTGTTGCTCCTCGAAACAGAGGCAAGAACGGATTTTTCAATAAATATGATAGCATGTGTGGATTTTGCAGCCCTCTACGGAAAAAGTTTTGATATATCTGAAATGAACCTTCACGGTGACAATCTGTTCAAGTTCAGTGAGTTTGCCACAAGAAAGGAACTGACACGTGACGGCATGGCCTTTCTTGTACGGAGAGGGTTTGTAGATGTAAAACCCACGAAGAATGGTTTTATCTATCAGATATCCTCCAAGGGAAAAGAATTCTCGCAGCAGCTTGATACGAAGTATTCTAAAGATTACAGAAGACAAGTCTCTCTTGCCCTGAGACATTTCTCTGGAGATTCTGAACAGGTTATTCTGAATAAAATAAACAAGCTGGCGGTAGCTTCGCTTGAAAAGGAGGCGGCTGCATTCCATGAAGAGTAATTATTATATAAAAAAGCTGTGGTTTACAGGCCCGGGAATTGAGGAGTCTGCCGTTGAGTTTATAAATGGCCTGAATATCATTCATGGCGCAAATGATACTGGAAAGAGCTGGATTCTGGACAGCTTTGATTTCATGTGCGGCCTTGATCATGACAAGTTCGTGATAGACGAAAGCACCGGGTGTGATACGGTACATCTGGAAGTGGAAACCCCTCACGGATCTGTAAAGATGGAACGTAAACTGGGAAGTACAAAGATCCAGGTGGACAGTACCGACCCCCGGATTGAATCTCATCAGTATACGGCAGGTAAATCAAAATACTGGATCAATTCTGTCTGGATGACCATTCTTGGTATTGATGAAGATGTAAAGGTCATCAAAAATGAGAACGCAGTAAGACAGTCATTAACGCTCCGGTCATTTTTGAATCTGATGTGCGTTCCCCTGGAAAACATCAACAGGCGTCAAAGCGTTTTTTATACAAGCGGCGGACCTTTTTCCAAAACGGCCATGAAGAGCACACTCCTTTATTTCCTTAATGAGGAAGAGTTTGAGGAGTACAAGGAGAAAACCGGAACAAAACAGAAAAATACCGAAAAGAAAATCCGGACCCTGGTGAAGAATGAAAACCTCGAATACCTCTCTGAACTGAAACTGGAAGTAAAAAGAGAAATCTTATCACCGGAGCAGATAAGAGAAAAAATTGCAGTGCTCATGCAGCAGATAAATGATGCCCAAAGCCGTATGTCAGAGGCAACGGAACAGAGAAGGAAGCTTTCTGAAGAGATTGTTGCAATGAACGAGGAAATGAAATCAGCCTCGCTTATGAAGCATCGCTATCAGATCCTCCGGGGGCAGTATCATTCAGATATCAAGAGGATCACTTTTATCATTGACGGTGAGCAGAAACTCAAAGACTTAAAGGAGCCTGAGAAATGCCCATTCTGCGGGGCTAATATGACTCCCCAGCAGAGTGTTTCATATGCCGAGGCAGCACAGGCTGAATTACAGAGGATCCTTCCGCAACTCAATGACGTAATGGATGCAGAGAAAGACATCGACAGGGAAATCTCTGAATATCAGAAACGTATTGCTGAGTGCCAGGAAGAGAGCCTGAGACTGGCGAACCTGATAAATCAGGATCTTCAGCCAGCCATAATCGAACTGCAGCAGCAGATAGATACTCTCCAGGAGTCAGTCGATTCCACCAGTCAGCAGGATGTTATAGAGCGGATCGAGAAATACCTCACAACACCGAAAAAGGCAGAAGACGCCGAGGGTGACCAGGCAGCCTTTAAGGCGCAGGATAATTTCACTGCGGAATTTGTATCTGATTTCAATGACCTGCTAAACAATATTCTTAAAGAGGTCCGGTTCGACAAGTTCAGTAACTGCTATTTTGACTTCGAAAGCGAAGATTTTGATATTGTTGTCAATGGTAAGAAAAAACAAAAATATGGTGGTGGCTATAAGGCTTTCCTCAATGCAGTAGTAGCTATAGCACTCCATCAGTATCTGTCTGAAAAGGGAAAGCATGGTCTTGGGGTTCTGCTCATGGACTCCCCGATTCTTTCTCTGAAAGAGGGCGGCAGCGATACCAGTGCTGTCATGCGAAAGGGACTGTTCGAGTATCTTGCCAAGCATCAGGATTTCGGACAGGTAATCATAGCAGAGAACCAGATCCCGGACATTGACTATGCCGGAGCCAGACTTGAAAGGTTTACGCATAAAGAAGATGAAGGCCGGTATGGACTTCTAATCGGATATACAGATTAAATAACTACAACGCAGAGAAGGGGTGTGTTAGCCCCTTCTTTTTTTGTGCCCTTCGGATCATCCGGAGGGCTTTTTTTATTTCCCAGACTTTCCCCAGATTCTCGCCAGACTCTCACCATATTTCTCAAAATCCTTCTGCGGTATAGTAACAATGCTTCAGATGATTCTGGAAATATGACAAGGAAAGTGAGGTGAGACCGATGGCAAAAAACAGCAAACAGACTTCAAAGGCCGTTGCCTCTAAGGCAAGCCGCATTTTGAAGGATGGCCGTTACGGCAAGGACTCTAAGTCCGTTGCCGGAAGTGCCCTGGCTCAGACGAGACCGGGCAAGAAGAAGTAAAGTCACATCCTGATGGGCGGTGACGGATTACCCAATCAGCCCGCCCATCCCCTTCGGGGGATATTTCAAATCAAATCTCTTAGTCTGAATAGCGCTATAAGGACGGAGGGATGCATAAGAGTTCGGAACGCAGCAATGACGGCTGTGTTTGGAACGAAGATGCTCTCACCGTAGTTTCGTGCGCCTTTTTTTCGGCTACCGGAGCCTGTGGTCATCTTCAACCGCAGGCTCTTTTGTGTCCCTCCGTACCGCTCGTACGGAAAGGACGGGACATTATGCGGAAGTTTAAAACTTCTAAAGGCAACAGAACAAATTACATTTACTACACAGCAGAGGGCAAGAAGGTGGAACTGAAGCCTGGACAGAACGGAGTCGATGAGACATGGATTACTATGCTTCACGATTGGGACGATGAACAGCTTGATGCTGACCGCCGTGAGGAGTATCACTGCCCGGTTCATTATCAGGCTTACTCCGATGGTGAAGGTGAAGATGCGGATGACCGCAACCCTTACTTATGTGACACAGCTGCAGATCCATTGGAGCAGATGCTTGCCTCCATCAATGAGCAGGAGCATTCGGAAAAGCTGGACAGGCTCAAAGCGGCACTTACCACACTGACCGACCTGCAGAGAGACACCATCTATAAAAAGTTCTACCGCAACATGTCCAACGTGGATATTGCAGCGGAAGAAGGTGTGTCTGAGGCGGCTATCCGTAACCGCCTGAAAAAGATTTTCGCAAACCTTGCGAAAAAAATCTGAGAAATGGGGGTTCGATTCCCCCGTTTCTTTCGCATATGGACAGAGGGATACAACAAAAGACCCTCGGAAAGGAGCCAATGCAATGAAACACAAAGTATGTATCAACATTGCAAAACCCGGCGGTACACCGACCCCGGTAGTAAGAAGCGGTACGGTGCAAATCCGAAAGCGTCTGCTCGACTTCCTTTTTGGACAGCAGGTCAATGTTCTGGTCCTGTCTCCTGGTGACTCGGTGCAGACTGTCGAGATCCGAGAACTGAAGGAAGGAGGTAAGGACCGTGACTAACAATCAGAAGTACAACTTATTTCTTGATGCAGTGAGAATCATCCGCTCCCTGGCTGATGTGTTCGAGGCAATCGCAGATACCTACAGAGATGCAACTGTAGTAGAAGCCGATGCCAAGTTCATTGATGCACAGGAAGTAAAGGCACTCCCTGCTGAAAAGGAAGTAACCCAGGAAGATGTCCGTGCGGTTCTGGGTCAGAAAAGCCAGGCTGGTATGACTGCCGAAGTGAGAGAACTCATTACAAAATACGGCGGCACCAGACTGTCAGACATCGACCCGGCACAGTACAAGGCACTTCTCGCAGAAGCGGAGGTGCTTGGAAATGAGTAAACACGCTTTCCTTTCTCCTTCCAGATCACACCGCTGGCTGAACTGCACACCGAGTGCGATGCTTGAATCCGAGTTCCCGGGCGGCAGCAGTTCAGCTGCCGAAGAAGGTACCGCAGCCCACGCATTTTGCGAACACAAGTTAAAGAAGGCACTCCGCAGAAGAAGCAAAAGACCTGTCTCCGATTACGATAGTGACGAGATGCAGGAGTACACCGATAGTTATGTGGATTATGTGCTGGAGCAGCTTGAAGTCGCAAAGCAGACCTGCAAAGACCCTATGGTGTTGATTGAACAGAAAGTAGACTTTTCGGAATATGTCTCGGACGGCTATGGCACTGCAGACTGCATCATCGTATCGGACGATACCATGCAGATTATTGATTTCAAGTACGGGCTGGGAGTTTTGGTGGATGCCGAACAGAATACGCAGCTGATGTGTTATTCCATCGGTGCACTGAACCTCTTTGATAGCCTGTATGACATCAAGGGAGTCACGATGCACATCTTCCAGCCTCGCAGGGAGAATGTCCAGAGTTGGACTATTCCGGTAGATGAACTGAAAGCATGGGCAGAGAACGAACTAAAGCCGAAGGCGCAGATGGCCTTAAACGGCGAGGGTGAATATCATCCCGGCGAATGGTGTCAGTTCTGTAAGGCAGCAGTCCGATGCAGGGCAAGAGCAGAAGAAAAACTTCGTCTTGCACAGCAGGAGTTCAAAATGCCGCCACTTCTTACGGATGCTGAAATCGAAGAAGTACTGACCATCCTTCCCGACCTTACCAAGTGGGCAGACGGCATCCTGGCTTATGCCACCGATGCAGCAGTCAACCACGGCAAGGCATGGAACGGGTTCAAGGTTGTCGAAGGCAGATCCGTCCGCAAGTACAAGGACGAAGAACTGGTCGCACAGGCAGCCAAAGACCACGGCTATACCGACATCTACCGTCAGAGTCTTATTACCATGACGGAGATGCAGAAGCTGATGGGCAAGAAACAATTTGAACAGATCCTGGGTGACCTCATTGTGAAACCACAGGGTAAGCCGACCTTAGTTCCGGTAACGGATAAGCGTCCGGCGATGAACGTAACAAACGCCAATAACGAATTTAAACAGGAGGATTAATATCATGGCTATTTCTAAGACAAAAGTTATCACAGGTGTAAACACTCGTCTCTCATATTTCCATGGCTGGGAGCCTACCAGCATCAACAACGGACCTGAGAGATACTCCGTTTCCGTACTTATCCCTAAGTCTGACACCGAAACAGTGAAGGCTATCAATGAGGCTATCGATGCCGCAATCGAAGAGGGTGTTGCCAAGTTTGGCGGCAAGAAGCCTAACAAGGCAGCAATCAAGCTTCCTTTGCGTGACGGTGATACCGAGCGCGATGATGAGGCCTATAAGGGTCACTACTTCATTAATGCCAACAGCACGACTCCGCCTCAGATCGTGGACAAGTATGTGAAGCCTATCCTTGACCGCAACGAAGTATACTCCGGCTGCTATGCCCGTGTATCTTTGAACTTCTATGCGTTCAACAGTAACGGCAACAAAGGCGTGGCATGCGGACTGGGCAACATCCAGAAGATCCGTGACGGTGAAAGCCTTGGCGGCAGAAGCTCTGCAACTGATGATTTCAGCACTGTGGCTGATGACGATTTCCTTTCCTAAACATATAAACCCGGCGGGCGGTGGTGCTGTCACCGTCTGCCCACATTGAATAACGAGGTGAACGTAATGAACGAAGTATATGAATTTATGAAACAAGTCGATGTGATAGTTCTTTTCTGCCTGATCTATGGTTTTGCTATCAATGGTATCGTATGGGCAGTGTGCGAATTTTTCAGCTTTGTGGTCAAGAAGGCAAAAGCTTTTATTACAAAACGCAAAGAGAAAAAGGCTGCACAGAAGGATGATGTGACGGAGTAAACATGACGGGCGGCGGAGGATATTCTTCTGCCGCCTTTGTCATAGAAAGGAGCAGCTATGCAGCATTTAAGCATTGATATCGAAACTTACTCCAGCGTGAATCTGCAGAAAGCCGGAGTTTATAAATATGCCGAGAGTCCTGACTTCGATATCCTTCTATTCGGTTATAGCGTGGATGGCGGAGCGGTTCATGTTATAGACCTTGCATGCGGAGAGAAGATTCCGGCGGAGATTGTGGATGCCTTGTCGGATGAATCCGTAACCAAGTGGGCATTCAACGCACAGTTTGAGCGTGTGTGCCTGTCGAATTATCTTGATACCTGGCTTTCTCCTGACAGCTGGCACTGCACGATGGTGTGGTCGGCAACACTCGGTCTGCCATTGTCCCTGGAAGGGGTGGGTGCAGTTTTGGGACTGGAGAAGCAGAAACTGACCGAGGGAAAAAATCTCATCAAATACTTCTGTGTTCCCTGCGCCCCTACCAAGACCAATGGCGGCAGAACCAGAAATCTTCCGCAGCACGATATGGAGAAGTGGGAGCAGTTCAAGGCATATAACCTGCGTGATGTGGAAACCGAGATGAGCATCCAGAAGAAGCTGTCCCGTTTCACTGTTCCCGATTTCATCTGGGATGAATACCATCTTGATCAGGAAATCAATGACCGTGGCATCGGACTGGATATGACGCTTGTGGAGCAGGCTATTGCCATCGACAGCATCAGCCGTAAAAGTCTCACACAGCAGATTCAAAATCTGACCGACCTTGACAATCCCAACTCCGTGGCACAGATGAAAGGGTGGCTTTCGGATAACGGACTGGAGATGGATACTCTCGGCAAGAAGGCTGTGGCAGAAACACTCAAGACTGCACCAAAGCATCTGGCGGATGTTCTTTCCCTACGTCAGCAGCTTGCCAAGAGCAGTGTGAAGAAATACACCGCTATGCAGACAGCGGTGTGCAAGGATTCCAGGGCAAGAGGAATGTTCCAGTATTACGGTGCCAACCGAACTGGACGATTTGCCGGACGCATCATCCAGCTGCAGAATCTTCCGCAAAATCATATGTCTGACCTTGCCGATGCCAGGGCACTTGTCAGAAGCGGTAATTACGATGCTTTGGAACTTCTGTATGACGATATCCCGGATACGCTTTCGCAGCTGATCCGCACAGCCTTCGTTCCCCAGGATGGCAGGAAATTCATCGTGGCAGACTTCTCTGCAATCGAAGCGAGAGTCCTTGCCTGGCTTGCAGGTGAGAAATGGAGAATGCAGGTATTCGCCGATGGCAAGGACATTTACTGCAGTTCGGCATCGCAGATGTTTGGTGTTCCGGTAGAAAAGCATGGCATCAACGGTCATCTCCGCCAGAAGGGTAAGATTGCGGAACTGGCCCTCGGTTACGGCGGTTCGGTCGGTGCGCTCAAGAGTATGGGTGCTTTGGAGATGGGACTTACCGAAGAGGAACTTCAGCCGCTGGTGAACGCATGGAGAAATGCAAATCCGATGATTACGGCTCTGTGGTGGGATATCGACAGAGCGGTGAAGACTACAGTGCGAGAACATATTCCGACTGAGGTGGCAGGACTGAAGTTTACCTATGAGAGTGGGTTCCTTTTTATGAAACTTCCTTCTGGCAGACGGCTTGCCTATGTGAAGCCACGCATGGGTATCAACCAGTTCGGCAGTGAGTCAGTGACATATGAAGGCGTGGGTGCTACGAAAAAGTGGGAGCGTCTTGAAAGCTATGGCCCGAAGTTTTGTGAGAATGCTATCCAGGCAATCGCAAGGGATATTCTCATGTATGCCATGCAGACACTTCGCAACTGCAGTATCGTTGCCCATGTACATGACGAACTGATCATCGAAGCGGACAGGCGCATGAGCCTCAGTGCAGTCTGTGAGCAGATGGGCAGAACACCTCCCTGGGCGAAAGGACTGCTTCTCCGTGCTGACGGATACGAATGTGATTTTTATAAAAAAGACTGATTTTAGGGGGTTCGATTCATTCGGATTCTTCGCATATAGGCAGAAGGAATTGTCCTTCTGTCTATTTCATTTTTTTAGGAGGATTCGCTATGGACGAATTAATCAGAATCAACTACGACAGTGAGCGTCCTACTGTGAACGGACGCGATTTGCACAATGCACTTGGCATCAACACCAAGTATGCAGACTGGTTTCCGAGAATGTGTGAATACGGATTTTCGGAAGGACAGGACTATTGCTCAATTTTGAGAAATAGGTCTGACGGACTTCCGGGGAAAGGATTGACCGACCATTTGCTTACCATCGACATGGCAAAGCAGCTATGCATGATTCAGCGTACCGATATCGGCAGAAAGTTCCGTCAGTACTTCATTCAGGTGGAAGAGGCATGGAACTCCCCGGAGGCCATTATGGCAAGGGCACTCCAGTTTGCCAATCAGCAGCTGGCACTTTTATCGCAGCAGAACATGGCGCTTACAGAAACCGTGGCTATTCAGAATCAGCAGATTACGGAGATGAAACCGAAGGTCAGCTACTACGATGTGGTGCTGAACTGCAAAGACCTTATTTCCACTTCTGCCATTGCCAAGGATTACGGCAAGTCTGCCATCTGGATGAACCGATATCTCCACGAAAAGGGTGTGCAGTTCAAGCAAGGTGACATCTGGCTTTTATATCAGCGTTATGCCCGAGAGGGCTATACCAGCACCAAGACTCATACCTATCCCGGTACGAATGGTGAAACGCATACGAAGGTGCATACCTACTGGACGCAGAAAGGCAGACTCTTCATTTACGAACTGATGAAATCAGACGGTTGTATGCCCCTGATCGAAATGGAGGTGTAAGCCGTGAACATCGATAAGTTCAATTCAGAAGGTTACTATGACCCGACAAGTTATGAGGCTATGACCAATGTGGCAAAGGCGGACAAGCAGTCCGCTTTTCGCCCGCTGGTTTATATCTGTTCTCCGTTTTCCGGTGATACGGAAAGAAACAGTGAACAGGCAAGAAAGTACAGCCGTTTTGCCTATGAGCAGAATACGATTCCGGTGACACCACACCTTTTGTATCCGCAGTTCATGGATGACGAGAACCCAAAGGAACGTGCGGATGCCATGCATTTCAATTATGTGCTGCTTGGCAAGTGCAATGAACTGTGGGTTTTCGGTGATGTGATATCCAAGGGCATGGCACATGAGATCGGTATCGCAAAAAAGAGACAGCAGACCATCAGATGGTTTGACAGAAACTGCAAGGAGGTTACCCATGATTGATTTTACCCTTTATACCGCAAACTGCTGCGGTGACAGTTCCAACTGCGTATATCCCAATAAGGCTCACATTACGGACTCGGCATCTTTCGTGGCTGCCATCAAGCAGGATCATGTGTGTGCCGCCTATAAGAACAACTACCGTAGCAATGATAATTTCCTCGAAACGGATGTCCTTCCGATGGACTGTGACAATGATCACTCCGATGATCCAAAAGACTGGGTCTATCCTCTGGACGTGGTGATGGCATTCCCGGATGTTTCCTTACTTGTCAGCTATAGCCGCAACAACATGAAGGTGAAAAACGGCAAGGCGGCAAGACCGAAGTTCCATGTGTATTTCCCTATCCCGACCATGACGGATGGAAAAGCCTATGCGGAACTGAAGAAACGCATTCAGGAGTTCTTTCCTTATTTTGATGCGGATGCCCTGGGTGAGGCACGTTTCCTTTACGGCACCGATTCACCGGATGTTGAAGTATATGACGGAGTAAGTGATTTGGCTGACTTTATTGACCACGATGAGTTCGCAGACTTTGATGCCAGCACGGAAGAGATCAGCGAAGGCAGCAGAAACAGTACCATGAGCCATATCGCAGGAAAACTTATCAAGAGATACGGTGCGACCGAAGAAGCCCATGCCCTGTTTATGAAAACAGCGGAAAAGTGCAATCCACCTCTGGCTGATTCCGAACTGGATAAGATCTGGCACTCTGCCACCAAGTTCGGTACCAAGGTATCCAGGCAGGAAGGCTATATCGATCCTAAGGTCTATAACTCTGACTGCGTGTTAAAACCGGAGGATTTCTCCGATGTGGGACAGGCCACGGTACTCGCAAGAGAGTACAAAGGAAAACTTCGCTTTTCGCCTGCTACCGATTACATGGTCTACAACGGCAGCTTTTGGGAAGAAACCGCACCGAAGTCCCAGGGCATCTCCCAGGAACTGACGGATCGTCAGCTGGAAGAGGCTGAAGCAGAGATCAAGAAAGCAATGGATGAGATGAACAAGAACGGTGCGATGGAGATCCTTGTGGCAATGGGTCCGAAGAAGGCAGCGAATGCCTTCAACCGTCAGCAGGCACATTCTTTTGAGATGTATGAGAATGCACTGAATTACAAGAAGTATGCCATTAAACGCCGTGACTCCAAATACATCGCATCTGCCTTAAAAGAGGCAAGACCGATGCTTGAGATTGAGCAAAAGTTTCTGGATGCGGATGAATTTCTGCTGAACTGTCCGTCCGGTACGATAGACCTTCGTAAGGGCACCCGCAGTTTGCGTGACCATGACCCGGAAGACTTCATTACCAAGCAGACCGCTGTTGACCCCGGAAAAGACGGAGCGGATATCTGGCAGGATGCTCTGAACACCTTCTTCCAGAACGATGCTGCCCTTATTGACTATGTGCAGAAAATCGTAGGTCTGTCCGCAGTGGGCAAGGTCTATGTAGAGGCACTTATCATTGCCTACGGTGAAGGCCGAAACGGCAAGAGTACCTTCTGGAATGTGGTGTCGAGAGTCCTTGGTACCTACAGTGGCAATATCTCTGCCGATATGCTGACGGTCGGATGCCGCAGAAATGTAAAACCGGAACTTGCCGAGGCAAAAGGTAAAAGACTGCTCATTGCTGCTGAACTCGAGGAAGGCATGAGACTTAACACATCCAATGTAAAGCAGCTCTGCTCCACGGATGAAATCTATGCAGAGAAGAAATACAAAGACCCGTTCTCCTATGTTCCTACCCATACGCTTGTGCTTTATACCAACCACCTGCCCAAGGTCGGTGCAATTGATAAGGGTACCTGGCGAAGACTCATAGTGATTCCCTTCGGTGCAAAGATCGAGGGCAGTTCGGATATCAAGAACTATGCCGACTATCTGTTTGAGAAGGCCGGCGGTGCGATTCTCTCCTGGGTGATTGAGGGTGCAAAGAAGGTTATTGCGGATGACTTCCATATTGCTGCGCCCAAGAAAGTTCAGGAGGCTATCGATGCCTATAAGGAAAACAATGACTGGATGAGTGCGTTTTTAAACGAACGCTGCGAGATTGATGATACCGCCGTGGTCAAGTCGGGAGAACTTTACAACGAGTACCGTTCCTTCTGCTTACAGGTGGGTGAGTATGTTCGCAGTTCCGCAGATTTCTATACCGCTGTTGAGTCCTTCGGTTTTGAACGGTTCAGAAACAGAAACGGCAGATTTGTCAAAGGCTTAAAGCTGAAAACTGAGTTTGAATAAGCCTTATACCGGTATGTGTGACACCTTATGCTACCTATCTTACTAACTTTTCTAAAGAGCCTAAAAAAACAGATATATAGAAAAGTATAGAAAATACCCTGCATAAGGCGGCACACATACCAATATTAAGCCGTGATGGAGGTGCGGAATATGCGTGAAAAAGAAGTTGAGCAGGCCCTTGTCCGCTCCGTCAGGAAAGCGGGTGGGCTATGCATGAAGTTTACCTGTCCGGGCATGGACGGTGTGCCGGACAGACTGGTACTCCTCCCTTTTGGGAAGTGTGCCTTTGTGGAATTAAAGGCTCCCGGTAAAAAACCGAGGCCGCTACAGATACGAAGAATGAAACAGATTATCGCTCTTGGTATTCCCTGTTATGTGATTGATGCCAAGGAGCAGATAGGAGGTGTACTTGATGCAATATCATCCCCATGATTATCAGACCTATGCGACCAATTTCATATTGGAACACCCGGTGGCGGCAGTGCTTTTAGAAATGGGACTTGGGAAGAGTGTCTGCACCCTGACTGCTATCTATGAATTGATGTTGAACCGCTTTGAAGTGGAAAGCGTTCTGGTCATTGCACCTCTTCGAGTAGCAAGAGATACATGGCCTGCGGAGATTGAAAAATGGAATCACTTAAAAGGTCTTACCTACTCGGTGGTCATCGGTACAGAGGCTGAAAGGATAGCTGCCTTAAACAGACCCGCCCATATCTATCTCATCAACCGAGAAAATGTGGACTGGCTCATTTCAAAGAGCGGTGTGCCCTTTGATTTCGATATGGTGGTCATTGATGAACTTTCCTCATTCAAATCTTACTCAGCCAAACGATTCAAGAGTCTGCTGAAAGTAAGACCAAGGATAAAAAGGATGGTGGGACTTACGGGTACGCCATCCAGCAACGGACTTATGGATCTGTGGGCAGAATTTCGAATACTTGATATGGGTCAAAGGCTCGGCCGGTACATAACGAACTATCGCAATATGTTCTTTGTGCCGGATAAGCGAAATCAGCAGATGATTTTTTCCTATAAGCCAAAACCGGAAGCGGAGAAACTCATCTACCAGCTGATTTCGGATATTACGATTTCCATGAAGTCGGCAGATTTTCTGAAAATGCCGGAATGCGTGATAAACGAAGTCCCTGTGGTGCTTTCTGAAAAAGAAAGAAGTCTTTATGAGAAAATGCGTGATGAGATGGTCATCTCCCTGGAAGAGGAAGAAATCGATGCGGTAAATGCAGCGGCTCTTTCCGGGAAACTTCTGCAGATGGCAAACGGTGCTGTCTATACCGAAGATAAGGAAATAGTGAAGATCCACGACCGCAAACTGGATGTCCTGGAAGATCTCATCGAAGGTGCAAACAGCAAACCTATTCTGATTGCTTACTGGTATAACCACGATTTGCAGAGAATCAAGGAACGGTTTAAGGTTCGTGAGATAAAGACATCTCAGGATATCAAAGACTGGAATAACGGCGAGATATCTGTTGCCGTGATACATCCTGCGAGTGCCGGACATGGGCTGAACCTGCAGAGCGGTGGCAGCACCCTTGTGTGGTTTGGACTTACCTGGTCTTTGGAACTGTATCAGCAGACCAATGCCAGACTCCACCGCCAGGGTCAGACGGAAACAGTGGTCATACACCACATCATTGCAAAGGACACCATCGATGAAGATGTGATGAAAGCACTTCGTAGAAAAGAGAAAACACAGTCCGACCTTATCGATGCTGTCAAAGCAAGGCTTCGGAGGTGATGCTTATGGCTGACCCTTATGAAAACCTTGCAAATGCCATTATTACAACAGCTGCCAAGGACTATATGGCGGCATTAAAGATACTGAAAAAATCACCCGCAAATGTAAATGCCAAAAGTACCGTGACTGAGTGTGAGCGTTTCTTTCGTTCCTCCTGGTATGCGGCACTTACAAGCGTGGATAGTGAATTCCTTATACGAAGACTGAGAGAGGAGGCTTTGAAAAAATGACCGCAAAGGAATATTTAAGACAGGCCTACCGCCTGAACGAGAGAATCAACTCCCATATCGAGGAACTGGAAAACCTGCGTGACCTTTCCACCCGCATCCAGGGAGTCAGCTACGGAGAACATATTCTTTCTCCCAACAGACCAACGGATGCTCCTTTCACAAAGGTGCTGTTTAAGATTATGGACTACCAGGAGAAAATCAATCATGAGATTGACACCCTTGTTGACCTCAAGGCAGAGATGGAAGATGCTATCGAGAAACTGTCCAATGTGGATGAACGTCTTCTTCTCCGTTATAGATACCTGGATAACCATTCGTGGGAAGAAATCGGTGTGCTGTTAAATGCGTCTGTACGCACCGTGCATCGTATTCATTCTTCTGCACTGCAGAACTTTTCTGTGCCGGACTGAAAGTTGGCACACTTTGGCAGAGAATGGCACAGTCCTTATAGGTATAATGGTAGTATAGAAAACTGTATGATGAACGAAGCCTCAAGGGAGAAATCCCCTGGGGCTTTTGCTTTACCCGGACGGAGGTGAGGACAGTGCCGAGAAGGCCGAAACGACCATGTTCACATCCCGGCTGTCCCAACCTGACTGATGGCAGGTTCTGCGAGGAACACCAGAAGGAAGAGAACAAACGATACGAACGCTATGACCGTGACCCCGCCATCAAACGCAGGTATGGACGAGCATGGAAAAGAATCAGGGACAGCTATGCTGCAAGCCATCCGATGTGTGAGGAGTGCTTGAAGAACGGTATCTATGTACCGACCGAAGAGATCCACCACAAGCTGCCGTTATCTCAAGGCGGCACTCATGACAGAGAGAATCTCATTGCACTTTGCAAGTCCTGTCATGCAAGAATCCACGCCAAGAGTGGTGACAGATGGCACAACAACTGACCCCCAGGGGCGGTAGAAATCTCTACGCATTAAGGTCCCGGGGAACGGCGCGAGGGTCACACGCGCAAAAATTGCTATTCAAAGGGCCTATAAGGAAAGGTCCCGTGAGGAGGTGAAAAACGAGTGGCAAAAGACGGAACGATGAGAGGCGGTGCAAGACCCGGTAGCGGGCCAAAACGCAAGGCTCTGACAGAGAAAATCTCTGCGGGCAAGACTGCTACCGTCATCGACCTGCCGGATGCGTCCGAACTCACGGGTGTGGATATGCCCCCTGTGAAGGACTACATGAAAGCAAAGCAGAAAAGCGGGACAGATCTGTGTGCGGAAGAAATCTTTCAGGAAACATGGAACTGGCTTAAGAAGGTGGGATGCACCGAATATGTGAATACGCTGCTGATCAATCAGTATGCCATGAGCGTTGCAAGACAGATTCAATGCGAACAGGCAATTTCGGAATATGGTTTCCTGGCAAAGCACCCAACGACCGGGGCGGCTTGCCAGAGCCCGTATGTGTCCATGCTTCAGCAGTTCACAAAACAGGCAAACCAGTCCTGGTATCAGATTTACCAGATTGTAAAGGAGAACTGCTCCATTGAGTATACGGGAGCAACTCCGCAGGATGACGTAATGGAGCGCTTGCTGCGCGCCCGGAAAGGACACTGACTATGATTGAAAAAGTAAATCCATGCCACCCTGACAAAGTGGCAGACAGAATCGCAGGTGCAATCGTTGACCTGGCGTATAAAACAGAAAAAGACCCAAAGATTGCCGTTGAGGTACTCATCGGACACGGTGTCTGCTATGTGATCGTAGAAACAAGTGCAGACATTTTTGCAGAACAGATTAAAAGAATCGTCCACCGCATTGCCGGACAGATAGCTGTTATTTCTGACATCAAACCCCAGGATAAACACCTGGCGGATAATCAGGCGGATGGTTTCCGCTGTGGGGATAACGGCATTTTCAAGGGTGTGCCTTTGACGGATGAGGAGAAGAAACTCTCTGTAATTGCAAGGGATATCTACAAAGCCTATCTCTTTGATGGCAAGTACATCCTGGATGGCGAGAGACTTATCATCTGCCAGAGCAATGCAAAGACGAAAGAACTTCGGAAGAAGTACCCAGGGGCAGACATCAATCCTATCGGGGATTGGACTGGCGGCACGGATGTTGATACCGGGGCAACCAACAGAAAGCTTGGCTCTGATATGGCACAGTCCGTAACAGGCGGCGGTCTGCATGGCAAAGATCTATCCAAGGCGGATGTATCCGTAAATATCCACGCATTTTTGAAAGCGCAGAAAACAGGCCAGCCTGTGGTGCTTTCCTGTGCCATCGGAGATGATACTGTGGATGGCATGCCTTATTCCGAAATCGTGGAAGAAGCAAGAGAGTACATCAATTCCATGGGTGGATTTGAGAAATTTGCGGAATGGGGGTTGTTCTGATGACAAAAACGACTACGGAGATGCAGCTTGTTCCGCTCTCCAAATTAGTACCATATATCAATAATGCGAGAACCCACTCCCCGGAGCAGATCACAAAGCTGCGTTCCTCCCTGCGTGAGTTCGGCTTTGTGAATCCCGTTATCATCGACCGTGACTATGGCATCATTGCCGGACACGGCAGAGTGATGGCTGCCAAGGAAGAAGGCATCGAGGAAGTTCCTTGCGTGTTTGTGGATTACCTTACCGAAGCCCAGAAGAAAGCCTACATCATTGCGGATAACCGATTCGCCCAGGATGCGGGCTGGGATGAGGAACTCTTAAGAATTGAGATTGAAGCTTTGCAGGGCATGGATTTCGATGTGGGTCTGACTGGCTTTAACGATGATGAGATTGCTGACCTTTTCGCCGGGGATGATAAGTCTGAGGCAGAAGACGATGATTTCGATTTGTCTGCCGCCCTTGAGAAGGCATCCTTTGTACAGCGTGGGGATATCTGGACAGTCGGCAGACACCGCCTCATGTGTGGTGATGCCACATCCGCCGAAGATGTAGCAGCTCTTATGGATGGTAAGAAAGCAAACCTCATCGTAACAGATCCGCCTTACAATGTGGCCTTTGAAAGTTCCGATGGACTTTCCATCAAGAACGATAAGATGGCAAACGATAAGTTCTATGAATTCCTGCTTTCGGCATTTCAGAACATGGCGGCAAACCTGGAAAAAGGCGGTGCAGCTTATGTGTTCCATGCTGATACGGAAGGACTTAATTTCCGCAAGGCATTTGTAGATGCAGGTTTCCATCTTGCCGGATGCTGCATCTGGGTGAAAAACAGTCTGGTGCTCGGACGCTCCGATTACCAATGGCAGCATGAACCCGTCCTGTACGGTTTCCTTCAGAACGGCAAGCATTACTGGAGCAAGAACGCAGGAAGAAACCAGACTACTATCTGGAATTTTGACAAGCCGAAGAAGAACAAGAACCATCCGACTTCAAAGCCCCTTGATCTCCTGGCATATCCCATTGGCAACTCCAGTCAGGAAAATGCAATCGTCATTGATACCTTTGGTGGCAGCGGTTCTACCCTGATGGCCTGTGAGCAGACCAATCGTATCTGCCACACGATGGAACTGGATGAGAAGTATGCATCTGTTATCTTACGCAGATTCGTGGGAGACGGCGGTGACCCTGACAGCGTATATGTGATCCGAAACGGAGAGAAATATATGTACTCCGACCTTGTAAAAGAGGTGGAGGTCAAAGATGAATAAGGGCAGATTGACCCTCGGCAGCCTGTTTGACGGCTCCGGGGGTTTTCCTTTGGGCGGTGTGCTTAGCGGTATCGAGCCTGTGTTTGCATCGGAGGTCGAGCCTTTTCCAATTAGGGTGACCACAAAGCGTTTTCCCAATATGAAACACATGGGTGATGTAAGCAGGCTGGACGGAGCAAGCCTTCCTCCTGTCGATATCATCACTTTCGGAAGTCCGTGCCAGGATATGTCTGTGGCCGGCAAGAGAGCGGGTTTGGATGGTAGCCGTTCCAATCTTTTCTATGAAGCCATCCGAATCGTAAAGGAAATGAGGTG
>DKVF01000075.1:0-1704 GCA_002491065.1 Peptococcaceae bacterium UBA7185
TTTATATCGGCTGTTTGGCATCGATGCCGAATTGCTGATTGACCATGCCTGGGGCCGAGAACCGACCACAATCGCAGATATTAAAGCATACATGCCGAAAACAAATTGTGTCACCAGCGGTCAGCTATTGATGCGGGATTATGAATTCGCAGAAGGATTGTCTGCACTTTCATATAATCGGATACAAGAATTAGCCCATTAGCTGCCTAGCTATTGAAAGGCTGCAACTGTAAACTGCTTGAGGATATTGCAAATCATTTTCACATACCATAATGTATTTGTAAAAACAATAAAGAAAATAACTTTCCTTAGAAAGTACAATAAATGGACAAAAAATATCCATCAAAGGTCGTATCCGTACAGATAACGTACCCTTAATGGATATTGTAGATAGTAAGTATGGAGATGAGGGGAGTCGAACCCCTGTCCGAAAGACCGACACCCCGGGCATCTACGAGCGTAGTTTGTGTTTTTTTCTCGTCAGTTGCACTCCCACAAACAGGATTACAACTGACCAGTCAGGTAAGTTTCCTGTTTCGTTACCCGACACTGACGAAACAGTAGTCTGCTAAAGTGACCCTCCATCCCACACCGCAGACACAGCAGGTGGAGAGTTAACTGCAATTACGCAGCTAAAGCTAAATTATTATTTTTAGCGTTTAATTTTAAAATGCACCGTTTTTACAAGCTGGCGCGTCCTTGGCTCGCTTCCCAAGCTACCGCATATCCCCCGTCGAAACCATTACATCCCCGTGAGGATTTAGTTCTTGCTGCCAAAGACATATTGCAACAAGACTTTATGCAACATATTATACCCCAATCGTCTTCGAATAGCAAATCATTTTTCTGTAAACTTTTCTTTGAAATAATTTTATGAATCGTCGCTGTAGAGCGCTGTCTGCAACGACGACTCCAACATACTTATTTCACGGCAAAGGATATATCATCCAACAATGCACTTGAGCATTCTTCTGCTTCAATTTTAAATGTAATTCGCGCCTGTTTTGCATTTTCCGGCGCTTTAGTTGTCAATCCACGATAATAGGCATAGCAGCTGCAGCAATTCGGCAGATCCTGTTCACGAACTAAAATTTTCAAAGCTGTTTCCGCAGTATCTGAAGCATCTAAAAATGTCACTGTCGCCTCTAGTTGAACCCCAGCACATGCACCTTTCGCAAAAAATGACAGTTCGTAGAAACATCCTCCTGTCACATGTACAGTCTGTGTCAACACAGCACCGTTTTTCAGAGCAACTGCTGAGTAACCGCTATGCACACGACCCGGCCGCTCTTCTGCATCTGATAAATCGGCATTATTCATACTCCAGCCTACTGGCACTGTTTTATTAAATTCCTCCATACTGCCATTCTTCAACAATTCTCCACCACTGCACGCACATACACCATCGGCTCCCTGCTCACCCTGGGGACCTGTTTCCCCTTTTTCTCCTTTTGGACCTTGAGGACCTTCTTCGCCTTTTTCTCCCTTTGGACCTTGAGAGCCTTTTTCTCCTTTTGGACCCTGAGGACCTACTTCTCCTTGCTCTCCTTTTGGACCCTGAGGACCTGTTTCTCCTTTTTCTCCTTTTTCTCCTTTTGGACCTTGAGGACCTACTTCTCCTTTTTCTCCCTTTGGACCTTGAGGACCTGTTTCTCCTTTTTCTCCTTTCGGACCTTGCGGACCTTCTTCTCCTTTTTCTCCCTT
>DKVF01000075.1:2028-2219 GCA_002491065.1 Peptococcaceae bacterium UBA7185
CCTGTTTCTCCCTTTTCTCCCTTGGGACCTTGCGGACCTTCTTCTCCTTGCTCTCCTTTCAGACCTTGTGGGCCTGTTTCTCCCTTTTCCCCCTTGGGACCTTGCAAGCCTGTTTCTCCTTGTTCTCCTTTCGGACCTTGTGGGCCTGTTTCTCCCTTTTCTCCTTTTGGACCCTGCAAGCCTGTTTCTCC
>DKVF01000075.1:2530-10566 GCA_002491065.1 Peptococcaceae bacterium UBA7185
TGCAAGCCTGTTTCTCCTTGCTCTCCTTTTGGACCTTGTGGGCCTACTTCTCCTTGCTCGCCCTGAGGGCCCTGGGGGCCAACTGGACCAGGACAGCAACAATTTGGTCTATGACGATTTTCTCTTTGCATGTTATCTTCCTCCTCGTTTTATACATAACACGTTTTCTGTGACCATTCTTTCGGTCATTTTAGTATATGCAGAGAAATCAGGCTTTGTTGCAAAAGTGACCCATTCACTCCTGTTTCCTCCAGACAAAACGAAAGGGCTTGCATCTGTTCTTCACAGACAGCAAACCCTTTTGACTGCTTACATCATGTCATGCTCTAACTTTTTAGGAATACTCCAGCAACAGAATAACCCTAGAGTGAGGGAAGCCCTTGATCGCCCAAAGTCAAAATTTCTTCTTTATCAAGAATGGGCTTCCAGCCAACGAATCGCACAATGCGCCATAGAGGCAGAACCAACAGGACAAACATCCTCATTAAACCGCACCTTGGGGTTGTGGGCCGAAACACCGCCCCGTTCATCTGTATAACCAGCCGAGAGATACATGTATACGCTGGGAACCTTCTCCGCAATGATCGCAAAATCCTCAGATGCGCTGGCAGATACGTTGGGAACAAGCGTCAGACCAGGAATCGGCAATTCTTTTATATAACCAACCATTTCATCCATCATCGTCGAATCGCAGATTAACGGTGGCACCTCGGAAATCATCTCAATCTCCGCTATTCCGCCAAATACCTCCGCAGTTTTTCGCACAACTTCTTTCAGCCGTCGTACCAATTTTTTGCGGCTGGCGCTGTCATTGCTGCGCAAGGTTCCCTGAAGAACAGCTGTATCAGGAATGATGTTGGGAGCCGAGCCTGCAGAAAAATTTCCGATGGTCAGCACATTGGCCTTGCTGGGATCTGCCTCGCGGGCAATCAGCGATTCTAAAGCAAGATAAATATGAACGCCAATATTGATTGGGTCAATAGAACTATGCGGATAAGCGCCGTGCGCACCCCGTCCATGAACCGTAATCCGAAAACCGTCCACAGAATACATCATCGTCCCGCCGCTATTGTACATGAACAATCCTATCGGCATCTTACCGGTACCAACATGACAGGCCATCGCTGCGTCTACACCCTCCAATATGCCATTCGCCAACATGTCCTTGGCACCCTCAAAGGTTTCCTCAGCAGTCTGGAACATAAATCGAACCCGACCGGACAGCATAGACTCATTTTCTTTCAGCATCTTTGCCGCCGTCAGCAACATAGCCGCATGGAAATCGTGACCGCAGGTGTGCGCTTCAGTGCCAGTTGGGCAGGCAAAGCTCTCACCGCTTTCTTCCGGCATGGGCAACGCATCCATATCCGCTCGAAGCAGAAGCGTCTTACCTGTTTTCTGCCCCAACTCTGCAGTCACACCATGTCCGCAAGCACGCGGCTCTAAACCATATTTCTTCAACTGCTCCATCACATAGGCTTGCGCTTTCGGCATATCCAAACCAACTTCTGCATTGCTGTGCATCCAACGGCGATGTCTGACTGTTTCCTCACGTAATTCCAACGCACGCTTATAAAAATCCATAGTGTCTCCTCCTCCATTTATTTGCAAAAATTCAAATACATACTTTGAGTAAATTGTAGCAAAAAGCTTTGATACGGTCAACGCCATTTGTAGTTTTTTCCCATGACAACAACCTTAAAAAACGACGCTATACAAAATTGCAAGCGATATGCTACAATGATATTGTTACCAAGGACAGCAAATAATCATTCAGGGAGGTTTCTACATGAAGAAAATATACTATTTCCTTTTGATATCGCTTTGCATCACAGGCGTATTTGCTTGCAGCAATCAGGACCATTCATCAGATCCTGCAACCAACATGCAAGAAACCGTTCAGCAGGAGGAAAAAACTTGGTCCGAACAGGATCTTCGCTCTATGTTTTCTAACATAAAGGGAACCGACCTAGAATATATAGATTGTGTGCTGATGCCTGATCATGCCAGTGACCGCGTCGGAGCCGTACTTTTCCGAAACAACACCAGCAAAACGAGCGAAGTTGCCTTTTTTGACGCTAATGGCTATTTTCAGCAATGCGGCACTTATGCAGAAACAGCAGACGAGCCCAACTTTACATATCTTGGGGATGGAGCTGTGACATTCCGGCTGAAAAGCAAAAATGGTACTATGTACAATTATACACTTACGCTTTCTATAGAGGGAAACGGGGTCTACTTCAAGGCAGAAGATGACTTGTACAAATAATATCGAAACTTGAGTTTCTGCAAAGCAAAAAGCAGCTTGCCATAGCGTTCTGATGTGCGCCCCGTCAAGTAGACAATTGAAAAAATAAAAAGTTTTTGTGTTGTCCGGCATAAACCGGGCAACATTTTTATACTGTCAATAGTTTCTTTTCGTAATATTCTGCCGGTGTCAAAACACCAAGTCCGCGTTGTGGACGATTGTTTGAATAATAATCCATATATTCTGTAATTGCTTGAATCAGTTCTTCCTTAGTATAAAATTTTCGGTCATAATACATTTCCCTTTTTAAAATACCCCAGAATCCCTCCATCAGACTATTATCTGTACAATGTGCTACTCGTGACATACTTTGTACCATTCCGGCGGCTTCCACTTTCTGATGAAAAGCTCTGGGAGTGTATTGGTATCCTCTAAATATAGGATGGGCATCTGGACTTTCGGCAACCGCAATCTCAAACGTGCTAAAAACAAGGTCATTGTTGTTGTAGTCGCTGAGTACATAAGCCACTGGACGACGACCACATAAATCTAAAATCACACTTAGGTACAGCTTATGTACATCGTCAAAAGTTGTGCCATACTTGAATTCTGTCACATCAGTAACCCACTTTTCATTGGGATGCTCTTCTGTAAAATCCCTGTTGAGAACATTATTAGCGATAAATACTGGATTTTTCGAAGTTCTGGTACATCCATCGTAACGATACTTTAAGTTGGATTTAATCTTTCTCTTTCTACAGATGCGAAGAATCCTCGTATCATTCACTATGATGTTTTCCTCATGGCTCAGTTTGTCATTCAATCTTCGGTACCCTATATCTGGATGTTGTCCATGTTGCTGTTCCAACTTATCTTCCAGTTATTGGTTTAACTCGTCATTGGATGTTTCCTTGTGATTGAGTCATTTGTAATAAGATGCCCTGGAAATTCCCCCAAGCTTACATAATGCAAGAACCGGATAATCATGTTCTTCTTTGATCGCCTGATGGATATGTTCGTGACGAATCAGGCTCAGTTTCGCCTCCTCTCGATTTCTTCTAATTTTTTAAGAAGAAAATCTCCATTTCTGCCCATTCTTTCTTAGCATGCAGTTTTTCCAACTCATTCATTTCGTCTTGCGGTTTTCGCTTTCCACGCTTGTCCCGAAGACCTTCAATCTCTTTCTCTTCGTATTTCAAAGTATAGTTTCTTGCCTGCTGATAAGATATGCAAAATTTCTCCGCCGTTTCAGTATAGTTATGTGTATGTGAAATACAATACTGAACAATTTCAACTCGTTCTTCGAATGTGGTTTTTCTTCCTTTGGCCATGATTAGTGTTCCTCCTGCTCCGGAAACCCTAAGCTCCTCATGACCATTATACTTCAAAATCTAATTTCGTAGTTGACGAGAAGAACGAATTCCGTATTTTCTACAGATGGTGGCATATGAGCCTTTACCGCTCAGATAATCCAACACTGCATTTGTTTTTATGTCAGTAGAATAAGCTATATTTTTTGAAGTTGTTATAAGACCATCTTCCCCAAGTGATTGATAAAGGGAAATCCATTCTGACACACGAGAGCGATTAATCCCCAACACCTTTGCCTCATGATTAGCGGTAGTCTGTCCTTTCAAGCACCGGAGAACAATATCTAGCCTAGTTTCGAAAGAAAACTTTGCTTTTCTTCCCATAAAATATGCTCCCTTTTAGATAGACAAGTTTTATTATTTCACTTGTCTACCTAAAAGGGAGCATATCAATTTATAGTCTGTTTCTTGACTTTTGCGTTGTTCATTATTAGCTTAATTTAATGACATCGACTTGACGGGGCGCACCCCAAACTATGTCGTGTGCTGTTTTATTCTTTTTCCCTTTTACCTTTTCAAAACCAGTTTTCGTATTCGCAACTGCGATACAACTCATCCAAACGTTCTTCCAACGTTTCCACCTCACGAAATAATTCTACTACCAGCTCTACCAATACTTTGCGCTGTTCCTGCAAATCCCGAATTTTGCCTTCAACAATTTCATATCCATTTTGATATGCATCCATTCCGCTCCCTCCCATCATCATAGTGTATGACAAAGGACAGCAGAAGGATACTCCCTCCTATTTTGCCTTTACGCGGCAATACCAATTTATTCTTCTACATTCATACAACAAAAAAGCCTTTTGCAGTTTGTAGCAAACCACAAAAGGCTTTTTATTATATGCTGTGCTCTAAACTATTCGCCTGGCGCACCGATGGCATAATAATTATTTAATCGACTATGTCCGCCAAAAAGATAATTATATTCCACAATTTTGTACTCTGAAATCAATTCCTGTTCGGCAGTTTTGTCTGCAAAATAATGATATTCTCCCTCTGAATTCATATAACCCAGACTATTAATCATCGGCAGCTTTTGCTGCAGCACATCCAAATACTGATGATAGGCAGGCAATTCTAATCCCGCAGTTTTCAAGGTCAAGGTAGATAAATAATTGGCACTGATATCATCATAATAAGCCTCTTGGATATCATAATTGGCCCAGATAAAAAAGGGTACTTTATAGCGCTGCTGCACTTCTTCAAGAGACAGCGCACTCAATGGTTTCCCCATGAGCTCCTCTACAAAAGCGCTCTCCACGCTGGGCTGATGGTCCCCGAAAAATACAATAAGTGTCGGTTCCTCCACCTTTTCAAAATAGGTAATCAATTC
Organism: Peptococcaceae bacterium UBA7185; assembly: GCA_002491065.1. Classification (GTDB taxonomy): domain Bacteria; phylum Bacillota; class Peptococcia; order Peptococcales; family Peptococcaceae; genus UBA7185. The sequence continues at coordinate 7,485 of DKVF01000075.1, forward strand.
CCGCAGCGCTTCATCGGACGCATGCATAATGGAGAGATATTGCTCTGTCTCCGGATAATGTTTTTCCATTCCCCGTAGGGACACCCATTTTGGAATGTCTACCGTGTTTAGCTGATATCCGCCATGATTTTGAATGGTCACATTAAAGAGAAACAGTTTGTCATCGCCCTTTTCTTCAAAAAGTCGAATCACTTCTTTATAATCACTGCTGTCCGTCACATAGGCTTCCCGCATATAGCTGGGATTTTCCATATCTATTTCTGTGAGGAACGTGTCAAAACCCAGATAAGGATACACCTCGTCCCGCTGCCAGCTGCTCGGCTTGCCGGGATGGAATGCAACCGCCTGATAGCCCTGCGCTTTCAAAATGGTAGCAATACTATCCAAATCACTGTTGATATATTGCTGATAAACCATGACGCCTGTAGGCAAAAACGCTGTGCTCAATCCTGTCAGAAATTCAAATTCCGTATTGCAGGTTCCGCCGCCCAGCACACCCACCGACAGATTGCCGCGAATTGTATTTTTTTGCAGCGATTGATAAAAGGACATATAGGGCACACTGGTTTCAAATTCGCCGAGAATACTCAAATCCGCATAGGATTCATTCATAATGGCAATAATATTGGGCTTTTCCGGCGCAGCCTTGACCGTATTTGACTGAGCCTTCGCCAATGCCGGAACACTTTGCTGTTCTTCAAATTCTTTTTGGGCATTCAACAGAATTTCCTCTGTTTTTTGTACAGAATAATGGGCCGGCTTCTCCGCCCGTAAATATTTGCCGCCCATCGCCAAAGACAATGCCGTTCCATTTTGCTGATAACCCTGCAAGGGGTTCCAGAAATTCACTGTCAGATCTTGTTTTTCCCACAGCTTATCACTATAAAACTGATTCATCGCGCAGCCCAAAATCGCCAACAGCAGTACAGAGCACAGCACACCGGAAAGATTGCGCCGTTTCCGGTGAAAAGAAGCAACCATAGCCAAACAAACGGCAAAAAAGACGATACTGCCCAGCAATAACAACTCGTAGTTGAGCTCAATCACATAATTGCTCACCACATTGGCAGCTGTACCGGCAGACAATACATCGGTAAGCTGCAGCGGGCTGCTGCGATACAGCAGTACAAAATAATTTACCACGCCTACCACAAAGCAAAATACAGAGCCCAACGCCACAGTCCAGGCATAATGATTGGTAAGCGCAAAGAGCAGCAGATAAATACCCAGGCACCAGAGATAATTCAGCAAAAAAATATTAGGCGCCAAGGACGTCGCACTTTGTCCTGCCAGATACTCAATCACATAGACCATCACATAGGGCAAAATCAGAATCGCTGCAATCATCCAAATATAATTAAGCCACCGCGGCAGCTCCACACGCACAGACTGCACATAACAACCGCCGACCAGTAGCGCCATAACCACTGACAGCAGTGATTCCTGTAATTGCCCATGCTCCATAAACAAGTCAATGCGAACCGCCAACAGAAATAGACAAATGACTGCCAACACACCCACGATTACCAGCCTTTTTTTTGATACATACAAATTCAATGAAAAGCCCCCAGTCATCCTTCAGGTTATATAGCTTTTATTATACATAAACTCCTGCCAAATGTGCAAGCAAAAATCACAATTTACAAAAAACCTACAATTATATTGCAAGAATATTCCTAGCACTTGAGATTCTGGTATCTCCGTCACTGTATCAACTTTTCCCGTCTTAGCGAAAAATGAAAAAACGGCGGCTTTTTGATTTCCAAAAGCCACCGTATAAAAATAATTGTGCAAAAATCAATCTGCTTCTTCTGTAGCCAGCACCAGAGTATCCAGCATCACCTGCATAGTACTGCCCCAGCCTTCCTCATAATCGGAAGGCATACTGAGCTGAACCACCATGCAGCCTCCCCGATAGGCCGTCACATAACAAATATTGACTACATCCACCCCATAAGCGCTAAAAACCTGCCACTGACGGGATGGCTCCTCTGGGAAATGCTTGATTTCACCGGTAGCAGTCCAAGCAAGGGGTGTTGAACCAAAGCCGCCTTGCGGCGCATAACGGCTGTCTGAATCTAAAGAGGCCAACCACTGCTCGACAGTGCAATCCGGCTCATAGCCGACTTGCATATAAGTTCCCCACGCAGTGCCAACAGCTTGCTGCAATATATAGCGGTCACAAAATGCGCCGTTTTGCCCAATGCCGCCTAATTGACTGTGGAAAGCAGAAGCATCAGTAAACAGAACATAATAGCCCGGTTTTCGGTTCATGTCCAAGGTTAGGACTTCCTCCTCGCCTTCCTTCCAAACTGAAACCTGTCGTTCCACTTTGTCCGCCAGCTGTAAATCAGCGGCAGTCCAATAGCGAAAACTTTCCAGATAGCCTTGTTGATAATTGAGTTTCATGGTATACCAGGTATCATCGGCCATGGTGCCGCAGGCGAAATAACCGAAAGGCGATTCCCCTTGCCCAGTTTGCTGTACGTTGCGCTCCATAATTTCTCGCGTATCGCCGCCAATCAATTTTCTGGCAACCTTCCGCAGATAGGCTTCACGCTGCTCTGCGTTTTGTCCCAGCTCAGAGGGCTCCACCGCCGTCAGATCATCTTTATTGCGCTGATAGTAATAGCTTATAATATGCTCATCTGTCTTCGATACTGTAATGGACAATGCCCTTTCCGGTCGATACAATTTCCCATCATCGCCAGTCCAGCCAATAGCGACGTGATCCGTTTCCTCATCTATTTCTGTGTAGGGTTCCTCCATCCACAAATATGATATCATGTCATTACTTTCGCCTTCCTGTATTTCATATACCGCTGGCTCCTCTATCGCATTTTCCGGCAAAAACTCTGCAATCTGCTTATAGGCGTCCAACCCATCATGCACCTTACCGATTTGCAGACATCCGCTGGCCGTTGCCGCTAAGAGCACCACAATTGCCATCATCAGCACACCCTTGCCGTATTTCCTCGGATAAAGAATGGCGGCAAATCTCTTTTTACTGCTCTGCGCCTGTTTGCTCAGATACGTGGACAAGGCAATCCCTCTTTGACTGGCCATGGCGTTTAGGATAGTC
>DKVF01000075.1:10856-12272 GCA_002491065.1 Peptococcaceae bacterium UBA7185
CTGGCCATGGCGTTTAGGATAGTCATACTATAAGCCTTGCGGTACTCTATATCCTGACCGCGCACCACCTGTTCATCGCAAACCTGCTCCACATCCCGACCAGCCCGCCGTACCATCAGCCACACCAACGGATTAAACCAGTGAACGGCGTTAGCCATCAACAACACCAGCTTATACCACAAATCATGCAGCTTGTGATGCATCAATTCATGACGCAGAATCAACGCCAATTCCTGTTCCCCGTAAAAGCGCTGCGGCAATAAAATCACAGGCTTTGCGAAGCCCAGCAGCATAGGCCCCTGCACCGCTGCGCTGACTGCCACAGCAGGCATCTTCCTCAACTGCAACCCATCCGCAGCCTGCCGCAGCAGTTCCTCGCTATCCTTCAGAGACCGGGCCACTGTCAACGCCTTACGGCGGAAGAACCCATACTGCGCGCCATGCCAGAGCAAAAAACAAACCATGCCCCCAAGCCAGACTGCAAAGAGCAGCATGCCGCGGGAAATGGGCTGCGACATTGGCATTACCGTTACTGCAGAAGAATCCATTCTCTCTGCCGGATTTTCCCGATAGTTTGAACTTTGTCCTATTGCTCCTTGCGCAGCAGTCACAACCGGTGCCATCATATTTTTATCGCCGCTGGCAGAAATTTGCGCACTCTGCCATGCCGGCGCCGCCTGCAAGTCCATACCCAGCTGCACCGCTGCCTGGGGCAGTTCCGGCGAGAAAGGGATTACCAGCCGCACCGCGATAATCAGCCAGATGAGCTTGCACCAGCGGGCACTGTAGCGTTTCTGCCACAGCGGCACCAATAACAGCAGCACACCAATCACTGCCGCCATACTCAGGCTGATTTGTAATATTGTTTCTACAAAAGCTGTCATTGCTTCACCCCCTTGCTATTTTTCCAGCAGCGCATCGGTTACTTGCCACTGGCCGTCAATTTGCTCTAATGTCATCGTTAGATAGTCGTTGGATTGCGTCTCATTGGGCAATTCAATCTGCAAATCGTATCCACTCATTCCTGTAAAATCCTTAGACTTTTTGTCGCATTCATTGAGCAAGTAAGAAATAGTCGTATTGTAGTCGTAATTGGCAACGCCCAGACCATTCACAGTTCCAAAGAAATCCATCATAGCCTGTTGTTTTTCGGTATAGCCTTGGGCAAAATGAGCCGCTGCCCATAGCATTTGCCACCGTTCCTCTTCCTGCTGCCAATCCAACGGCATTTCTGCACGATAAGAACGATTGCCCACACTATGCACCGGATACACTACCGCTTGCTCCAAATCCAGCGTGCCATCTTCCAAAATCGGTGCGCTAAGCTCAAAACTGTACAGGCTATTGTAATTAAGATTCAAATATTTCCAGACAAACTGATGTCCTTCTGGGTCATGTTCCATCAGCTCATCCAAT
>DKVF01000034.1:0-4608 GCA_002491065.1 Peptococcaceae bacterium UBA7185
ATATTGCAGGACTGCCGATACACCAGCGAAGGTGGGTTTCTAAAGATAATCGATTCGTCCGTCTATCAACGCGCTGAGGAAAAGCGCAGGAAGAAAGCCACTGCCCCAGAAAAAACAGAGGCACAGAAAATCCTTCGGTGCAAATGCGGCTGTCGAATCACAGCACACATGGAGCATGAGGTTCTGTACCTGCTGAATCACCTTGCTGCCCACCCAGAGCAGATCGCAACACCCGATCCCCCAAAAGCTCCGCCTCAACGACTGAAAGAGCTGAAATCGGAATTGGAGGAGCTGATCCGCCAGCTCCCGGTGGATGAGGAGCGTGCTTGGGAGGTGCTGCAGGAGGCAGCGGTGGCGATGTATGAAGCTATGGACCCCAGAGAATACGAAACCCAGCGCATGCGCCGGGTATTCCAAAAGGAGGAACCACGCTCCGAACTGGATGCCAATCTCATCGCTGCGAACATATCCGCAGTCATGGTGGGCAGCAATGGAAACGTAAAAATCCGGCTGAAAAACGATCAGATTATTGAAAGAGGTGAGTAAGTTGCGTGATACCAAGAGAATCGTTACCTTAATTCCCGCAAAGCCACTGGCAGAACGGCAGGCTATGAAGCGGCAGCTTCGGGTTGCTGCCTACTGCCGGGTTTCCACAGAGGAAGAAGAACAGCAGTCCAGTTACGAAGCCCAGTGTACCTACTACACGGACAAAATTATGACCAACCCCGAGTGGACTATGGCGGGGATTTTTGCCGACGAGGGCATCACAGGCACATCCACCAAAAAGCGTGACGATTTCAACCGCATGATCCGCAGGTGCAAAGCCAAAAAGATCGACCTGATTCTGACCAAGTCCATCTCCCGATTCGCCCGGAATACGCTGGACACCATCAACTACACCCGTATGCTCCGGGCAATGGGCATTGGCGTGATCTTTGAGAAGGAAAATATCAACACTTTGGATATGGACAGCGAGATGCTGATCACCATGCTGGGGGCCTTTGCCCAGGCGGAAAGTGAGTCCATTTCCCGAAATGTTGCCTGGGGTAAACGGCAGGCGATCCGGGAGGGCAAGGTTCCTGTGAATTTCAAGCGGCTCTACGGTTATTTCCTTCAGGAAGATGGAACCCCCGGCATTGAGCCGGAAAAGGGCGAGGTCGTCAGGCGCATATTTGACCAGTACCGCAAAGGAGACAGCCTGCGGATGATTCGGGATCAGCTGATCGCGGATGGGATTCCCGGCCCAACAGAGGGACGGCAGTGGCAGATATCCACGATCAAAGGCATCCTCACCAATGAAAAATACTGCGGCGATGCGCTGGGCCAGAAAACCTTCAAGGAGAACCTGATCGGCGGAAAAACTGTGAAAAACACCGGGCAGCTGCCTCAGGTTCTGGTTCAGAATAACCACCCCGGGATCGTGAGCCGGGATGTCTTCTATACGGTGCAGGAGGAAATGAAACGCCGCACTGCGGCAAAAAGCCCCTCGGTCAAGGCATCCACAGGCAGAACCAGCTACACCAGCAAATACGCCCTTTCGGAGCGGCTTGTGTGCGGGGAATGCGGCACCCTGTACCGAAGGTGTACATGGAATATCAGAGGGAAACGGCGGATTGTCTGGCGCTGTGTCAGCCGGTTGGATTATGGCAAAAAATACTGCCACGACTCACCGACAATGGAGGAAGCCCCTTTACAAGCAGCAATCATGGCAGCGATCAATACCCGAATGTCTCCCAAGGCAGATGCGGTAGCGCAGATTGCGGATTCTATCCTGATGGAGACGGTGCCCGCAACAGACAGCACAATGACCCTCGGTGAGGTGAAACGAAGGATCGAGGGGCTGACGGCGGAATTCGATCAGCTGCTGGAACAGGATGCGGATAGCGATGCTGCCGACAGGCGGTTTGCGGAAATCGCCAAGGAGATGGCAGAAATGAAACGGCAGCAGGAGCGTATTGCCACCCAGCTCCGAAATAACGAAGCAGCACAGAAACATGTGCATACGATAGCTGCTGTCCTAGATCAGGAGGATCACCATATACATAAGTGGGATGAAGAAATGATCCGGCAGCTTGTGCATACGGTAAAGGTGATTTCCTCAGATCATATCAGGGTATACCTGAATGATGGCGTGGAGATTGACCAGAAGGTCAGCCCTTGACAGAAGGCGGAATCGTGGTATAATGAATATAGAAAAGGGCGCTGCCGATAGACGGTTAGCCCCCGGTTAGTTACGAAGAAGTAACCGCGCAGGTGGCACTGGGGCGGTTACTTCTTTTTTGTGATCTGAATAATCAGAGCCGCAAAGCCGATAAGTACAAGACAAAACTGAAACAGTTCATCAAAGGATACCACATCGACCACCCCCTTCCGTATAGGGTCGGGGGCGAGAAGTGTCACCCCCGAGGACGGGGGATAACCGCCTACGCGTCTGGCAGCGCCCGGTTCCAAATGGAACCATCAATATTCTATCAGATGACAGGATTCCTGTCAAAACCTATTTTCGACAAGCCAACTGCGCACGCAGTTGGCATTTTTGTTTTGGAGGTGCATTTTCAATCAGGAAATAAAGGAATTAACCATGGGCAGCCTGTTCGACGGGATCGGCGGCTTTCCTCTGGCGGCGCAGCGGTACGGTATCCGCCCCATGTGGGCCAGTGAGATTGAGCCTTTTCCCGTGGACGTTACCAAGCTGCGTCTCCCCGGTATGATTCATGTGGGGGACATTACGAAGCTGAATGGCGCGGATTTGCCCCCGGTGGATGTGATCACCGGCGGCTCCCCCTGTCAGGATCTCTCGGTCGCCGGAGCGAGAGCCGGGCTTGCCGGTTCCCGTTCCGGGCTTTTTATGGAGCAAACCAGAATCGTGAAGGAGATGAGACATGCAGACATACAGCGAGGAAGATCAGATGTGCTTGTACGACCCCGGTTTATGGTGTGGGAAAACGTCCCTGGAGCCTTCTCCAGCGGGGAACCGAAGGGGGAGGACTTCCGGATTGTCCTCGAGGAAATTATTCGAATTGTCTTCGATTCCGTATCAGTTCCTGGACCTGACACCGGGCGCTGGGAATCTTCTGGGTGTATTCTATTGGGAGATTCTTTCTCCCTGGCGTGGCGCGTCCTTGACGCTCAATACTGGGGCGTCCCCCAGAGACGCCGCCGTATCTACCTTGTGGCAGATTTTGGAGGACAAACCGCACCCAAGATACTATTTAACCAGGAAAGCCTGCCTCGGGATTTTACGCCGATCCTCCGAACGGGACAAGCCCCTGCCGGCGGCATTACGGAACGCCCTTGAGCTTCAGGCAGGTTTAGGAGAAAATCTGCCCCTGATAGAGGGGAAAACAGCCTTCGCCGCCAACCAGCGGGACGAGGTGCGGGATTTGCACGATGTAGCCGGAGCGTTGGGCGCTCAGCCGGGAATGAAGCAGCAGACCTTTCTTGCGGAGAGTGCGCCTGTGCTGTGTCTGAACGATCAGGGTGGACAGGTGATGAATTGCTCTGTGAATATCACCGGCACCCTTCGTGCTCAGGAGCGAGGGCATCAGCCGCTGGTATATGAGAACCATGGCATTGATTCCCGATATACGGGTCCTCATGAAGTATCCCCTACAATCTCGGCACGCTGCGGGACGGGCGGGAATAACGTCCCATTGGTGGAGCAGGATTCTTCTGTCTATTGCATTGTAGGCAACATCATCGACCGTCAGCCGGAGAACGGCGGGAACGGCTGTGGATATCAGGAGGATATCTCCTACACGCTGACAGCCATGGATCGCCACGCCATCTATAGCCGCCAACGGGTGGACGTGTTCGCGGAGAACGAGGTTGCCTGCACAGAAAGCGCCCGGCAGCATAAGGATGCCACGGATTTGGTGATGCAGCCCTATCAGGAAACGGTCGGCACGCTGGTTCGCTCTGACCATAAGGGGATCAGCAATCAGTATGTGAGTGACGATAAGTGCATCCTGGACAGTCCCAACCTGATTCGCCGCCTGACGCCCCTTGAATGCGAGCGTTTGCAGGGTTTCCCGGATGGGTGGACAAACATCCCCGGGGCTTCGGATTCCGCCCGTTACAAAGCCCTGGGCAACAGTGTGGCCATCCCCTGCGTGGAGTACGTCATGCTTGGGATTGCAATGGTGCTGCAAAATGAACGCAGGAGCGCCGAAAGCTGAAACCGGCGCTCCTGTTGCTTATTTGATTTCCTGCTCAATGTTGTCAAAGAGCTCGTCATCAAAGAACTGCCGCAGGGTGATTCCCAGCCCATCGCAGAGCTTCTGAAGGGAAACCACACCGGGGTTCTGACTCTTGGCATTGAGCATGCTGTACACGGTGGAGGGAGATACTCCTGCACTACCGGCGAGAGCGTTGATGGCTATGTCCCTTTCTTTACACAATGCCAGAATTCTAGCGGCAACTGCTTCTTTGGCGTTCATAAAACATCATCCTTCTGTTCGATATATCGCTGACTGTATTCTATAAAAAGTTGCGATATATCGAGTGGGATATATCGCAATTATGTGAAGCCTATGGTAAAATATGCGATATATCGTAAAACAAGGAGGAAGATTTTATGGATTTGAGAGCGAAAACCTGCTGCTTTAC
>DKVF01000034.1:4860-6173 GCA_002491065.1 Peptococcaceae bacterium UBA7185
GAGAGCGAAAACCTGCTGCTTTACCGGGCATAGGAACCTAAGCAGCGGGGAAAAGTTGAAAGCGGCTGTTTGTTTACGCAGAGTGATAGAGGAGCGGATCAAAGCCGGGATTGTGTTTTATGGAGCCGGAGGCGCGAGGGGGTTCGATACTCTGGCGGCGCAGACAGTTTTAGATATGAAAAAAGAATACCCTCAGCTGCGTCTGATTCTGGTGCTGCCCTGTGAGGATCAGACCAGAGGATGGCGCAGTGAGGATATTGCAGTTTATGAAGACATCAAGCGCAGAAGCGATAAGGTTGTGTATGTGTCCCGGGCATACACCCCTGACTGCATGCAACGGCGCAACCGCCATCTGGTGGATCACAGCGGAACCTGCATCTGCTACCTGACGAGGAGAAGTGGAGGAACGGCATATACCGTGGATTACGCCCAGAAGAAAGGGCTGCGCATCATTAACTTAGCGGAGGAATGTCATATCCGAGATGGCATTGGCAGCTCCGAAATTGACAGCGCGGTTATCACGCTGTAAAATGGGAAATCATAAGCAAGCGAGGTGGTTCCCATGTGCGGAAGGTTCTATGTACCCGAAGATGGCAGCATCCAGATGATTCGCGCCATTGTGGAGCGGCTGGAGCATCGGAACGTGAAAGTCAAAACCGGGGATGTCTTTCCGGGAGATATGGCGGCGGTGGTTGCCAGCAACCGGCAGCTGCAGCCCCAGCCCTTTGCCATGGAATGGGGCTACCACCTCTCAGACGGAAACCGGCTCATCAACGCCAGAAGCGAAACGGCTTCCCGGAAAGCCATGTTTGCCGATGGCATCCGCCAGCGCAGGTGTCTGATTCCTGCCCAACACTACTATGAGTGGGAAAAGATGGACGGCAAGAAAGTGAAATATGCCATCGAACCGGAAGGTTCGGAAGGCTGTTTTCTTGCGGGCATCTATCGCATGGAAGCGGGAAAACCAGTGTTTACAATCTTGACCCGAGGTGCGGCAGAGGGCATCGCTTTCATCCATGAACGAATGCCGGTGATTCTGCCAAATGAGGCGGCAGAGGATTGGCTGAATCCCAAATATCATGGTAACGATATCCTACAGGCAGCCATTACCCAAATGAAATTCAAGACTTGCGAAACAGCATAGGAGGAATCCAATGGCAAACCGATTGAAACAGGAAAAATCGCCGTATCTCATGCAGCATGGGGAAAACCCTGTGGACTGGTACCCCTGGTGTGAAGAAGCATTTCAGAAAGCGGCAAGAGAGGATAAACCGATATTTTTGAGTATTGGCTACTCCACCTGCCACTGGTGC
>DKVF01000034.1:6489-14955 GCA_002491065.1 Peptococcaceae bacterium UBA7185
CTACTCCACCTGCCACTGGTGCCATGTGATGGCCCATGAATCCTTTGAGGACAGAGAAGTGGCTAACCTGCTCAACCGGGAGTTCATCAGCATCAAAGTAGACCGGGAGGAGCGCCCGGATATTGACGCGGTGTATATGTCTGTGTGTCAGGCCATGACAGGCTCCGGCGGATGGCCCCTGACGATCTTTATGACCCCGGAGCAGAAGCCGTTCTTTGCCGGAACCTATTTTCCCAAGTATGGCGGCTATGGACGATTTGGCTTGATGGATTTGCTCGATCGGGTAGCTTACCTCTGGAAGAACAATCGGGAGGAGCTGCTGCGGGCAGGAAATCAGATTACCGCAGCGATCAATCAGGGACAGACAGGCAATGGCTCGCAGCCTGACCGCCGGCTGGTGGAACGGGCATACAGTCAGCTTGCCCAGCGGTTTGACCACAAGTGGGGCGGCTTTGGGGCAGCACCAAAATTCCCGACGCCCCACAATCTGCTGTTTCTTATGCGGTACGCCGATACCTTGCAGGAATCCAACGCTATGAAAATGGCGGAGATCACGCTGGAGGACATGGCGAAAGGCGGCATCTTTGACCATATCGGCGGTGGCTTCTCCCGGTATTCCACGGATGAAATGTGGCTGGTTCCGCACTTTGAGAAGATGCTCTATGACAACACCCTTCTGCTGATTGCCTATACAAAAGCCTATCAGCATACCAAGAAGGAATCCTTTGCAGATACTGCCGATAGAACCGCTGGGTATATTCTGCGGGAGCTGACCGATGAGGAAGGCGGCTGCTATTGCGGTCAGGACGCGGACAGCGACGGTGTGGAAGGGAAATACTATGTGTTCACCCCGGAGGAAGTCAAGGCAGCTCTGGGGAAAGAAAACGGCGAAGAATTCTGCCGCCTGTACGATATTACCGATACTGGCAATTTTGAAGGAAAGAGCATCCCTAACAGGATTCGCAGTTCCGAGGATGGTTGGAATATGGACGATCCCCGCCTAAATAAGCTTTATGAGTATCGACTGAATCGAACAAAACTCCACAAGGATGACAAGATTCTGCTTTCATGGAACGCTTGGGCGATTATTGCGCTTGCGAAAGCAGGACAGGTTTTGGAGGAACCGTCTTATCTGGACGCGGCTGTCCGTATCCATGTGTTTATTGAGCGCAAAATGGTGGATGGAAATGACCGGCTGTACCTGCGCTACCGGGATGGAGACGCTGCCTATGTGGGGCAGTTGGAGGACTATGCGGTCTATGCTCTGGCGCTGCTGGAATTGTACCGGGTCACTTTTGATGCCAAATACCTGCAAGCCGCAGTCCACCGTGCAGAACAGATGGTGGAACTGTTTGAGGATAAGGCAAACGGCGGCTATTTCATGACTGCCTATGATGGGGAGCAGCTCATCGCCCGACCCAAGGAAACCTATGACGGTGCCATGCCCTCCGGCAACTCCGTTGCCGCCATGGTGCTGCAAACGCTGGCATCCCTGACCGGGGAGCGGTCATGGCAAGCGGCGGCAGATAGGCAGCTTTCCTTCCTTGCCGGAGAAATTGGGGAATACCCTTCCACCAGCTGCTTTGGCGTGCTGGCGATGATGGAAGCCCTGTATCCCTACCGGGAACTGGTCTGCGCCACAAGTGACGGTCTGCCTGAAGAATTGAAGGACTATCTGAGGTCGCATCCAGCGGATGAGCTGCATATCCTTCTGAAAACCAAGGAGAACGCAGAAGCCCTTGCGGAGTGCGCCCCGTTTACCAAAGACTATCCTATCCCAGAGCAGGGGAGTATGTTTTATCTCTGCGAAGGCGGTGCCTGCAAAGCTCCCGTATCTGAGTTCAGCAAGTTGAAGATATAATTTGGGGAGCCTGTGTGCTCCCCAAAAATGTCAATCCCCCAATAAAGATGTAACTGGTAGGCAATCGAAAACTATGGGGCGAAAAACCTGAAAATTGTAAATACTGGTTGCGGAGAGAGTAAAAAAGATGTAGAATAAGCATTAATAAAGGATAATACCTTATTATCCTGCATACAAAACTGCGTGACCGTCAATGGCATGTTGCCAGAAGACGGTCACGCAGTTTTTATTGGGTGCAGATTTTATTTCGGGGATGCTTGGTGGTGAGTATATCCCGCTGCTTCTTTGATGTGACATGCGTATAAATTTGAGTTGTTACAATGGAGCTGTGGCCCAACAATTGTTGTATGTATCTGATATCCACATCCTCTTCGAGAAGCAGGGTGGCGAAGGAGTGGCGGAACACATGGGGTGTGATATGTTGTGTGATTCTGGCAGCCTGACTGTACTTGTTGATCATGAATCGAACCGACTGGTCAGACAGTTGCTTCCCAAGACGGTTTATGAAGAACCATCCGGTTCCGGTGATTTCTTTTGAGAAAGCATGATAGTAAGATTCTACTGCAAGAAGTACCGCATGATTTCCAATCTGAATAATCCTCTCTTTGGAGCCCTTTCCATATATCTTGATGATTCCTTCAATCAGATTTACATCTTCAGCATGTAGAGAACATAATTCTGAGACTCGCATACCCGTAGCAAAAAGAAGTTCGAGAACAGCAACATCACGTAGGCTGGTGCGATATTCATATGTAGTTTCCTTTTTCGAAGCCAACTGCTGATAGGCACATCGCAGTAATGTATCGATTGAAGTCAGAGAAATTGTGCGGGGGAGAAGAAACGGTTCGTGGAGCTTGACGCGTATTTTAGAGAAAGGATTCTCGTCAATGATTTCCTCATATTCGAGATAGTTGAAAAAAGCTTTCAGACTGGCAATCTTCCTCTTAACGCTTTTGATTTTGTAATGACCGTGCAGGCATGCAATATATGCTTGCAGGTTTTCTTTGCAATAGGAGTTACCTTCCTTTTGAATAAATGCGGAAAATTGAAGAAGGTCGATGCGATAAGCCTTAATCGTTTTGGAATCTAATCCTTTTTCAAACCGGCAATGATTTAGATAACGGTGGATTTCTGTTTCAATATAATTCTTATCAATTTTTATATCTCCTATCTGACCATTTGTGGTATGTTTGGACAGAAATAAGTATAGTGGATTTTGAAAAAGGATGAAACAATGCTGGATGGATTTTGTACAATACATGGAAGGGGCGGTTATGCACCAGATGCTTCACAACGGTATCTATTGAAACTGAGGGAAGACTAGTTGGGTTTCCCTCAGTATTCATACTCAAAAGCAGCATTCGGAGCGTCCAACTCTAACAGCGGGACTCCATTTTCTTCAAAAAGGCATGAAACCTTGTAGGAAGGATGCTCATGGATAGTCCGAACCATGGCTCCGTTGACAGGTGCGCATAAGGGATGCCCAGACTGCTTTTGAGGATTTACGGTCAGTGTGAAATTGCCTTGCCGGACGATAATTTCATCGGCTTCGATTTTGACTGCCTTGGCACCCAGATAGGTGGCAAGGCGGTATTCTTTTCCCTCAGATACACAATGCCGATGACTCCTGTGAAGTAAAAACAACCAAATGGGATTTCGGCAATAGAGAGCATCAGCGCGCCATCCGGGAAGCTGCATTGTGTCTAGGCGTATTTTCTGGGAAATGAATACCCTAGGTCTCCTTTGATATAGCCGATGGCATCATATATTATTGATTCACTTGAGAATCAAGTGTTGTTTTTGCTTAATTCGCGTGCTATAATTAAACAATACAGATGAGCATTCCTTAACACAAGTCTCTTTATATATTTCTAATTTGTTTTTTGGGGTGGACCATGAGTTCTATTTTAGATAATAAAAAGAATAAAGACAAGTGTCAGAAATTTACTCCAGAAAACATAGTTAGTGAAATGCTTGACCTTGCAGGATATACACATCATTTGAGTGGGAAAAAAGTTCTTGAGAATTCATTCGGCTCTGGAAATGTCCTTGTTGCAATAGTAAAACGGTATATTGTAGATAGTCTCAATGCTGGAATACCAGTAAGTAGTATTGCTGCAAATTTGGAAACAGATATTTATGGCGTGGAATTAGACAGAGAACTATTCGGAATTTGCATTGAAAGATTGAATAAAATTACAAATGAGTATGGAATCCCTCCTGTAAAGTGGTTACTATTTAATGAAAACGCACTTACATGGAAATGCGATGTTACTTTCGATTTCATTATTGGTAATCCTCCGTATATCACATACAAGGACATAGATGACGATAGTAGAAGATTTCTGAAACAGACATTTTCATCTTGTTCAAATGGTAAGTTCGATTATTGTTATGCTTTTATCGAGCGTAGTATAAACTTGCTTTCAGACAAGGGAAAACTTGTTCAGCTTGTTCCTACTAACATATATAAGAATGTCTTCGGAAAAAATCTTCGAAGTATTCTTTTACCATATGTTGATGTTATCAAAGAGTATCCGGGCGAGAAATTGTTTGCCGATACACTAACTTCAAGCACCGTTTTTTTATTCGACAAATCAACAGAATCAGCTAACGTAACATATTCAGATATGTCTGCAAAAAAAACATTTGTCTTCCCGCGTAGTTCGCTCGGAGAAAAATGGGTTTTTACTGAGAAGGAAGACCAGAAACAAAGAACGGCTGTACGTTTTGGAGACTGTTTCAATGCGTCAATTGTGGTCGCAACATTGCTAAATGAAGCTTTTCTTTTATCACCGGACGACGTGAGAGAAACTGGCATCGAGCAAGCTGTGATAAGACGGGCTGCCTCACCTAAAAAAATGCGGCAGAAAGTTGTAGAATACATTATCTTCCCGTATTATTATGAAGGTGGTACCTTTCACCGTTATGCTAAGGAAGAATTTGAGAATAAATTCCCAAACGCAGTTGGCCATCTGAATCTATATAAGGAAAAGCTTGATAAAAGAGATGTCGATAATAATACTGAATGGTTTGAGTACGGACGTACACAAGCGTTGACACGGCTTAATCAGCGGAAACTTCTAATGTCAACTGTATTAACAAACCATGCAGAAATCTATGAGCTTGATGCAGATACTATTCCATATTCCGGAATCTTCATTACTGTAAAAAAGCCGGAATACACACTTGCTGATGCTGAGCGGATCTTGCGTGATGAGAGATTTGTGAAATACGTTAAGTCAATAGGTATTAGTGTGAGTGGGAATTCAAAGCGAATTACTTGCAAAGATGTAAATAACTACATGTTCGTAAGGGAGTAGGACTATGGAGCAATTACAATATGTTATTGAGGACAGTACGATTGCGGAACTTTTGGGAGTCCAAAACTTTACTAATGATGAATCTGCGGTTTTGGAGTTAGTAAAAAATTCCTACGATGCGAAAGCGTCCACTGTGACATTGGAATTTTCTGAAAACACACTAGCAGTTTCTGACAATGGGGAAGGCATGAATGCGTCCGATATTAAGCGGAATTGGATGCATGTGGGCAAAAGCCCAAAAGAATATGAAGTGATAGACCGGGACGGTCAGAAAAGGGTCCTTGCAGGCGCAAAAGGTATTGGACGTTTTGCACTTGCAAGATTGGGCAGACATGTTGAAATCCAGTCGCAAAAAGAAGGGTTTCCTGGCGTTGCGTGGATGACAGATTGGGGCACTTCCACGCTAAATGAAATTCCATTAAGCGAAGGACACGGGACAAAAATTGTGATCTCTGATCTTAGAGAGAAATGGAACAAGAAAAAAATTGAAAAGCTGAAAGAATTTCTGTCAAAAACATACAATGCTACTGAGATGCAAATATTTATTGCCCATCCAGATATGTCATGTGTGGTGCCTCGTTACTTTCAAAATCCTGAGTTGGGAAGGGATTATCTGAGTAGAATTAATATCCATTTTGAGAGCGAAAGCCAGATGTTGTTTACTAGTGTTATCTCTGATGAATTTGCAGAAGAAGCAAAAGAATACTGTGTTGGCTTGGACATTACCCGGTTTCAAACAAGTAACAATATGGTTGATGAACTTAAGTCATCTGCAGAATGGGATCTTTCAGATATGGAGTTAAAGACCCATCTTCAAAGTTTGGGTGACTTTTCCGGCGAGTTCTATTTCTCTGTTAAACCTACAAAGGTGGAGGCTGACAAGTTTTTGTATAAGCGATCTTCTTTCGGAGATGGGCTTCCTGGTGGAGTTATTCTGTATCGAAATGCATTTAGCATTGCTGCATACGAAGGGAAAAAGGATTGGTTAGGGTTCGGAAAACGTTCCAGAAAATCACCAGCAGCTGCGTCACACCCGACTGGTTCATGGCGTGTCAGAGAAAACCAGATTGCAGGAAAAGTTGAGATAGACAAGAAACGAAATGCGGTCCTTCGGGATCTCTCTAACCGGCAAGGTCTAGATGAAAATATTTACTATGAATTATTCGTTGAAATCATTCTGACAGGAATTAAGGAATTTGAAAGATATCGCCAAGGAATCATTCGAAAAATAGATGTAAAAAATGCACAACCAATGAAAAAATCTGCCCCAATTTCAGATAGAGTAATTGCTAACCCGAAAGATATTTCAACACTCTCGACCGAAGAAGCAAAGCAATTGGCATCCGAGATTAAAACCTATCGCCAAGAGAATTTTGAGGTAAAGCGAGAAAAAGAGGATGTTGAGAATCGATATAAGTATGATGTGCGTATCTTGAATGTACTTGCTACGGTGGGACTAAAGGCTGCATCAATTGCGCACGAGATGAAGAATAACCGCAATTCCATTGCTGATAATACAGACAATATTATTGCAGCTCTTCAAGAATACGGTTTTTGGAATGAGCTTAACTCTCCAGAAATGACAGCGAAGGCATATAAAAATGTTCCTTATTTGCTAGATTCTAATAAAACAATCAGTGCAAAAATTGTTGCATTTATGAACGTGATGCTATCGGAAATAGAAAAAAGACAATTCAAATCTGTTTGGCAAAGCGTGATGGATATTATACGGCGAATTAAAAACAGATGGGAAGAAGACTATGCTTGGCTGGCAATTGAAATAACTAATCAGGAAGATATTTGCTGCAATATTTCTGAGGATGTGCTGCAAGTAATTTTTGATAACCTTATCCTGAATAGTGTTCAGCAAAATGAAAATCGAAATCATCTCAGGATTACTATATCTGCGGAGCTTTCAGAAGGATGTTTAGCCTTTGCGTACTCTGATGATGGTAAGGGATTGGATTCAAAATATCAGAATGATCCTAAAAGAATTTTGGCGGTTCACGAAACGACTCGTAAGAATGGCCATGGTTTAGGTATGTGGATTGTAAATAATACTGTCGTTATGTCCGGTGGGCGAATTGACGATATCAATGGCCGAGGCGGATTCTCAATGGAATTTACGATTGGAGGCGTGGAATAATGGAAACGATTAATCTGGTTTATATTGACGACACACCAGATATCGATTTGAGTAGATATTTGGATAATCTTCACCAATACTATACCTCCAATGGCTTTGTATTTGAGTATTATGAAATTCCATTTGATAATCAAAAGGATTACAGCAGTCTTTTGAAGGATGCGCGAGTACAAACTGCCAATATCATTATCATTGACTCCCGACTTTTTGAAAATAAAACTGCCACGGGTGGAAAGTTTAGTGGTGAAGAGTTTAAGTTTGTGCTTCAGAAGTTCTACCCATATATTGAAGTCATAGTTATCACTCAGAATGAATCGGATCCCGAGCTGAACATGGTGTCGAAGTACGTGAAGAACTCTTCACAAACAGGGGTTTCTTATTATGCAGCAGTTATGCCCCAATACCTCGATAGTGCAATTGAGAAAATAAAGCAGTATCGAATACTTGCAAAAAAAGTGAACGAAAACGATAGTTGGGAATCTGTCCTTAAAGAAAAAGTCCTGGGTACTCTCAGCGGTACCCAGGCCTATGATGAACTAACAAAAGATGATATTGACACTTTAATTCATGCCTTTAGAGAGATAAGGAAGAGCATAAATGGATGTTGACTATAGAAATACAGAATATTGCGAAACACTTGGAGACGTTAGAAATCGGAAAAATACCGTAGTTGCAATGGTGATGAAGGATCACCCAAGAGCGAGGGATATGCATGAATACATTTCTAAAAACGATAGTGAATATAAGAACGAGTTTATAGAGGCATATAATGGAAAATGTGCATATTGTGGAGTATCTATAGCTATTGTTCCAAAGCAATTTTTTGAGGTTGATCATTTCATTTATAAGAAATCTCCTAAATTTAGTTCAAAAGCAGATGCTGGTTTTATTGATAACCTTGTATTAGCATGCCATAGGTGTAATCATGAAAAAGGTACTTTGGAGATTTCAGACTCAGCATATGAGTACCTCCATCCGGATAAACCAGGAATAAAAGGCACCTTTATTCGCGACGACGATTTCTACATAAGAATATCCGATGCCAAAAAAGTTGATTCAAACGTTAAGAGTTTTTATGAGAAATTAGGCCTTGGAGCAGAGGTACATCGACTTGACTATTTGCTGATGAGTATGCG
>DKVF01000034.1:15187-17896 GCA_002491065.1 Peptococcaceae bacterium UBA7185
TAAGAGTTTTTATGAGAAATTAGGCCTTGGAGCAGAGGTACATCGACTTGACTATTTGCTGATGAGTATGCGAGGTTTGCGTTCTCAAATTGAAGTAACGTCAACAGCGTATAAATACATGACAGAAGCTATTGATATTTTGCAAACTAAAAGAAATCTTGTTGGATGATTAAGGGATGATGAATATGACATATAGCGACTTAATTAAACAACGTGGAGCGCAACTATATTACCCTGACTTTAAAATAAATAAGAGCAGCAGACGATGGTACCAGCATGATATTGATACCATTATTTACTCTGATATGTTTAGAAAAATGCAACGAAAGGCTCAGCTGCTTTCGATTAATGACCCTGTTTTTCGTTCGCGGTTAATACACACATTTGAGGTGGTTCGAATTGCAAAAGAGATTAGTGAAAAACTTGGTCTAAATACAGAATTGTCAGAAGCCATTGCTCTATCTCATGATTTTGGGAACGTAGCCTTCGGTAAGACTGCAGATGCCTTTCTACAAGATAAGACTTCTAGCCTGTTTAAGCATGAGGAAGTCAGCTCCCTAATGTTAAGAATTTGCGCTTCACGCCCTATACCCGATAAATATAGAAATGCAGCACAAGATGCAATTAAGACTGACCCAGATACTGTGCATAGTATTGATATTGTAGAATTTCCGTATCACCTTGAGGTATATAAATATAAAAGACGCATATACTATATTTGTATATCTCCAGAGGTAATTGATGGTGTTTTAAAACACGGGACTTCCCAACCTGCATTTACTTTAGAGGGCCAAGTTGTAAATTATGCTGATAATATTGCATATTTAATTCAGGATATAAGTGACTTCGAAGCTGCTGGAATTTTCGGGAAGGAAGATAGAGAACGCTACGAGCGAAGTCTCATGGATTTAGAAGCCGTAGATATTAATAAGAATTATCCTATCTCTGGAATTACCGGAAAAACAACAAGTATCAGAACAGCGACATTAATCGAACGATTTGTATCGTATAATAAGGATAAGCTGGAGCATAAAACATTTACGGAAGTTTATTCTAAGATCTTTGATTTAAGTATTCCATTTCTTGAGATTGAGCCTATTTTAAAAGACGGTATCGATCGTTGCTGGGAATTTAAAAAAGAGTTCTATGATAATGAATTGATAAGAATTTCCAACATTAACTCGAAGGCAAAAATGGAACAGATATGGAATATATTGGAAAATGATTCGGCATTTGTGGAACGCAATGGTTCATACATTGAGTTTAATAGAATGCTTTCATCACCCATTTTTGTTGCATTCAGAAGAGAAAAGAAATTTGATGATAGTCAATGGAGTGCATGGAAAAAAGCTTATTTCATTGCACACCTTACGTGTGACGAAATTGATTTGATTATCAAATCATTTCTTGAACGAGATTATGTTTTTGATTTGTCCCTTCCGAGTATTAGGTGAAATTAGTGGGTGAGAACATGAATATAATTAAAGTTGATATTAGTAGCGATCAAACTAAAAAATATTTCTTTAGATTATCCGACTCCCAAACTTCGCATATTGAGGCATGTTTATTAAATCTCTCAAGGTACGGATACATAATTTGTGTTTCATCCCAGGTTGGGTGTTCGCAAAAATGCAAGTTTTGTGCAGCTAGTAAAAGCGAACTGATACGAAACTTAACCTCAGAGGAAATTCAAGAACAAATAAGCCTAATAATTGCAGATAATACACAATTACAGGTTAAGAAGTTTCAAGTAACATATATGGGATCCGGGGAACCGTTAAGTAATTATAAAAATGTGTTTGATTCGATAGACTACATTCGAAAAAGATATTTCAATTTATCCAAAGTTAACATCTCAACTACATGTCCAATAGTCGGCGAAAAGTGTTTTATAGAAACTGATTGGGAAAAGTATAAAAACTTCCTCCATTTTCAATATTCACTGCATTTTTCAAATGATTTCGATCGATATAAATATCTATGGCCATATTTGCTAGAAATATCGGTAGCTGTCAGCTATTTGAATAAGATTTCTTGTATATTAAACGATACATATAAAGTCAACTATATTCCATTTGATGGATTGAATGATAATGAAAACGCTGCTGCTGCACTAGAAAAGGTTATGTACACAACAAGAAATGCTAAGCTGAAGATAAGCAAAATGAGTGAGATTGATGGCTCGTACCTTTTACCAAGTCAGTCATTTGATAAATTTGTTTCTTCTGTTAAACAAAGGATAGATGAAGTAGAAGTTTTTTGCAGTGATGGAACCGATGTTAATGCGGGATGTGGGCAATTTTACAATGAAAGTATTGTGTAGAATTGTATTGCAAGCAAGGTTGGCGTCACATACATAGATGTGGGAAGCGAACTCGCGACATGTCGAAACTTGCGAATGAAATATTTGTTTTTTAGATGTGCGACGGTTGTTTTAAGCGACTGAAAAGGGATATCTATAATGACGAACGGTGCGTTGCAGGATAAATCCAAAGCGTTAGCACTGGAAATTATCAGGGTTTGCAATGAAGTCAAGCGGAGCAAACGCGAATTGGTTTTAACAAATCAACTTTTTCGTTGACGGCAATTTCTCTGAATACGGCGAAAAACAACTTGCAATAATGTGCATCTAAAGTGTTGGCAAGACACAAAAATCGGCAAGCTTCATGAGAAGGTTGCCGATTTTACGATAAGGTACAATAAGTTGCG
>DKVF01000042.1:0-246 GCA_002491065.1 Peptococcaceae bacterium UBA7185
TAAATAGCTCTTCGCAAAAATAGATTAGAGATTTATACTATATTTTTAAAAAAATTATTTTTTTGTCACACGGAGTGAAAACCATTGTCTAATTAAATAGGAGGGAAATAATATGGATAGAAATAACAGAGAAGAAGTACAAGTTTTGATAGCTAAAGCTACATCAGGGGACAAAGAAGCTCTTGAAATGTTGATTGCGGATGTGCAGGACATGATATTCAATTTATCTTTGCGGATGCTTGGTAC
>DKVF01000042.1:516-934 GCA_002491065.1 Peptococcaceae bacterium UBA7185
TTTATCTTTGCGGATGCTTGGTACCTTTGCTGATTGCCGAAGATGCTACGCAGGATGTGGAAAAAGTATTTTGGCCGAGGAATTTTTTCTTACAAAGGCAACGGAGCTTTTCCACATGATGAAACCTTTTAACGATTATTTAAATAACGCGCTTGCAGACTTTAAAATGCCGACAAGGTAACATACTACTTCATATAAAAATGGGAATGGTGAATCTGCAAAGGTATAAACGGGGCTGCTGCAAAATCTTAGCATCAGAAATCCTAGGAAACTATCTTGTGCATATAAAGTGAGGGCATCGCGAACTCATCAGACGAAATGAGTTTGCGATGCCTAGTTTTTTATGATTTCAATATTTGTGAGCACTACACTATTGGCTGCGGTTCGTATTTTTGAAAAAAAGGCGGCAAAGTTCTTC
>DKVF01000042.1:1205-1452 GCA_002491065.1 Peptococcaceae bacterium UBA7185
GAAAAAAAGGCGGCAAAGTTCTTCGTTATCCTTACTGCGTTTCATGCCATCCAGCAGGGTTTCAGTAGCTTCGGCGGTATCCAGGTTACTGAAAACCTTACGAATTTGCCACACCGTGGACAGTTCTTTTTCTGTGAGCAGAAGCTCTTCCTTGCGTGTGCCAGAGCGTTTGATATCCAACGCTGGATAAATACGCCGTTCTGCCAATTTTCTGTCGAGAATCAGCTCCATATTGCCTGTGCCCTTG
>DKVF01000042.1:1722-32096 GCA_002491065.1 Peptococcaceae bacterium UBA7185
AGCTCCATATTGCCTGTGCCCTTGAATTCTTCAAAGATGACTTCATCCATACGGCTGCCAGTTTCAATAAGTGCTGAGGCCAGAATAGTCAAACTGCCACCTTCTTCCACATTGCGGGCTGCACCGAAAAAGCGTTTTGGTTTGTGCAGGGCGCTGGGGTCCACTCCGCCGGAAAGCAAACGACCACTGGGGGGCATAACTAAATTGTAAGCCCGTGCCAGACGGGTAATGCTGTCCAACAGAACAATGACGTCTTTTTTTGATTCTACCACACGTTTGGCACGCTCTAATGTCAGCTCAGCGACCTTCACATGATTTTCCGGCGGTTCGTCGAATGTGGAGCTGATGACTTCCGCTTTTACAGAGCGCTCGATGTCGGTAACTTCCTCAGGACGTTCGTCGATGAGCAAGATAATAATTTCAATCTCAGGATTGTTATGGGCGATACTGTTAGCTACCTGCTTGATCAATTCTGTTTTGCCTGCCTTGGGCGGTGCAACAATAAGTCCCCGCTGTCCTTTTCCCAAGGGCGCAACCAGGTCGATCATACGCATAGCGTAGGTGTCCGGACCGTTTTCCAGCTTAATGCGCTCCTGCGGGTAAATAGGAGTCAGACCGTCGAAATGCAAACGTTCCGAGGATAAATTAGGGTCCTGACCGTTTACCTTTTCAATGCGCAGCAGCCCAAAAAAGCGTTCGTTCTCTTTGGGCTTGCGGCTCCAGCCTTCTACGCGGTCTCCACTGCGCAAATCAAATTTGCGGATTTGCGACTGGGAAACATAGATATCATCATAGCTGGGCGTGTATCCCAGAGGTCGCAAAAAACCATATCCTTCTGAGGTAATGTCTAAGATACCGCTGGCCCACAGCTGTCCTTCCCGTTCTTTCATGGTAGAGGTCTTGACAATTTCAAAAACCAATTCCGCTTTGCGCAATTTGGAATAGTAGGGGATTTCCAACTCTCTGGCAATGCGATAAAGCTCTACCATCGTTTTTGTTTCTAACTCTTCTTGCTTATATAGCAAATAAATTCCACCTTCAAAATAGCAATGTAATTACTTTAATTTAATATAACCTGGTTTGTGGTCATAGTCATGATATGCTTCAATAAAACGAATGGTGCTGGTAAGGCCGCGCATGACCACAGTATGAGTGATGGCATGCTTTTCTGTAAAGCGTACGCCTTTTAACATATCGCCGTTGGTCACACCGGTAGCCACAAAATACACATCGTTGGTAGATACCAAATCATCCAAAGTCAATACTTTATTCACATCGGCAATGCCCATTTCGTGTACACGACGAATTTCTTCTTCCGTTTCCGGTACCAACCGTCCCTGCATATCGCCTCCCATGCACTTGATAGCAGCGGCAGCAATGACACCCTCAGGCGCGCCGCCTTTGCCCATCATCATATCGATACCTTCTGTGCCAAAGCTCGTAGCAATGACAGGGGATACATCGCCGTCAGAGATGAATTTGCAGCGAGCGCCCAGCTTGCGGGCTGCGTCTACAATATATTGATGCCGTTCCCGTTCCAGCATAACAATGTTCAGGTCCCGTACATCTTTGCCTAATGCTTTGGCTACGTTGAGCATATTTTCTTCCGGGGCGAGATTGATGTCAATGGCGCCTTTGGCTTTGGGGCCCACAACAATCTTGTCCATATACATATCCGGTGCATGAAGCAGGCTGCCTTTTTCTGCAATGGCCATAACTGCAATGGCGCCGTTCATATTTTTTGCGGTGAGATTGGTGCCTTCCAGAGGATCTACGGCGATATCTACTTCAACGCCGCCTTTGCCCACTTTTTCACCGATATAGAGCATAGGCGCTTCGTCCATCTCTCCTTCACCGATGACAACGGTACCGCTGATAGCCACTGTGTCAAACATTTTGCGCATAGCTTCTACCGCTGCGCCGTCTGCCATATTTTTTTCACCTTTGCCAATCCAGTGGGCGCAGTTGATTGCTGCTGCTTCTGTAACTCTGGCAAATTCAATTGCTAAACTTCTATCCATGATGTGATTGTATCCTCCATTTCAATTTTTCATTTATTTATATATTTTTTTGCTGCCACTTTGACTTTATTTGCTGCACTTCGCCCGTCCTGCCCAATATGGACACCTGCTTGACTGCCTTTTGCGTTGTGGACTGCGTCCACCGCTTCAAGATCAGTCTACACAGCTGTTCATATTGACGCAGAATTTTGGCGAAGGCAGCGGGAGAATGAACCCCATAAGGCGACAGTGAGTGCCTTTTTCTTTATCTGTTGTCTAATATACTTCCTGCTTGCCTTATCAATTTCTTTTGCTAAACGTTTGCGCTTACTTGTTAGCACGTTCTTCTGTGCGAATGGTCGGGCCTGGACACCTGCTTAGCAGTCTTTTGCATTGTGGACTGCATTCCCCGCTTCAAGAGCAGTCTGTGCAGCTGTTCATATTGACGCAGAACATAAAGCAGGAAGTTGGCTTCTCAATTTTGGGGCTTAGCTGTTCCGTTTTGCCCAGTCTGCTTCAAACTTGGCGATGCCCAGGTCAGTTTGGGGATGGCCAACCATTTGCATGAGAATTTTGTAAGGTATGGTAGCGATGTCTGCACCAATGAGCGCTGCATCTGTTACTTGACGGGGACTGCGCACGCTGGCGACGATAATCTCTGTGTCATAGCCGAAATTGTCGTAAATGGTGCGGATTTCCTCAATGAGGGTCATGCCATCCTGACCGATATCGTTCAGACGGCCGACGAAAGGGCTCACGTAGGTTGCGCCGGCCTGTGCGGCTAAAATTGCCTGGTTGGCAGAGAAGCAGAGAGTGGCGTTGGTTTTGATGCCCTCAGCGGTCAGCTGTTTGATGACAGCCAGACTTTCGGCAGTAATAGGCAGTTTGATTACAATGTTTTCGTGAAGTGCGGCCAATTCCCGTGCTTCACGCAGCATGCCTTCAGCATCGTTTGCAAGAACCTCTACGCTGATAGGGCCGCCTACTAAATCGCAGAAGTATTTTACTCGCTGGATATAATCGCCGCCTTCCTTAGCTACCAATGAGGGATTGGTGGTCACACCACAGATCACGCCCATTTTGACAGCAGCTTCAACTTCAGCTTGGTTGGCGGTGTCTAAAAATAACTTCATATCTATGTCCTCCGCATATTGATTTGCAAATTTGATTCGCTTTTTATAGCGCTTTCCCTTCAGAGCCCAACACATTTTTGATTTTGTGGGCAACTACAGCTTTTACATTGGCACGGCCCACCTTGAGATATTCACGAGGGTCAAATACTTCAGGCTTGGCAAAGAGTACTTCCCGCACACCGGCAGTCATAGCCAGGCGCAAATCGGAGTCGATGTTGATTTTGCAGACAGCGCTTTTGGCTGCCTGACGCAGCATATCTTCAGGGATGCCGATAGCATCAGCCAGATTGCCGCCGTTGGCCTGAATAATTTTTACGTATTCCTGTGAAACGCTGGACGCGCCGTGCAGTACGATAGGAAATCCAGGGATACGTTTCTCGATTTCTTCCAAAATATCAAAACGCAGCATAGGTTTTTGACCCGGCTTGAACTTGAATGCGCCATGGCTGGTGCCGATGGCAATAGCCAGAGAATCTACACCGGTGCGTTCCACAAATTCTTCCACCTGGTCGGGCTGGGTATATTTGGCATCTTCGTTGCTTACGTTTACATCATCTTCAATCCCTGCCAGCTGGCCCAACTCACCTTCCACCACAACATTGTGGGCATGGGCGTACTCTACCACCTGTTTGGTCAGGGCGATGTTTTCTTCAAAAGAATGTTTTGAGCCGTCAATCATTACAGAAGAAAAACCGCCGTCGATGCAGGCTTTACAAATCTCAAAATCAGCGCCGTGGTCTAAATGCAGCGCGATAGGGATATGGCTTTGCTCTTCAAGAGCTGCCTCTACTAATTTTACCAGATAGGTGTGATTGGCGTACTTTCTGGCGCCGGCAGATACCTGTAAAATCAGTGGAGAATTCAGTTCACCGGCTGCTTCGGTGATGCCCTGAATCAGCTCCATATTGTTTACATTAAATGCGCCTACTGCGTATCCGCCCTCGTAGGCCTTTTTGAACATTTCAGTGGTTGTTACCAATGCCATGATTGTTCCTCCTTTAATTAAGAAATTATTTTTTTATTCCGGTTTGGGTATAAATCCCACAAAATGGACCGTTATGAATCATTATACCATACAATTTCTGCAATTCAAAGGTACAAGCCCAACTCATAGGAAGAAAAATTTTCAAAATTTTTGATAAAACGAACTGTTTGCTGCCGATTGCGGAATTATTAAAAGTATTTTTCTATATTCTTTGCTTGAGGAATTATTTTCTATAGTGATTACAGCTACAATTCTCATATTTATTCTTTATAATCTTTGCTTTTTTCTGCAATTTTGTTAAAATAGTTTCAGTATATCTTTCCTATGTCGTTTTTCTGACAGGAAAATCAAGAGAACGGGGGTTTTTTTATGAAAACTTTGATTATTGGCGGTGTGGCTGGGGGCGCCTCGGTGGCAGCCCGTCTGCGCCGTCTGGACGAGCATGCGGAGATTATTATTTTGGAGCGGGGCGAATATATTTCCTTTGCCAACTGTGGTCTGCCCTATTATATTGGAGATGTGATTACCAAGAAGGAGTATCTGGTGCTGCAGACGCCTCAGAGCTTTGACGCGCGGTTTCGGGTAGAGGTGCGGGTATTCTCTGAGGCTGTGGCCATTCATCCTGCCGAGAAAACTGTGACAGTAAAGAATCTGCGCACTGGGGAAAGCTATGAGGAGTCTTATGACAAGCTGGTCTTATCTCCCGGCGCCGAGCCTATCCGTCCAGCGTTCACGCCAGCAGACAGCGAGCGCATTTTCACCTTGCGCAATATTCCTGATACGTATAAAATCAAGGACTACATCACTTCCCATTCGTGTAAGTCTGCTCTGGTGATTGGCGGCGGTTATATCGGTCTGGAAATGATTGAAAACCTGCGTCGCACCGGTATGGATGTGACTCTACTGCAGCGCTCTGAACAGGTGCTGCGCAGCACGTTGGATTTTGATATGGCCTGTCTGGTGCATAAGGAGCTGAAAAAGCAGGGCGTACATTTGTATTTTAATCAGAAAGTAGCGTCAGTGGAGCAGCAGGGCAGTATTGTGTGTGTTCACACGGCTGAGGGACAGACCTATTGTGCTGATTTGCTCGTTTTGGCGATCGGTGTGGCGCCGGAGAGCCAGTTGGCCCGTCAGGCTGGACTGGCTCTGTCGGAACGGGGATGTATTCAGGTGGACGAGCATTTGCGCACCAGCGATGCCGACATCTATGCGCTGGGGGATGCCATCGAGGTGACCCATTTTGTCAGCGGCTTAAAGGCGCATATTCCCTTGGCTGGGCCGGCCAACCGGCAGGGACGTATTGTGGCCGACAACATTGCCGGTCTGGACAGTGTATATCAGGGCACACAGGGGACGGCCATTTTGAAATGTTTTGAGCAGACAGTGGCTGGTACTGGACTGACGGAAGCTGCTGCCAAGGCGGCGGGTTTTGATTATGAAAAAGTGTTTGTGTTTCCCATGTCCCATGCTTCATATTATCCCAATGCCTGTGAGATCAGCATGAAGGTTATTTTTACTAAAGATACGGGCCGCATTTTGGGCGCGCAGCTGGTTGGCAAGGATGGTGTTGACAAACGGTGCGATGTGTTGGCTACCGCTATTCGCGCCAATATGACCATGTATGATTTGGTGCATTTGGAATTGTGCTATGCGCCGCCATTTTCTTCGGCCAAGGACCCTGTAAATATCGCCGGACTGGCCGCGGAAAATATTTTGACAGGAAAGGTAGATATTTTCCATTATCATGATATCGCAGGGCTTGACCCGGAAAAGGTGACTCTGCTGGATGTACGCACTGTGAAGGAATACAATAAGAGTCATATTCCCAATTTTATCAACATTCCGCTGGACAGTCTGCGGGATAATCTGGATAAGCTGGATGCCACAAAGCCTATTTATGTGACCTGTCTGGCCGGTCTGCGCAGTTATGTTGGCTGTCGGATTCTCATGCAGAATGGGTTTACATGCAAGAGCCTGTGCGGTGGCTATGAGCTTTACTGCAATGTCAATGGGTAAGCGCTGTTGTGCTGCTCAAATGATGCGGCATGGTTCATGTTGCAAAAGAGCGACAGGAAGGGCTTGCGTGTCGGGCAAATTTCCAGTACAATCATCGTGTAGACTTGGATAGCTTATAGGTACCAAAATAGAAAAGGAGTTTCAGAATGAGTATTTTAACCGTTGAACATCTAAGCCATGGATTCGGAGACAGAGCCATCTTCGATGATGTTTCTTTTCGTCTGCTGAAGGGCGAACATATTGGCCTGGTGGGTGCAAATGGAGAGGGAAAATCAACCTTTATCAATATTATTACTGGAAAATTGATGCCTGATGCAGGTAAAATTGAGTGGGCCAAACGGGTGCGGGTTGGCTATCTGGATCAGCATGCGGTGCTGGAACGGGGTATGACCATCCGCGATGTGCTGCAGAGCGCCTTTCAGTTTTTGTATGATATCGAACAGCAGATCACGGACAGCTACATGAAAATGGGCGAGCTGGAAGGGGATGCGCTGGATGAATTGATGAATGAAGTGGGCGATTTGCAGGAGATGCTGGAAAGTCATGATTTCTACAGCATTGACAGCAAAATCGACGAGGTGGCGCACCATTTGGGGCTGCTGGACATTGGATTGGACCGGGATGTGGAGGATTTGAGCGGCGGCCAGCGCACCAAAATTCTGCTGGCTAAGCTGTTGTTGGAAAAACCGGACATTCTTTTACTGGACGAGCCGACAAACTATTTGGATGAATCACATATTAATTGGCTGAAACGGTATTTGCAGGAGTATGAGAATGCCTTTGTGCTGATCTCCCATGATATTCCTTTTTTGAACAGCGTGATTAATTTGATTTATCACATGGAAAACCAGAAGCTGGAACGTTATGTGGGTGATTATGACAATTTCCGTCGTATTTATGAGGTGAAGAAAGCGCAGCAGGAGGCGGCTTATCGCGCCCAGCAGCAGGAAATTGCCGAGCTGCAGGATTTTGTGGCGCGCAATAAGGCGCGGGTGGCTACACGCAATATGGCTATGTCGCGGCAGAAGAAGCTGGATAAAATGGAATTGATTGAGCTGGCTCAGGAAAAACCAAAGCCGCAGTTTCAGTTTATTATGGGGAAAACCACCAGCAAATTGATTTTTGAGACCAAGGGACTGGTGATTGGCTATGACAAACCGCTGTCCAAGCCGTTGGATTTGCTCTTGGAGCGGGGACAGAAGGTGGCTCTGGTGGGAGCCAACGGAATCGGCAAAACGACGCTGCTGCGCAGTCTGCTGGGCGAAATTCCCTCGCTGAAGGGGGAAGTCTTTAAGGGGCAGAACTTGGAGATTGGCTATTTTGAGCAGGAAACCAAACCTACAGACCATACTTGTCTGGAAGAGGTGTGGAATGCATTTCCTCATTTTACCCAGCAGGAGGTACGGGCGGCTTTGGCGCGCTGCGGACTGACAACAAAGCATATCGAGAGCAAAATTCAGGTGCTGAGCGGTGGTGAGAAAGCCAAGGTGCGTCTGTGCAAGCTGATGAATCGGGAGACTAATGTATTGGTGCTGGACGAACCGACCAATCACTTGGATGTAGACGCCAAGGAGGAACTGAAACGGGCGCTACAGGAATATAAGGGCACTGTGCTCCTGATTTGTCACGAGCCGGAATTTTACCGGGATGTGGTGACAGAGGTTTGGGACTGTGAAAAATGGACGACGAAATTTTCCTGATGCTGTGGGCAAAGGACGATAAAGTTTGCGGAAAATTTGTTTAGGCTCGGAGAAAAGTAGGTAAATAGTTTATAGATAGTTTTAGAGTCATTTCATTTCAGGAGGGATTTTATGTCAGAATTAAAGGGAAGTAAAACAGAGCAGAATTTGATGACAGCATTCGCAGGAGAATCCATGGCACGCAATAAGTATACCTATTTTGCCTCGCAGGCGAAAAAGGACGGGTATGTGCAGATTGCGGAAATTTTTGAGGAAACCGCAGCAAACGAAAAAGAACATGCCAAGATGTGGTTTAAGCTGTTAAGCGGCGGCGCAGTTGCCGGCACTGTGGAAAATCTGGCAGCAGCTGCAGCCGGTGAAAATGAAGAATGGACTCAGATGTATGCGGAGTTTGCCAAGGTGGCCAAGGAAGAAGGCTTTGCGCAGATTGCAGCCTTATTTGAAGGCGTGGCTGCCATTGAAAAAGAGCATGAGGAACGTTATCTGAAATTGCTGGAAAATATCAAAGAGGACAAAGTGTTTAAGGGAAAAGGTAAGGTAAAATGGCAGTGTGGCAATTGCGGCCATGTATATGAAGGCGATGAAGCGCCGGAGGTATGCCCGGTGTGCGCCCATCCGCAGTCTTATTTCCGAGTAAAGGCAGAAAATTATTAATGAGAAAAGGGAATCAGGTGACGATTCTCTGAATAGATAGGAAGAGAGATGCTCGAATATTTCGGGCATCTTTTTCTTTTTTGCTACACTTTGATTTTATTTGCTATCCTTTGCCTATTCTGCCAATATGGACACCGACTTGCTTGTCTTTGGCTTTATGGACTATGTCCATAGCCTAAAGACAGCCTGCGCCGTTAGTCCATATTGACGCAGAATGTTGGCAAAGATAGCGGGAGAAGGAAAACACAAGGCGGTAGCGAGTGCTTTGCAGTGCGGAATGGGAAAAAGGCTGGCGTATGTGCAAACTCAGGTGAATTTGCGCAGCAGCGCTTCGACATCTGCGGATTTCAGAACTTTGCCTATGGATAGGACTTTTTCATTTACGACAAGCGCCGGCATGCGCATCACGCCGTATTTCAGCACTTGCTGCAGATCCGTTATATATTCGACTTCTACCGGAAGTTTCAGTTTTTCAACGGCTTTCTTGGCGTTTTCATATTGTGCGTGACAGGATGCGCAACCCGAACCTAAAACTTTTATGCAGTAGATGCCCTCTTGTGTTTGCGCGCAGCAATCACTTGCAATTTCCACTGTTTCACATGCCGAATAAGCAGCGCTGCAGGCGCAGGCCAGAGCTTTCTTTTCTTCTTTTTTCCTTCCAAACAATACCATCATTCATTACCTCCGTTTGAGTTATTTTTAATTTCTTCAGGCAGTTTACACAAGTAAAAACTGTATTGCATTGAAGAAATAGCCAACAAGCATAATGCCCACTGCGCAGATTGTGATAAACACGGCAAGCAGTCTGGGTTTTACAGCTTTGCGCAGCATAATCATGGATGGCAAGGACAACGTCGTTACGCCCATCATAAAAGAGAGGACGACTCCAAGCTGTGCGCCTTTTGCCAATAGTGCTTCGGCGATGGGAATGGTGCCGAAAATATCTGCGTACATGGGAATACCAGCCACGGTTGCGATGATAACACCAAAGGGATTGCCGGTTCCCAGTGCGCTTACAATAAGATGTTCGGGTATCCAGTTATGGATAAATGCGCCGATGGCAACACCGATTAATACATATGGGGCAACTTTTTTTGCCGTGGATACGACTTGTTCCCATGCGTAGTTCATGCGATCCTGGAAATAGAGTTCCTCTTGTGGGGTATCGAGAGAGCTGCCACTGCGTATAAATTCCTCTACATCGTTGTCAAGATGTAGATTCTCGATCACAGTACCGCCAATCACAGCAATGACCAGTCCTAATATGACGTAGGTAACAGCAACTTTCCAGCCAAAGATACTCATTAGCAGGACAAGGGAGCCGAGATCCACCATAGGAGAAGAAATCAGAAAAGAAAATGTCACACCTAACGGCAGACCCGCGCTGGTGAAACCGATAAACAACGGAATCGAGGAACAGGAGCAGAAGGGCGTCACAGTCCCAAGGAGTGCAGCGATGATGTTGGCTCCCATACCGTGGAATCTTCCGAGAATTTTTTTGGTTCGTTCCGGCGGAAAGTAGCTCTGAATGTATGAGATCAGCAAAATCAAAACGCCCAGAAGGAGCATGATTTTAATCGTGTCGTAAAGGAAAAAACAGATACTGCCGCCAAGTTTGCCATTGATGTCTAGGCCGCAGGCAGTAAGCAGATTGCCGATGAGGCGGCTTAACCATTGCATGCCGAGAATCTCATTCTGAAAAAAGTCCCAGCCTGTTTTTAGTGCATCCATAAAATGAATCCTCCTTGAATTGATATATTGAAATTGATATATAGAAATTTATCTATATGATAGACTTTAAAAAAGCCGTGTGAAAAGTATAGGATACTTTTCAAAACACGGTTATTGGTCGTTTGAAAGAGTTGTATCCGTCAATGCCTTTAGGCACGCTACGGCATATTCCCCACCGCTTTGGGATAGAGAATAATGAATCCATTTTCCCTCTTTCCGACTGATTACAATATCGGCGTCGCACAATATTTTCATGTGGTGGGAGAGCGTGGGCTGTGTG
Organism: Peptococcaceae bacterium UBA7185; assembly: GCA_002491065.1. Classification (GTDB taxonomy): domain Bacteria; phylum Bacillota; class Peptococcia; order Peptococcales; family Peptococcaceae; genus UBA7185. Next base: position 12,222 of record DKVF01000042.1, read on the forward strand.
ATCTGCAAATTGTCCAATAACACACAGGCACATTTTTCACCGGTGCGTAACTGCTTTAGGATGCGGATACGGTTTTCATCACAAAAAGCCTTAAAGATTGCCGCGGCTCTTTTTTCGTTTATTTCCATACTCATCACCTCGTATTGATAATTATCTATACATCATTATACATACATATAGATAAAAGTCAATATGTTTTTGAAAATTTTTTGACTTAGTTTTCGCACGCTTTGTGCTGCAGGGTGACAAAGGCAGCCTACAGCTTAAAATTCCTCTCGATGTTGTTCAAAGAATTCAAAATAAGTCCGCACGTTCTTTAGTGCTGTCCAGGGTTTCACTGTCACGGGAATGGCGTCCAAATCGTAAATGCGGCAATGCTCCATGGCCAGCAAAAAGGGAGAATGGGTGGCGATGATAAACTGGCAGTGATAAAAACGGGCGGTATCGGCGATAAACTGGCTTAGCTGCAGCTGCAAGTCAGCGGCCAGACTATTTTCCGGTTCGTCCAGCAGATACAGTGCATTTTCTTTGATGTGCTCTGTAAAAAAGCGAAAGGCACTTTCCCCGTTGGATTGCGCCCGCACATTCTGCATCACGTGTTTTTTCACATAGTTGGAGCCTGTCCAACGTTTTGCTTCATTGTTCCGTTTCAGTTTTTCATAATCCTCCAGAGAAGTCATGTGGAAGGTTGCATATTTTTCTTTGGTATATTCGGCCAACAACTCCTCACGCCGCAAATCTACTTGTTCATTCAGACAACGCGTATCCAAAAGATAATCGAATACGTCATCACTGGTAATCATCCGGCTGGTGTCGGCAATGGGGGAGAGAAATCTGGGCGCCTCATAGTCGCACTGCGCCACAAAGTCAGCAAAAAAATTGCTGCGGTTAAAATAGGTGCCCCGCTTGATGCGCAAGCGCTCGGCAATGAGGTTCAGCAGCGTTGTTTTGCCGGAGCCGTTTCCACCGTAAAGGAAGGTTACCGGTGCAAAATACAGCTCTGTCAGCTGTTTCTCTGGGAAAATCCTGAAGGGATAGTAAGATGTATAGCATGTGCGTTTCATTTCCGGATTTACGTCGGGAGCCAGATATTTTTCTTCCCAAGCATAAGATGGCAGTGTAAAAGACTCTAAATACATCGGCAAGTTCCTTTCTCGTTCAATTGTGTTTTTGCTTCAACATCAAAAAGGCCAAAGGCGGCAGGAGGGATAAACCCAAGGCAATCCAATATCCGGGATAGACCGTAGAAAAACCAATCTCCCAGCTAATTTTTCCGGTAATAAATGTTGTATGCCAGGTCGGCAGCCAAGCCAGATAGACTACCGGTACCGTCAACAGCAAACAAAACACCAGAGCGAAAAGCCAGCGGGATTGTTTTTGCCAAAACTCCAAGCAGAGCCATACTACAGCCAATAGCTGCAAACTTGTATAGCCGGCTATAGAAACGCCCCACTGATATCCTGTTATACGGGGATTGAACGAAAAACAGGGCATGCACCAAGCGAGCAGCGAAATTGCTAGCACAATGAGAAATTGGTTACGTTTTTGTTTTGTGGCAAACATAAGAGATACCTCCTAGGAAAAAAATAAAAGCGGCAGCAAATAAAACCAATGTTGCGGGAACTGTTGTCTTCATTATAGCGGACTTTTCCTTTCTTGTCAGCAGGCGTTTTGCCGGATTGACGCTCTTTTGCGTGTGTGTGCATCGCCCAAATGAACAGTCATCTATTTTGCTCATGATAACCATTGAAAATCGGTACGGCTGTATAACCCGTTATAAATTGTTTCAATATTGTCACTGCTTTTTGAATGTGGTACGCTGATTGCAGAGAATCTATTTTTTGAAATGAGGCGATTGTTATGCAACGTAATTTTCCCAATCTTTGCAGTCCGTTGACTGTTGGCAATGTAACTTTTCGCAATCGTATGTGCTCTGCGCCCATGAGCGGTGCGGAAATCACTGCGGATTGCTGTATTGGACGCAGCTCCCGTGCCTTTTATGAATTGCGGGCCAAAGGCGGCGCGGCCAATGTGACGGTGTCGGAGGTGATGGTGCATCCTGACACGGATGGCTCTCACGCTTATCATCTGAACACCACTGTGCCGGGTTCGATTCCCAGCTTTACCCTTACCGCTGATGCCATTCGCCGTCACGGCGCCATTCCCAGCGTGGAGTTATCCCATTCCGGTCAATACGCCGGTACCTATATGCAGGATAAAGGTAAAAAGTCCTCCATTTGCCAGTGGGGCCCATCTGAAGGAACCCGTCCCGATGGCCGCCCGGTGAAGGCACTTACTGTGGATATGCTGCAGGAGATCACACAGGCCTACGCCGATGTGGCTGCGTTGGCGAAACGCTGCGGTTTTGAGATGATTATGGTGCACGGCGGCCATGGCTGGCTTTTGAATCAGTTTTTATCTCCCTATTTCAATCACCGCACAGACGCTTATGGCGGCAGCCTGGAAAATCGTGTCCGTCTGGCGCAGGAAGTACTGGCTGCTGTGCGCAAAGCGGTAGGTCCGGGCTTTCCCATTGAGTTCCGCATGAGCGGCGACGAATTTTTTGACGGCGGTTATACGCTGGAGGAGGGCATTCAGATTGCCCAACTGTTGGAGCCTTATGTGGATATTCTGCATGTTTCTGCCGGTACGTATCAGCAGGGTTTTGGCCGGACCCATCCGTCTATGTTTTTGCCCCATGGCGTCAATGTGTATCTGGCTGCGGAAATCAAAAAACACGTGTCGGTGCCGGTTGCCACGCTGGGCGGGTTGAATGATCCCGCGCAGATGGAAGAAATCATCGCGTCCGGTCAGGCCGATTTGATCTATATGGGTCGTGCTTTGTTGGCCGATCATGAGCTGCCCCGCAAGGTCATGGCCAATCGAGAGGAAGACATTGTCCATTGTCTGCGCTGCTTTACCTGTATGGCAGAGCGCGGCATGACTTCTACCCGCCGTTGTGCGGTCAATCCGCTTATTGGCCGGGAAATGGATGGCACAGAAGTGCTTCCTGCAACCCAACGGAAAAAGGTGCTGATCGCAGGCGGCGGCCCCGGCGGGTTGAAGGCCGCGCAGACAGCGGCGCAGCGGGGACATGAGGTGCTGCTCTGCGAAAAAACCGATGCTTTCGGCGGCATTTTGCGGGAGGAACAGGCCATCCCCTTTAAATATGAGATGTATCAGCTGGGCAACACCTTGGCCAAATTGGCGCAGGATGCCGGTGCCGAACTTCGTCTGAATACAGAGGTCACACCTGAACTGGTAGAAACCTTGCAGCCTGACGCTTTGATTGTCGCTGTCGGTTCTCTGCCTGTACAGCCGCCCATTCCTGGTTTGCAAAATGATAATGTCATTTTAGTGAACAATTACTATCGGCAAAAAGAACAGGTTGGCGATACCGTCATTGTGCTGGGCGGCGGCTTAGCTGGTTGCGAGACAGCCATCCATCTGGCAAGGGAGGGCAAGCAGGTAGCGCTCATTGAGATGCGCAGCGAGTTGGCTCCCGATGCCAATATCCGGCACCGTCCGCTGTTGTTGAAAGAAATTGCAGCGCAAAAAATTCAGGTATACACAGAGCACACCGGCAAGCAAATCACTGCCGATGGCGTGCTCTGTGTGGATACTGACGGCAAGGAGGTTTTCGTTGCCGGTACCACAGTGATCTGCGCTTTGGGACAGAAATCCAACAAAACAGTGGTGGACGCGCTGCGGGACAGTGCGCCCTATGTGGCAGTGATCGGCGATTGCGGCAAGGTGTCTAATATTACCGCCGCCGTCTATCAGGGATACCATGCTGCTTTGGATATTTAGGCAGTAAAAGCCCGATATAGATGGGCGTATAAGTGGGATAATAAATTGCAGAAGGTTTGAATGGTAGTAATTAAGCGGTGTATGTAGCTATTCAAGTGATTATGGAGTAGAGAGTAATATAGTTGAACTGAATCGATGTGTTCATTTTGAGCACATCGATTTTTTATAGGAAAGAAAAATGAGGTATAGTTACATAAATCAAGAAAAGTGATATTGCTATTATTCTAGATTTAGAATATACTAACTACTAGTTATAGATGGAGGTGTTATAATGGAATTTATGTCTGCAAGAGAAGCTGCTGATAAATGGGGAATTTCGCAAAGGCGCGTTGCGATTCTTTGCTCTGAAAATAGAATAAGTGATGCTGCAATGGTTGGAAATATGTGGATTATACCGATTACGGCAAAAAAACCTGTCGATGCAAGAAGTACTCGTTATTTACATAATAACGGTAAAAAAGTGAAGCCATTTTTAAAATGGGCTGGTGGTAAAGGACAGCTCTTGTCTGAAATCGAAAAGTATTATCCTTTTGAGGATGGGAAAATCGTCAAGTATGCAGAGCCGTTTGTTGGCGGTGGTGCAGTCCTATTTGATATTTTAAGTAAGTACAATTTAGATGAAGTGTACATCAGCGATATGAATGCTGAACTTATAAATACATATTACATTATTAGAGATGACGTGGAGGAATTGGTTTCGCTGTTGGCGAATATGCAAAGTAAATTCCAACCGATGAATACCGAGCATCGCAAGGCTTACTATATGGAAAAACGTGAACGTTTCAATGATTTGAAAGTCAATGGTAATGAGAGTGTGAATATCGAGAAAGCAGCACTTATGATTTTTCTTAACAAAACCTGTTTTAATGGATTGTATCGTGTCAACAGGAAGGGCTTGTTCAATGTGCCTATGGGAGCGTACAAAAATCCGATAATTTGTGATGAAGCAAATCTTCGAGCTGTGTCTGAAAAGCTTCAAAATGTAAAAATTATCTGTGACGATTACCGAAAGGCGGCAGATTTTATTGATGAGAATACTTTTGTTTATTTTGATCCTCCGTATCGTCCTATCACAGGTACTGCGAGTTTCACTGCATATACCGAAAATCTTTTCAATGATGAAGCGCAGATTGAGTTAGCAAAATTTGTCGATGAAATGCACAAGAAAGGCGCAAAGATAGTAATCAGCAATTCCGATCCAAAGAATACAAATGCAGAAGATGACTTTTTTGATAATATTTATTCTTCTCATAAAATCAAGCGGGTTGAAGCTACTCGAATGATAAACCGCAATAGCGAAGCAAGGGGAAAAATTACGGAATTGTTGATTTCTAATTTTTGATGGAGGCAATATAAAAAATACGAATACGATGTTGCGCTTCCTTAATTGAAAGGGAATGATATTTGTGAATAGAGATTTTAATGTTTGGTTATCCAGTTTTCGAGATAGCATTGCGGATTATGGCTATTATATTGATTTTGCAAAAGTCTATCGCAATGTCGATGGGATAAAGGTGGAACTTAATATTCTTAACTCGCTTATTGGCTCAAAAAATATCAAAGAAGATTTTAAATCTTTGATAAAAAGATATCCTGAAGTTTTGAAGTGTATCCCATTGCTTCTGGCAGTTAGGGCAAAGGAAATATATTGTCAGGATGAAAATGGCGGTTATTTGTATCATTTTGATTTTGAAAAATATCCGCCAAACAGTCAGGCTCATTATGAGCGCTATTCCTATTTTATGGAGCATACAGGATTATTTGATTTGCTGGAAAATCATATTATTAATAACCTTGTAGATTATGCAACAGGTATTGAAACAGGTTTGGACTCTAATGGTCGAAAAAATCGCGGCGGTCATTTGATGGAAGATTTACTGGAGAGTTTCATTAAAAAAGCCGGATTTATCAAAGATGAAAGTTATTTTAAGGAAATGAAAATTAAGGACATTGAAAAGAAGTTTCACCTTGATTTATCAGCGATTTCCAATAAGGGGAAAACTGTTAAACGTTTTGATTTTGTAATAAAAACAGAACATGCTGTTTATGGGATAGAAACCAATTTTTATGCAAGCAGTGGGTCAAAGCTAAATGAAACAGCGCGAAGTTATAAACAGATCTCACAAGAAGCGCAGAAAATTAACAATTTTACATTTGTATGGTTTACTGATGGAAAAGGCTGGTTGGATGCTCGAAATAATTTAGAAGAGACCTTTGATGCAATGGAACATCTCTACAACATCAATGATATGGAAAATGGTATAATTAAAGAGGTTTTTAAATAATGGCAAAGAAAATAAAAAAATGGGAACCTGAAGATTTTGAGCTGGAAATGACTACGCACTGGTCATTTCCCAAACGTGGCGATTGGGCAACGCATGATGCAAAATGGCGTGGCAATTGGTCGCCGTATATCCCTCGAAATATTATACTTCGATATTCCAAAGAGGGAGAACTAGTACTGGATCAATTTGCCGGCGGCGGCACTACGCTTGTTGAGGCGAAGCTGTTAAACAGGGATATTATCGGTGTTGATGTAAACGATGCAGCTCTTGCACGATGCCGGGAGAAAATTGATTTTGAACATGAGGGCGCAGACGGTAAAGTTTATATCCACAAGGGTGATGCCAGAAATCTGGATTTTATTCAGGATGAAAGCATTGATTTGATATGTACCCATCCTCCATATGCCAATATTATTCAATATAGTGAAGATATCCCAGAAGATTTATCTCACTTAAAAGTTAAAGATTTTTTAGAAGAAATGAAAACAGTAGCTGCTGAGAGCTACCGTGTACTGAAAAAGGACAAATTTTGTGCAGTGCTTATGGGAGATACGCGCCAGAAGGGGCATATGATACCGATGTCTTTTGAAGTGATGCGAATTTTTGAGGATGCTGGATTCAAGTTAAAAGAGCTGATCATTAAAGAACAACATAATTGCAGGGCTACTGGCTATTGGAAAACAAATAGCGTGAAGTATAATTTCTTGCTGATTGCTCACGAGTATTTGTTTGTATTTAGGAAGTAAGATTATACCAAGCCATATTCCTTAAGCCCTTCAAATAGCATTTTTCGCCCAGAGTAATTCCAGTAAGCACAATCCTGTTCCATAAATAACCATTTGATAGCTAATAAAATTACCTGAATAGGGTGTTCTGTTCCTTCGTAATCTCTAAAATATGCATTGATTTGAGACAGGTTGGCATCAATACAGTTGTAGATATCTATAATTGCTTCTCTAACCGCATTATATTCATTGGGATATGTATGCAAGCAATAGCTCAACGCATCGAAAATATCCTGATGACTGGGATTGCTGTATCGTTTATTCTTTTTGAAATACATCCCCTCAACATTGACTGTAAAGTCAAAGCCTTTATTAAGCTGTGTTGGACGTCTGAGATAGATGCCGTAATTCCCATATGTTTCAACGTTGTACTGATACCGAGAAGCATTGTTGCCTCTACCAGTGCCGGGAATTTCGTTCAGAAAGCACGATATGAGAGCTTTCCTCATTTGGGAGCGATTACCAACAGGCAACTTGTAATCAATAGAATATATAGGCATTTATTTATTCCTCCAAAAAAAGTTTGTAGGTTTCAATTTCAAGTGCATCCGCAATTCGCTGAATATTTTCAAGTGATATGCTTCTGCGATAGCATTCAATGGCACTAATATATGTGCGGTGCATACCACATTTATTGGCAAATGCTTCTTGGGATATTCCAAGTGCGGTTCGATATTTTTTTAAATTAGATCCAAAAACTTTTACAATATCCATAGATAAAATCCTCCATAATTTTTATTTTAATATGTTTGAATACAATAAATCTACATACAATAAGTAACATTAACTCGAAAACAAAATACTACAAAACCAGCAACGGCATCTCATCCTGTGCCGTTGCTGGTTTTTTGTAAAGTGTTTGCCTATCTGACTGCTTGGGAAAAAGGGCCTACACAGAAACGCCTTTTGACGGGGAAAAGTTGGGGCAGGGGGGAAACAGCAAAAATATTGTAATGGCAGCTGTTTTTTTGCGCAAATAGGTTGACAAAAAATCGTTGAAAATCCATAATAAAAAGATACATATGAATATGGGTGAAGCCATAGCAAGTGTAATTGCAGGAAGGGGCAAACAGAATGTTAACAGGTAAAGAAATCAGACAAATGTTTATTAAATATTTTGAGTCAAAGGGACATACCCATGTGGCCAGTTCCTCTCTGGTGCCATATAATGATCCTACATTGCTGTTCACCAATGCGGGGATGAATCAGTTCAAGGATGTGTTCCTGGGCTTGGAAAAGCGGGAGTATTCCAGAGCCACCACATCGCAGAAATGTGTGCGCGCCGGCGGGAAACATAATGATTTGGATACGGTAGGCCGTACAGCGCGGCATCATACCTTTTTTGAAATGCTGGGGAACTTCTCCTTTGGCGATTATTTCAAACGGGAAGCCATCACCAATGCGTGGAACTTCCTGACTGAGGAATTGAAATTACCGAAAGAACAGCTTTATATCACCATCTACAAGGATGACGATGAAGCCCATGACCTGTGGCGTGAGATTGCCGATGTGCCGGAAGAACGGATTATCCGTCTGGGCGAAAAGGACAACTTCTGGCAGATGGGCGAGACGGGTCCCTGCGGGCCCTGCAGTGAGATTCACATTGACCGTGGCGCGGATAAGGCCTGCAATCATCCTGACGGCTGTGCGCTGGGCGTGTGCGATTGTGACCGCTGGCTGGAAATCTGGAATCTGGTGTTCATGCAGTACAATCGCGACGAGAACGGCGTGATGACGCCACTGCCCCGTCCAAGTATTGACACCGGCATGGGACTGGAACGGATTACTTCTGTGATGCAGAATGTAGACAGCAACTATGATACCGACCTGATTTATCCTTTGATTGAAAAAGTAGAAGAAATTTCAGGACAGACCTACTATAAAGATCATCGGGGATTCCCCTTCCGGGTGATTGCCGACCATGCCCGTTCCTGCACCTTCCTGATCTGCGACGGCGTGTTGCCCAGCAATGAGGGCAGAGGCTATGTGCTGCGCCGTATTCTGCGCCGTGCTGTGCGTTTCGGTAAATCTCTGGGCATAGAGGGCGCATTCCTGTACAAGTTCAGCGCCAAAGTGGCAGAATTGATGGGCGAGGACTATCCCGAACTGGTTGAAAAGTTATCCTTCATCGAAAAAGTGATCAAGACAGAGGAAGAACGTTTCCAGATGACCTTGAGCGACGGCATTCGCATTGTCAATGACAACATTGCCCGCCTGAAGGGCGAGGGCAAGACGGAGATTGACGGCGCTACGGCCTTTATGTTCTATGACACCTACGGCTTCCCCATTGATTTGACCCAGGATATGGCAGAGGAAGCAGGCATGACCGTGGATGAGAAAGGTTTCGAGCAGGCCATGCAGGCCCAGCGGGAGCTGTCCAAAAAAGCGAAAAAGGATATTACCGCCTGGGATTTGGCGTTCACTGTGAAGGAACAACTGGGCGATCTGGACAAAACACGATTTGTGGGTTACGATACATTGGAGAGAGAAACAACCCTAGATGGCATGATTGCCGACGGGCAGAAAATCGCGCAGGCTGAGGACGGTCAGGAAGTGTATGCCGTGCTGCCGGTTACGCCGTTTTATGCAATGAGCGGCGGACAGGTCGGCGACCAGGGCGTGATCAGCGGCGGCGCAGGGCGCATCGTTGTGGACCGCACGGAAAAAATGCCTGACGGGAAATATGTCCATCACGGCGTTGTGCAGGGAACCATTGACATGGGCGAAACAGTGCTGGCCCAGGTAGATGCTGCCGCACGGCAGGCCACTGCGCGCAATCACACTGCGACCCATTTGCTGCACAAAGCGCTGCGGGAAGTGCTGGGCGATCATGTGCATCAGGCAGGTTCCTCTGTGGATGGACAGCGTCTGCGTTTCGACTTTTCCCATATGTCCGCAGTGACTGCTGCCGAGCTGGCACAGGTGGAAGCAAAAGTGAACGAAGTGATTTTGCAGGCTATTCCGGTGACCATCTTTGAAACCGGCATTGAGGAAGCCAAAAAGATGGGCTTTACCGCTCTGTTCGGCGAAAAATACGGCGATATTGTGCGCTGCGTACAGGCCGGCGACTACAGTATGGAATTATGCGGCGGCACCCATGTGAGCAATATCAGCCAGATCGGGCTGTTCAAAATCGTCAGCGAAGGCGCTGTGGCAGCCGGTGTGCGCCGGATTGAAGCAGTGACCGGTATGGGCGCTTATCAATATACATTACAAAAAGAGCAGTTGGTGAACGCGCTGAGCACTGCCTTAAAATCCGCGGAAAAAGATATTCTCAGCAGGGTAGAACAGCTGGGTGCGCAGAATAAAGAGTTGGAGAAAGAAATTGCGCAGCTGCATGCAGCAGCTTCTAAAAATCAGGTGGACGGCCTGCTGAGTCAGACCAAGGACGTGCAGGGCGTCAAGGTACTGGCCTGTGAAGTGGAAGCAGCCGATATGAACAGCCTGCGGGATATGAGCGATCTGTTCCGTGACAAGCTGCAGAGCGGTGTTGTGGTGCTGGGCGCAAAAAGCGAAAACGGTGTGAACCTCATCGTGGCAACGACAAAGGATTTGACCAAGCGGGGCATTCACGCTGGCAATCTCATCAAAGCCATCGCCAAGGTGACCGGTGGTGGTGGCGGTGGCCGACCGGACATGGCGCAGGCCGGCGGCAAGGATTACAGCAAGCTGGCAGAGGCACTGGCAATGGCCGAAGCTTTAGTAGCGGAACAGCTGCAGTAGTGCAAAACGAAAAATGAAACAATCATAGAACAATAAAATTTTACCAGAAAATAAAGGGAGTGACATGGCATGGATTTAGATAGCACAATGTTTTTCAGAGCAGACAATACAAAAGAAAATGCAACGCAGGAGATCCTGAACACTGTATATGGAGCGCTGGTGGAAAAGGGATATGACCCCATCAGTCAGATTGTAGGATATATTCTCTCTGGGGATCCTGCCTATATTACAAGTCACAAAAATGCCCGTGCCTTGATCCGTAAACTGGACCGGGACGAACTGGTGGAAGTGCTGGTTCGCAGTTATCTGGATAAATAACAGGAGATATTGGATGAGAATTATGGCACTGGACGTGGGCACGAAACGCATCGGCGTTGCGCTCAGCGATCCATTGAAGATTACCGCGCAGGGACTGGAGACCTTTCAGCGGACTACGTTGGAAAAAGATATCGCTGGCTTGTGGCAGCTGATAGATGACCATGAGGTCAGTCAGCTGGTGGTGGGACTGCCCAAAAATATGAATGGCTCTCTGGGCTTTAAGGCCGATGAGGTACAGCAATTCATAGCAGATCTGACAGCAGAACGCCCGATTGAAGTCATCTGGGTGGACGAGCGTCTGACCACAGTGAGTGCAGAACGGGCTCTGCTGGAGGCGGATGTGTCCCGCGCCAAGCGGAAGAAAGTTGTGGACAAAATGGCAGCTGTGATTATATTGCAGAGTTATTTGGACAGACTGTAAAGAAAGAACATATAAATAAAAGGAGGTGCAGGGAATGGCAGATGAAAATTTGATGACCGATGAAGAACTGGATGATGTGTTGATTCTCATCGATGAAGAAGATCAGGAACATCCTTTCCAGATGATTGATATGGTAGAAGTAGACGGCAACAAATATGCAGTTTTGGTTCCACTGGAAGAAGATGCAGAGGAAGATGAAGCAATCATTTTGAAGATTGTGGAAGACGAAAACGGCGAAGAAGTACTCTACGATATTGAAGACGATGAAGAATGGGAAAAGGTTGTAGATATTTGGAATGATTCCCAGGAAGGCTGACGGATTGGGTATAAAATTCCATTTTTACACAAAGACTACTGTTGAGGTGATGCTATGCACTGGGACAGTAGTCTTTTTCTTTGTATTGTGTTTTTAGGCGTGCTATGCTGTTTCCTTCCTCTGCGGCTGAAATTTCAGCTGACCCACCGTCAGCATTGGCAGGCAGCGCTGACGCTGTCCATACCGGGCTTTCAGCATAAATTTGAGCTGGGAAACCAGCCAGCACAGTCTGATGGGCCCGGCGGTGCAGCGCTCCAATACAGCGGAAAAAGGGAACATGAAATGCGTGATAGGATTCAGCGGGTAGATGGTCCTGCGAGGGACACAGCGGAAATTCATCAATATAAAAAAAGCAACAGGTTTAACCTGTTACAGCGTCGGAAAATACATATCGAGTGGAAAAACCTGGGCAAATTTTGTCGGCAGGTTGTGAAAATCTTTAGCCATCAGCTGCATTTGGAACAGCTTTCCTGCTCCTGCCGCGTGGGTTGGACACGGCCCGACTGGACTGCCTATGGCTGCGGGCTCTTCTGGTCAGCGGTATCTCTGTTGCCGGAGCATTGGCAGCGGGAGGGCTCCTTTATCTATCTGCCTGATTTTGAGCAAAAAAGGCAGGAAGTAGATTTACAGGGTATAATTCGCTGCACAATCGGGCAATGTATCCTTATACTGATTTTATTACTTCGACTGCTGGGAATTGCCCTGTGGGAGCAAAGAAAAAAGGAGCGAATTGCAAATGAAAGTTGATTGTGTCGGTGGCTTGATGGAAACTGCGATGGAAAATATTAAGAGCATGGTGGAGGTGAATACCATTGTCGGCGACGCCGTAGAGACGCCGAACGGTACTGTGATTATTCCCGTGTCCAAAATGTGCTGCGGGTTTGCCTCCGGCGGTACCCATGCTGCCTGGAAGCGTGATGAGGAGGAGAGTCAGCCACCATTTGGCGGCGGTGCGGGAGCGGGCGTATCGCTGCAGCCTGTAGGCTTTTTGCTGGTGAGCGACAAAGATATTCGTTTCCAGGTGGTAGACCGCAGCGCTATTTTTGACCGCCTGCTGGACGAAGTGCCGCAGATGGTGGACAAAATCAAGCAGTGCAAGAAAGAAACCGTGGAGGAAGAGATCTCCCAGCAGTTGGAGAAAGTCCTTCAGGACAGCTTCGTGCAAAACAGCGAATCATAAAGATTTCCCGGGGATTTACCATCCTCGGGTATTTTTTGAAAAATGACTAGAAAGTCCCAGCCTTGGCTGTGCGAAGTAGCGTTATGTGGAACGGATAAAGAAAAATAATCTCAACTGTGAAAATAATACTTGCATTTTCAGTGCAAACGAGGTACGATAAAAATTGTAGCATGGTAGGGTAATCACAAGGTTGAGTATTACCGCAAATAATAAACGTAGGATGGTTGTATGGTAGTGTGAAAATAGGTATTTTGCACACCGTCTGTTTGGTGTGTATTTTTTTACCCTTTTTCTGCTGCGATGCACCGGAGCAGGAGGAATCTAACATGATTGTTGTAGTGAAAAACGGAAGCGGACAGGAAAAATTGCAGAATGTTATTCAGTATCTGGAAGCACAGGGACTGAAGCTGCATATCTCGGAAGGGGTGGAGCGCACCATCATCGGCCTGGTGGGCGCGACGCAGGAACAGAAGGCTAATCTCAATGTGGAATCGCTGGACGGCGTAGAAAAGGTAATGCCCGTGGTAACGCCGTACAAACTGGCCAGCAGGGAATTTCATCCCGAGGATACGGTGATTCAGATCGGCGATCTCACCATCGGCGGTGATGAATTGCAGGTGATGGCAGGGCCCTGCGCTGTGGAAAGCCTGGAGCAGATGCTGGAGGTAGCGGAGATGGTAAAAGCCTCCGGAGCCAAAATCCTGCGGGGCGGTGCCTTTAAGCCCCGTACCTCGCCGTACTCCTTTGCCGGGCTGGAGGAAAAGGGCCTGCAGTATATGGCGGAGGCCAGAGAGAAAACCGGTCTGAAAATCGTCAGCGAGGTAATGGACCCCCGCAGCGTCCAGCTGGTAGCGGAATACTGCGATATCGTGCAAATCGGCGCCCGCAATATGCAGAACTTCAATCTGCTGCGGGAAGTGGGCAAAATCAGAAAGCCGGTGTTGCTCAAGCGGGGTCTGTCTGCCACCATTGAGGAATGGATTATGGCTGCGGAATACATTCTCTCCGGCGGAAATGAACAGGTGATTTTCTGCGAGCGGGGCATTCGCACCTTCGAGACCTTTACGCGCAACACCTTGGATCTGTCCGCTGTGCCGGTCATCAAGGAGCTGACCCATCTGCCCATTATCGTGGATCCCAGCCACGCCACCGGCAAGTGGAATCTGGTGCAGCCCATGGCGCGGGCAGCTATTGCAGCAGGCGCCGACGGGCTGATGATTGAGGTGCATCCTGACCCGCTCCATGCGTTATCGGACGGCCCGCAGTCACTGAAACCTCATAAATTTAATGCGCTGATGCAGGAAATGCAGCAGGTAGCCGCAGTGATGGGCAAAACACTGTAAGGCTGACAGAAAGGGTTTTCGAGTGTTGCAGCACACCCCTGCCGCGTGAATTACTAGGTAGGGTAGCAGGTCGGAACATAGAAAAGGCTCGCAGAATATGCCTCAAGAGCCATCTTTTCCTGGAGTAACGTTACACGAGCCCAATGGAAGTGATGTACCTTTTCAGGTTGGTTGGCAAAACGCTCCGTCAAAATGTATAAAGTGGGCAGTTTCTTTGATGTATAACTGTCCGCTTTATGGGAAGTTGCCTCTTAGTTAAAATGCAAAATTGTAGGAATAAGAAGAATTAAAACCACTCCTATTATGCATATGGTTACTACTTTTTTGAAGCTTTGTTGTTGCTGTTTGGTTAGAGCACGATACCATTTCATATGCCAGTACCTCCACAGATTATATTGGGTATCATAATGACTGCATTAAAAATCAGTCCAAGTTAGGCTATTTTCAGATTGATCGAATTGATTATAGCACATAATTGCTGCTGCAACAAATGGTATTTGTAGAAACTGTCAAGCAACACTTTTTTAGAGAGACGAAACAAGCAAAACGGTTATTTTGACCAGCCAAGTACAGGCCGAGATAGCCGTTTTTGTGTACCCGCGACCCCCTGCGTAACAATCTGTTACGTGGAGGAAGGAGAACGGCGACAGTGGGAAATGTTTTTTTGCTTCCACCTTTGAGGCGCAGGCAGAAGCAAACGGGAGCGGATGGGCGGTTTTTTAGAAAAAATAAATGTATAAAAAAATATGATAGAAAAAAACAAGCACAGAATGTGAAGAAACTGGCAGTGATCACCCAAAGTATCCACAGTTTATCCACAAAAGAACGGAGATTATCCACAGAATCCACTGGGAATTATCCACAAATAGAAGGATGTTATCCACAGATAGGGAAGAATGCGCCTGTAGAAACAGGGGAATTCACCGGCAATATTGCCTGTAACTGACGGTTTGCAAAGTGATAACCAATGGTTTTTCAAATAGAAACCTATGGTTAGGTAAGTAAAAACCAATGGTTAGAAAGTGGAAAACGATGGATAGGCAAATAAAAATCAAAAGGGTACACAAATAAAAATTAAAGGGTATACAAACAGAAACCACTGGTTACGCAAATAAAAACCAGTGGTTTCCCAGTGAAAAACCATAGGTTCCGCAATCAAAAACCAATGGTTTCACAAATCAAAACCTGATGTAGATGTATATGTAGATGAAGATGTAAATGAAGATGTAAATGAAGATGTTATATAAATATATATAATATGTGTATGTGTGGTGGTGAAGATCTTCTTCTTCTCACCACCACCACAATACTACTCAGTTCCTCAGTAATAGGCTGCAGGTGCATGGTGATGATGGTGGAGACGACGCAGACCGGCGCACCTGCCAGAGGAGAGCGCAATTGACATTTTAAGGATTTTGTGGTATAATATGCCCAATAAACAAGGGATTTGCGTGGCTGGCATGGGTGAAAATTTTCAGAAAAATCTTGCAGGAAACACAGGTGGTTGTGCGATTTTTAGAGGACGAGGTATTGACTGACAGGAGGCTGCTTATGAGACAACAGATTGTACCCAGTAAGGGACTGCGGGGAACTTTGACCATCCCCGGTGATAAATCCATTTCCCATCGCTCTATCATGTTCGGCTCCTTGGCGGAAGGAGACACGGAGATTACGGGCTTTTTGTATGGCGACGACTGCTTGAGTACAGTGGGCGCATTTCGCAGTATGGGGATTGCCATCGATGTGACGGAGGAAAAAATTGTTGTGCACGGCAAAGGCCTGCATGGGCTCGAGGAGCCGGAAAACTATATTGACGTGGGCAACTCGGGGACGACCATTCGCCTGATTTCAGGCATTTTGGCGGGACAAGCCTTCAACACGGTGCTGACCGGCGATGCATCCATTCGCAAGCGGCCTATGGGCAGGGTGATCAAGCCCCTTTCGCAGATGGGCGCGCGCATCATCGGGCGGCAGGGCAACACGCTGGCGCCTCTGGCCATTGAGGGGACCAGGCTGCAGGCTATCTGTTATCAGTCTCCAGTGGCCAGCGCGCAAGTGAAATCGGCGGTGCTGCTGGCAGGGCTTTATGCGGACGGCTGGACGGAGGTGGTGGAGCCCAGTCTGTCCCGCAATCATACAGAGCTCATGCTGCGTTCCTTCGGTGCAGAGGTGGAGTGTAGCGGCAATGGGGCCCGCGTGAAGGGTCATCCCAGACTGTTGGGACAGCGAATTGAAGTGCCGGGGGATATTTCTTCGGCGGCGTATCTTCTGGTGGCCGGCAGCGTGATTGCCGGCAGTGAGATTGAGTTGAAAAATGTGGGGCTCAATCCGACCCGCACCGGCATTCTCGACGTGCTGCTGGATATGGGAGCGGATTTGACTATACGCAATCAGCGCGAAAGCGGCGGTGAGCTGATGGGCGATATTGTGGTGCGCAGTGCCAAGCTGCACGGCACGACCATTGCCGGGGATCTCATTCCCCGTCTGGTGGATGAAATTCCGGTGCTTGCGGTGGCGGCTGCCTGTGCCGACGGGGTGACGGAGATTCACGACGCCCAGGAGCTGAAGGTGAAGGAGAGCAATCGCCTGGAAACCATCGCGCAGGGGCTGCGGGCTTTTGGCTGTGACATTACGGTGCTGGAGGACGGTTTGCGCATCGTGGGCGGCAAGCCATTGGCGGAGGGCGCAGTGTGCGACAGCTTCGGCGATCATCGCATTGCTATGAGTATGACTATTGCTGCTCTGGCGGCGGAGGGCGCCGCTGATATTGACGGCTTTGAGGCAGTGTCGGTGTCCTGGCCGTCCTTCTGGAGTGATATGCAGGGGTTAGAGGTGAAGTGAGATGATCAATGCGCAGACGAAATTATTTGGCTTGCTGGGCAATCCTGTGGGGCATTCGCTGTCTCCCTTTATGCAGAATATTTTTCTGGAGCAGTGCGGCGTTGATGGCGTATATCTGGCTTTTGCCGTTGCGCCGGATAAGGTGGGCGATGCGCTGCGGGGCATGTTTGCGCTGGGCGTGCAGGGCGCCAATGTGACCATCCCCTACAAGGAGGCAGTGATTCCCTATCTCTGCGGGATGAGTAAGGCGGCGCAGGTTTGCGGCGCTGTGAATACGCTGATTTATACCGAAAAAGGCTATTACGGGGACAATACCGACGGCGCCGGATTGTTGGCCGCTCTGGCGCGAGAACATGACTGGCGGCCTGAGGGCAGGAAAATCCTTTTGGTGGGTGCCGGCGGCGCAGCCAAGGGCGTGTCGGTAGCGATGGCCCTGCAGGGGGCTGCGGAGATCTGCATTGCCAATCGCAGTGGGGCCCATGCTGAAGCTTTGGCAGAGCAGATTGAAAAACTGGGCAATGTAAAAGTGACGGCGATTCCGCTGGAGCAGCTGCAGAGAGAAGAACTTTATTCGCAGTATCATACCATTGTCAACACAACCTCGCTGGGGATGTCTCCCCATGTGGAGCGGATGATTCCTTTGCGCGCCGAATTGTTGGGCGCGGAGCATCTGGTGGTGGATCTGGTGTACAATCCGCTGGAGACCAAGCTGCTCCGCACGGCGAAGGAGCATGGCGCAAAGACGGCGTCCGGGTTGGGTATGCTGCTGTATCAGGGCGCGCTGGCTTTTGAGGCGTGGACCGGCAAGGGCGTGGATCCGGAGCCCGTTCGGCAGCAGCTGATTGCCCAGCTGTCGGGCTTGGCGCAATAGAATATATGTGATTGTTTGAGATAGAGAATTTGGTGTTTGGGAAGTGATAGGTGTGATTCGTTATCTGGAAGCAGGAGAATCTCATGGGAAAGGGCTGGTGGCCATTGTGGAAGGGCTGCCTGCGGGAATTCCTGTAGATTTGGAGTTGATCAATACGCAGCTGGCCAGACGGCAGGGCGGTCATGGCAGAGGCGGCAGAATGAAAATTGAGAAGGACAGGGTAGAAATTTTGACCGGCGTGCGGGACGGCAAGACGCTGGGTTCGCCTGTTACCCTGATGATTTCCAATCGGGACTGGGCCAACTGGGAGCGGATTATGTCGGCGGAAGCGGGCGCTGCGGTGGAGGAACGGGTTGTGACGCTGCCCCGGCCGGGACACGCCGATCTGACCGGCGGTATCAAGTACGGGCAGCAGGATCTGCGCAATATTCTGGAGCGGGCCAGCGCCCGGGAAACAGCCATTCGGGTAGCGGTAGGCGCATTGGCGCAGAATGTACTGCGTCAGTTTGGCGTGACACTCTGGGGCCATGTGGTGCGCATCGGCGAGATTGCTGCCCAGCCTGACTATACAAAGCTGGGCGATGCCCTGTATGATACGGCGGTGTACTGTACCGACAGCGCCGCCAGTGAAGCCATGGTGCGGCGCATTGACGAGGCCAAATCTCAGGGTGATACCCTGGGAGGCGTGGTGGAAGTGGTGGTGCAGGGATTGCCGCTGGGCATCGGCAGCTATGTCCACTATGACCGCAAGCTGGACGGCCGTCTGGCGCAGGCGGTGATGAGTATTCAGGCCTTTAAGGGCGTGGAGATTGGCTTAGGTTTCGGCGCTGCTCAGGTGCCCGGCTCTCAGGCCCACGATGAGATTTTTTATGAGGCGGACAGAGGCTTTTATCACAAAACCAACCGCTGCGGCGGTCTGGAAGGCAGCATGACCAACGGCGAGCCGGTGGTGGTGCGCGGGGCGATGAAACCCATTCCCACCTTGTATCAGCCGCTGCACAGCGCGGATTTTCTCACCCATGAGGCGGGATTGGCTTCGGTGGAGCGCTCTGATGCCTGTGCGGTGCCGGCGGCAGCTGTTGTGATGCAGAATGCGGTGGCCTGGACCGTGCTGGAAAGCTTTCTGGAAAAGTTCGGCGGCGACACGCTGGCAGAGGTAGCGCGCAACTATCAGGGCTATCTGGATGCGGTGAAGGCGGTTATGCAATGAAAAGTCTGGTTTTGATAGGGTTTATGGGGACTGGCAAGACCACGCTGGGTAAGGCGTTGGCCGAAAGGCTGGCGCGGCCTCTGGTGGATTTGGATGATGTGATTGTCAGGGAACAGGGCATGGAAATCGGAGAGCTGTTTGCCCGTTATGGCGAGGACTATTTTCGCTGCATTGAGCATGAGACGCTGTGTCGCTATGTTGCCCAGCCTGATTTGATTTTGTCACCTGGAGGCGGCGCGGTATTGCAGGAAGCCAACAGAGCAGTGATGCGGGTTCATTGTCTGGTGGTTTGTCTGACGGCGCAGCCCGATGTGATTCTGCGCCGGGTGGAGCAGGACAAGACGGTGCGTCCTGTGCTGGAACGGCGGGAACCGGGACAGAGCAAGCTGGAGCGGATAGAGCAGGTATTGGCGGAGCGCAGGACCTGCTATCAGGAAGCGGATTTGGTGTTGGATACGTCTCATGCTTCCATCGAGGAGCTGACAGAGCAAGTGCTTTTATGGCTGAAGGAACAGGCAGGTGCATGACGATGAACATATTGAAGGAAGTACAGGTAGAGCTGGGAAGCCGCAGTTATGCCATTTCCATTGGGACAGGACTCCTGGCCCAGTGCGGAGCGCGGATTGCCCCGCTGGTAAAGGGCCGTCAGTGTGCGGTGATTACAGACAGCAATGTGGGACCGCTCTACGGCGCTGTGGTACAGGAAAGTCTGGAGCGGCAGGGGTTTCAGGTGACGATGATTACCATCCCTGCCGGAGAGCACAGCAAGAGC
>DKVF01000044.1:0-12110 GCA_002491065.1 Peptococcaceae bacterium UBA7185
CCCAACATTTGACGTAGAGCCTTTATAAATAAAAAAGGAGTATCAGCCCATAGCCGACACCCCTTTTATTTCAGAAAAGACTAGAAAGATCTTCTCTTGTTGTTTTTTCTAGCAGCTTCAGATTTTTTCTTACGCTTTACGCTTGGTTTTTCATAATGTTCACGTTTGCGGCATTCCGCTAAAACGCCAGATTTCTGGCAGGAACGTTTAAATCTCCGAAGAGCACTATCTAAAGATTCAGTTTTTCCAACATGTACTTCTCCCACTGTTCTTCCCTCCCCTCAATACTACACAACCGCAACTTCACCGGCTGTTATAGGAGACCTTCAAATAAAACATCTATGCTATTATACTAGATATTTTCCAAATAATCAAGAACTTATCCTGCCGGCCACAACATTTCTCTGCCGCCCAGCAAATGGAAATGTAAATGCATGACTGTTTGACCACCCTTTTCACCACAGTTTGTCACTACACGGTAGCCATCCTCGGCAATTCCCCGCTCTGACGCGATTTTTTGAATGGTTAGCATGATTTTTCCCAAAAGCTGCTGATCTTCCTCTGATGCATCATTTAAGCTGGCAATATGCTTTTTAGGGATAACCAGAATATGCACAGGTGCTTCCGGATTTAAGTCATTGAAGGCAATAATATCCTCGTCTTCATAAACAATAGCAGACGAAATTTCTTTGTTTGCAATTTTACAAAAAATACAATCCATACGATTCACCTCCCATACAAATCCTTTTAATATTGTACAGACTTACACCGGTAAAAGCAAGACACAAAATAAAAATTAATCAATAAATTTTCCTTTGAGCAATTTTCCATCTATTTTATCTAATTGTACCTGCACCATTCTATTCTTTTGGCAAGGTCCGTCTATCGCCACGTGTAAATAATTATCCGTATGTCCCAGCCAAGTGCCGTCAGCACATTGTTCCTCCACCAACACTTCCACATGTTGTCCCAAATGTTGTTCCATATAACGTAACATATTTTTTTCCGCCACCGCCTGCATTCGTTTGCTACGCGTTTCTTTTTCTTCATTGCTAACCTGGTCTGGATAGGTCGCAGCAGGTGTTCCCTCCCTGGGTGAATATTTAAATAAATGCATACTGCTAAACGCTATTTCATCACAAAAAGATAAACTGTTAGCAAATTGCTCTTCTGTTTCCCCTGGAAATCCTACCATCAAATCGGTACTCAAAGCAATCCCCGGTACAGCTGTACGAATACGCGCTATTTCTTGGCGATACTGCTCAGTATTATAGGGGCGATGCATCCGTTCCAGCACAGTGTCATCGCCTGCCTGCAATGGCAAATGCAAATGACGGCACATACGGCGATTTTCCGCAAATAAACGCAGCAGGTGATCATCCACTTCCGTAGGCTCAATAGAGCTCAGACGGATACGGTCAAAGGATGTTTCTGACAACAGCATCTCACACAAATCTGCCAATGTATGCTGTTGGATAACGCCTTTAGCCTTTTCTTGTTCGCTAACCTTTCCATAAGCACCTAAATGAATTCCTGTAAGAATGATTTCGCGAAATCCTGCTTGTTCCAGTTTCTTCGCTTCACGCAAGGTGTTTTCCATACTGCGACTGCGCAGAGGCCCCCTCGCATAAGGAATAATACAGTACGTACAAAATTGCTCACAGCCGTCCTGTACTTTCAAATAGGCTCTAGCTTTCTGAATCACCCGTTCCATCGTAATTTCTTCAAAATCAACCAGATTGTCTTTTTGCTCCACCATCTGCTGCCTTTTACCATCGAATCGTTCTACCGCGTCTACAATCAAATGTCGTTTGTTGGTACCCAAAACAATATCTACGTCCTCGATGGCCGCGACATCTTCCGGCGAGGTTTGCGCATAACAACCTGTTACTACAACAACCGCTTTGGGATTAATATGTTTCGCGCGCCGAATCATCTGCCGCGACTTGCGGTCTCCTGCATGGGTTACTGTGCAGGTGTTAATAACATATACATCGCAATACTGTTCAAACTCGCCCAGCTCATATCCTCTATGTAAAAATAGCGCCGTCATAGCCTCTGTTTCACTCTGGTTCACCTTACAGCCCAAAGTGTGAAACCCTACAATTTTTCTCGTTTCCTTTTCCACCTTAGAACGCCCCTCCCCAGTACAACCCTTGCACTGCTTCTATCACATATAAAAAGCCGACTCTGATATTGAAAGTTCTTCTGTAATACAACAAATTTTAGTAAAAAATCTGTCCTCTCAAAGAAATCATATCATATCTTGAATCGGCATTCTTCTCATTGACCAATAACTGCAACAGACATTATCTTTGCAATTCATAATAATATGGCATCAGTAAAACGACCTTTGTCCCTTTTTCTTGAATACTGTCGATAAGCATTTTTCCACCATGCAGTTCCATGATTTCGCTAGCAATAGATAAACCTAAACCTGTACCGCTTTTATTGCTGCTTCCTTTATAGAATTTTTCTTTTACGCGCTTTAAATCCTCCGTTGAGATTCCGCTTCCGTTATCCTCAATAATCATAACAATTTGATCATCCAACACTTGGCTACTGATTTTTATTTCTGCTTTTGGTCTGCCAGCCGTAAATTTTATGGCATTGTCAACAATATTAATAAACACCTGCTTTAAGCGGTTATAGTCGGCAAATACCCAACTTTCCCGATTGTCAGTGAGCAACGTCATTTTTATTTTTTCCTGATGACAACGAATCACAAACTGATTATGTACATCGGTCAACAACTGCTTAATAGAAAATTCTGTTTTTTTCAATTCTATGCGGTGCGCTTGCAGTTTGGAAAAGTCTAACAAATCATTTACCAAAATAATAAGCCTATCTGTTTCTCTGCCGATAATAGCTAACCCTTCCTGCGTAACAGCTGGATCATCTTGCAAATCCTGCAAAGTTTCTGCCCATCCCTTGATAGATGTCAATGGTGTACGCAATTCATGGGAAATTGACGAAATGAATTCATTTTTTGCCTGATCTGCACGAGTAATTTCCTTGGTCATCACGTTCACCGCATCTACAAGCTGTCCAATTTCATCATTATGATATTTGATAGCTGTCACTTTATAGTTTCCTTGCGCCACTTCTTCTGTCACCCGCACCAATTCTTGAATCGGCACCAAAATCCGTTTGGACATCGCGCGGCTAAACACAAAAGCCATCCCTATCACAAAAAGCCCAAAGACAATCATATAAATCATATACTGGAAGATGATACGATAGGCAGGTTCTAAGCTTGACACATAGCGCAGCACTCCAACAACAGTATCGTTATCGTAAATAGGCGCCGATACTGCAATGATAAATTCATCCAAGTCACTGCGTCCCCGCCAAGAATTAACGCGCCCGCTTAACGCCTGACTGAAGTCATTTGTAGTTACGATTTCGCCACTGGATGCGCCAGTGCTGTCAATCACTACACGCCCATTGGTATCCAGCACTTCTATCAGTGCGTTTTCTTCTACATCCATGTTTTCAAAAATATAGTTGGATTTTGTATAAATATCGCCCTGATCGGCATAATGATTAAAAAAGTTAGCCGCCGCTTCCGCATCATTGTTTAAAATACGTTCAACACCACCCAAATAATATTGGGAGAGCACTACCATAAATACACTCTCTAACAATAATACCGTAAACAACGCTACTGCCATATAGTTACCGGTCAGTTTCTTGCGAATGCTCTGCACAGTTTATTCTCCGCCTCCCCACCAACGATATCCATAACCCCATACTTTTTCAATATATTTTGGGTTGGAAGGATCATCCTCTATTTTTTGCCGAATGCGACGGATATTTACATCTACAATTTTAAAATCGCCCACATAATTATATCCCCACACATTGTTTAGTATTTCATCGCGATGTACAGCCTTGTTAGCATTTTCCATAAAATATTTTACTAATGTGAACTCAATAGGAGTCAACTCAATTTCTTTCCCATCCTTCAAAAGCTTGCGCTCATCCTGCAAAATTACAAATTTTCCAGATACAATCTGATTGCCACCCGTCACATCGCTCTTATCCGATGTATTTAACCGGCGTACCAATGCATTAATGCGCGCCAGCAATTCTTTAGGGCTAAAGGGCTTTACGATATAATCATCTGCACCTAACTCCAAACCTTCAATTTTATTTTCCTCCTGACCCTTGGCGGTAAGCATAATAATTCCCAGCCCGGGATATTGTTCTCTAGCTCGTTTACATACTTCAAAACCGCTAATTCCTGGCAACATTACATCCAGCAACGCTACAGACACAGTATTATCTAATTTTTCTAACGCCTCTTCTCCACTGGCCGCCTCTACCACTTCAAAATCATGTCGCTTTAGATTTACTACAATAAAGCTGCGAATGGATGCTTCATCTTCTAATACCAGTATTTTCGTCATTTACGTTCTCCTCCTTCAATTTTCAGACAGGAAATCAAACGGCTGGCATCTACTTTAAATCCATTAAATTCTCCTGTATAGATCTCTGCAACGTAAACTTTGTTATTTGTGGGATTATTTCCTAATACGATAATAGAGTCTACATCCTCCATATTCTCCCAAACCAACTGGTCAATCGCTGCAAAGGAAAATACATCTTCATATTTTTGTTCCGCATTTTCGTAATAAAAATCTACCCAGTTAACAGCATTCTCATCACGACAGAAGTCATAGTACAGCATATCCATCCACTCCAAAGGGACTCTGAATTGATATCCATCGGAAACATTTTCCAATATAGCATCTACAGCATACACACTATCCTGTCCATCCCACTGCAACCATACCTGAATATAATCTTTATAAATTTTCCCTACTACGTTATGCTCCGGTTCCCATAAAGAATTAATCTCTACAATTCCATCGCTGTTTTCATCGTAAAATAATTTAAGATCATTCATATCTTCATAATCATAAGGCAACGGCTGTTCCATCAATACTGCAAAATTTTCTTCTGTTTCTTTCAATAGTAAAATATTTACAAAGTGATTATGTCGCATGGCCAAATACACACCAGTCTGTCCTTGTGCCACACAATCAAAATGAATCTCACTGCAATAACCGCTGAAGGTTTCATCGTACAACTGCTGCAAACCTCCATTGTAATAACGATATACAGTAATATTGCTGCTGCCTTCCAGTATAGAGGTATCCATACGAGCCGTCACTAACAGCTCTCCTCCATCAACAGTTTGCGCTAGTGTCATTTGATCATAAGTTACTCTATCTCCATCTGTATTTTCCCGTAGATCGCCATCTTCCAATTGGTAGAGGTATAACTCCTTTTGGGAACCGTATCCCGTATGTACGCCCAACATCAGTTCCATCACACCATCTCCATCCAGATCCTCTGCGGAAAAGAAATGAATATCCATGCCATACGCGATAGCCTTGTGACTCAAATACCATTGCTGATCTCTCTGGTCTAGCACTAGAAAACCTAATATAAAATTATTTTGTCTGTTGGCATAAAAAGCTACTATCTCATCTTCACCATCGTTATCCAAATCTACATAACGATATGCATCATTATGATTCATGTCCTCTGGTACAATCAAGTTATCCTCTTGCCCCAAAAAAGAAGTAATTAACTGTTTCTTTTGCAGTTTTTCCTGATTTGACTTAGGGGCAGCAATTAGACTATCTGGATTAACTAGCTCCACACTGCAGCTACTGAGCAGCAACATAGTCAACAAACAGCACACAAAAAATACCTTCCGTTTCATTATAATTCTCCCAACGTATTTATGTTCCGCTATTATTCATAAAAATTTACACGTTTCTGTTTGCTATTATAACATAACTTCCCCAGTGATAAAAGATTCTTTTATATACCAAATTTTCTTTGTGTCTAGCGTACAGCAAAATAAGTCCGACAACTTGTTTCCTTTCATTGAAAGAATAAAAAAACATAAGAAAATAAGGAACTATCCTCAACAAGATAGTTCCTTATTTGCCATATTTTAGTTAAGTGCCGCCTTTTTCTTGGTGTGTAAAATCACTTCTGGCTGTTTTCCTTCTGTGATGCAGTTTTCATGAATAATTACCTTCGCGATCTGTGCATTAGAGGGCACCTCATACATAATATCGTTCATCGTTTTTTCAACAATAGACCGTAACCCCCGCGCACCAGTATTGCGTTTCAGTGCCGCATCAGCAATGGCAACCAGCGAAGCATCTGTAAATTCTAGCTCTACTTGGTCCATTTTCAGTAGACGTTGGTATTGCTTAATCAAAGCGTTTTTAGGCTCTGTCAAAATACGAATCAGGGCATCCTTATCCAGTGCGTCCAAAGTCACAATCACTGGCACACGGCCGATAAATTCTGGAATCAAACCATACTTCAGCAAATCCTCTGGAATCAAATTTTTCAGCAGATTGTTCTGCTGTTTCTCCTCTTTCGTCTTGACTTCCGCATTGAACCCTAAGCCTTTTTTGCCTACACGATTCTCGATAATTTTTTCCAAACCATCAAAAGCGCCACCTAAAATAAACAGAATATTGTTGGTATCCAGCTGAATGAACTCCTGATGGGGATGCTTACGACCACCCTGCGGCGGCACATTGGCAACTGTGCCTTCCACAATTTTCAGCAACGCCTGCTGAACACCTTCCCCGGACACATCCCGTGTAATAGACGGATTATCGCTTTTACGAGCAATTTTGTCGATTTCATCGATGTAGATAATCCCTTTTTGCGCCAATTCCATATCGTAATCGGCCGCCTGAATAATTTTCAGCAGAATGTTTTCCACATCTTCACCTACATAGCCAGCTTCCGTCAAAGAAGTTGCATCAGCAATGGCGAAAGGAACTTTCAGAATTTTTGCCAATGTCTGGGCTAATAATGTTTTCCCACTGCCAGTAGGTCCAATTAAACAAATATTCGACTTCTGCAGTTCCACATCATCGTTATTCAAACTACTGTTAATTCGTTTATAATGATTGTACACAGAAACAGCTAATGTCTTTTTTGCTTCATCCTGCCCAATTACATACGTATCCAGAATTTCCTTTATTTCTGCTGGCTTCAGTATCTCGGAAATGTCCACATCCTGCTCTACACCCAATTCCTCCAACACGATTTCATGGCATAGATTCACACATTCATCGCAGATATACACATTGGGTCCGGCTACGATTTTACGCACTTGGTCCTGCGTTTTTCCACAAAAAGAACAACGAATCAACTCTTCATCATCCTCAAAGTTATGCATATTCTCACCTCATAAAACCCAATTAATGTTTAACCATAACTTCATCGACCAATCCATACTCTTTTGCTTGTTCAGCCGTCATGAAATTATCGCGCTCTGTATCCTGCTTAATCTTTTCCAGACTCTGTCCGGTTCTTTCGGCGAGGATTTTATTCAAATTATCTTTTGTCCGCAGCAAATATTCCGCATGGATAGCTACATCCGTCGCCTGACCACTAGCTCCACCCATGGGCTGATGAATCATAATCTCACTGTTTGGCAATGCAAAACGTTTTCCCTTTGCACCTGCAGCCAGCAAAAAGGCACCCATACTGGCCGCCATGCCCAAGCACACAGTGGATACATCAGGCTTGATATAATTCATGGTGTCAAAAATGGCCAAACCGGCAGTCACGGAACCACCAGGGCTATTGATATACAGGAAAATATCCTTATCGGGATCATCCGCTTCCAGGAACAGCAGTTGTGCAATAATAGCATTTGCCGTAGCATTATTGACCTCATCCCCTAAAAGAATAATTCTGTCTTTCAATAGTCTGGAATAAATGTCATAGGACCGCTCTCCATGATTAGTCTGTTCTATTACCATTGGAACCAAATAGCTCATCCTGATTATCCTCCTTTAATAATTTGTTATGACTTTATATATCTTAACCAATTTTTGCATTTTCTAAAAGGAAATCAGAAACTTTTTCTAACAGCAGATTTCGTTTGATTAAGCCTACCTGTCCTCTCATATTAAATACTTCTTTGACGGTTTCCACAGGCTGTTTGTACATCTCTGCCATTTTATTAAATTCTGCGTCCAATTCCTCATCAGAAATTTCAAAGCCTTCCTTTTCAGCAATGGCTTCAAATACAATGTTTTGTTTTACAAAGCTTTCTGCTCTGGTTTTACATTCATTTTCAATATCTTCCATATTGCCGTTGGTCAGCTTCACATAATCTTCCAAACTAATCCCCTGCTGGCTCATCTGGAATTTGATATCATTCATAAAGTTTTCTGCTTCTGCTTTCACCTGAGATTCCGGCGCTACTACATCGCTCTGCTCTGTTACTTTTTGAGCAGCCTCTGCTTTATATCTGTTTTTGATTTCAGCAGCTTTTTCCTCTGTAAGCATTGCCTTGATATCTTCTTTATATGCATCTACTGTTTCAAAATTGCTTACATCTTTTACAAATTCATCGTTCAGTTCTGGCAATGTTTTGCGTTTGATTGCATTCAGGGTAACTTCGAATACCACCGGCTGACCTGCCAGATCTGTCACATAATAATCTTCTGGGAAACTCAATTCTACATTACGTACTTCGCCTAATTTCATGCCTTCCATTTGTTCTTCAAAGCCTGGAATGAAGGAACCAGAGCCAATTACCAGATCATAGCCTTGTGCAGAGCCACCTGCAAATGCTTCACCGTCTTTTTTCCCGACAAAGTCAATGTTGGCTGTATCGCCTTTCTGCAATTGTGCATCTGCGTCGGTAACATCAGAAACTTCTGCTTGTTTGTCGCGAACAGTATCAATATACTGGTCAATTTCTTTTTCAGAAACCTCGCCGTCAATCTCCTGAATTTCCAATCCTTTATATTCGCCCAACTCAACTTGCTGTTTGGTGTCTACAACTGCTTTAAAAATAAACTCTTTTCCTTTTTCAATCTGCACAATGTCAAATTCAGGGCGAGCGATTGGCTGGAAAAATGGATCTGCTTCCACTGCCTCTCTTACAGCATCAATATACTGAGGCATAATCAGATTGTTGGCAGCATCTTCATAAAATACTTCTGGACCATACATTTTTTCTACAACCTGCATCGGCACTTTACCAGGTCGAAAACCTGGTACCTTAATTTTAGAAGCCATATCCTTATATGCCTTTTTCATCGCCTCTTCAAAACCTTCTGCTGGCACGGTAATCGTTAATTCTGCTTTTACCTTATCCAGTTTCTCAATACTTACAGTCATTTCAAAATTCCTCCTAAAAATAATATATTAAACTTTTTATGATTAAACATTGCATACTTAAAGTATTATACCGCGAAATACTCTGTTAGAAAAGTTTTTTTTCTCTTTTTAGCAAAATAAATTGCAAAATCTTCAGGTGCCTCCCCTTTTTTACCTATTTACAGCTGGAAACTCTCTCTGATAAAGAGTTTTTTCAGCTAATCATCTTATCGCGGATGCTCTTCCACATAAACTTTCTGATATTCTCGTAATCGTAAATATAAAGTACTTCGGGATAATCCACAATAATCAGCAAAATCTTGGACACTTAGCAGTCCTCTATGCCACATTTCATATTTTAGATCAAAATCTTCTGGAAGCTCCAACCGTGGCCGCCCAAAACGAATGCCTTTTGCCTTAGCCGCCGCAATGCCTTCCGCCTGCCGCTGTCGAATATTTTCCCTCTCCATTTGAGCAGTATAGGACATAACCGACAGCACTAAATCGGCAATAAAAGTGCCCAACAGATCCTTACAATAGGTTGTATCCAGTAAAGGGGTATCCAACACTTTGATATCCGCCTGTTTTTCCTTTGTAATGATGCGCCACTGTTCCATGATCTCTTTGTAATTACGCCCCAACCTGTCGATACTTTTTACAATCAGTACATCATTAGGCTTTAAGCGACGTATCATTTTTCTGTATGCTGGTCGTTTAAAATCCTTTCCGCTCAATTTGTCCATATACAAATTACTCTCTGGAATTTCAAAGGGTGCCAGTGCTGCTAACTGCCTGTCTTCATTCTGTTCTTTTGTTGATACTCTTACATAACCATAGATTGTCATTCTTGTATACCCCCTGTACTCTGTCTTTTGCTGTGGTCCTTACTCATCTTTACAGTAATGAATAGTAAAAGTGTATCACTATTCTGAGATGAATGGGGAACAATCACTACCATCTATGATATTTTTATGCAACAAAACTACCAGAAACCTATGGAAGTCCCTTTTACCATCTCTATTTTCTCCATAGTTCTGCCCGGAAGAACAAAAACTTCTTGTTATAATTCGCTACACCTGCTTTTTTCTCCAGAAAAAAGTGTGAAATCTCTCATTATTTCTCTGTATGCACTCTAATTATTTGTATAAAATACTATCGATACACAAAGTTTAGAGTAAAAACCAGTCATTCTATTCCTACTATGGTACATTGAATTCGCAAATATTTATCTTTAATGAAAGAGGTGTTACTATGTCGGAACGCACACCTGAGATCATCCGTGATCTACGTGAAAAACATGAATACAAACAGGAAATTATTGCAAAATATTTAGGTGTGGTACAGCAGACTTACTCCAACTATGAAAAAGGCCATACTTCTTTGCCTCTAGATTACTTAGTGAAATTGGCAAAATTTTATGGCGTCTCTGCTGACTATCTTTTAGGTCTAACTTCGTTCCAAAAACCATTTTCTGAGATGGAAAAAATTTATGCACAAAGCAAAACGCTAGGGGAGGTTTCTTCTGCACTACTTACTCTTTCTGCCGATAGGCGAAAAATGTTGTTAGATTATTTAGGTTACCTACTGGCAAAACAAAGGGAAGACCAATTAAAACAAAAGCTATAATCCCCATTCCTGAGTGCAACAACTAGTAAGATATCGCACCAGCCTTCCAATATAGGCTGAGAAACTTGATACTATCACTTACAGTAAAATTTTATTGTAATCGCAAAGCTTTTTTCCATTATACTTCTTAAAAAGGCAATGAGAAAAAAGCTTTTTATTTTCTTTCTACTCTACTTATGCTAAGATAGAAAAAGAAAGGAATGAAGCGTCATGAATATCTATGGACTAACTTTTGCGCAGCTAGAGCAATACCTTTTACAAATTGGCGAAAAAATCAGTAAAGCTCCAATCATTTTTACCAACCTATATCGAAAACAAATTTCCTCTTTACTGGATATTTCTGAAATCCGCCAGTCTTTAAAAGAACAATTGATGCAAGATTTTTCCCTTGCACTCCCTCGGCTTATACAACAAACAAACGGTACAGATACTATAAAATTTCTCTTTGCTTTACAAGATGAAAATCTGATTGAAGCAGTGCTGATGCGGCAGCGTTACGGCAACACGCTTTGCATCTCCAGCCAGGTAGGCTGTAATATGGCTTGTGCTTTTTGTCAAAGCGGTCGTTTCAAAAGGGTACGCAACCTGCTACCCCACGAAATGACAGCACAAATTATGGTCATTCAGAGGCAACTTCAAATAAAAATATCTAACATTGTCTTAATGGGAATCGGGGAGCCCTTCGATAATTATGAAAACGTGATGAAATTTTTGGAAATTATCCAGCATCCCCACGGTTTAGCGTTGGGGCCGCGACATATTACCGTATCCACCTGTGGTTTAGTTCCACAAATTATACAATATGCTACTCATCCAAATCACGGTATGTTAGCTATCAGTCTGCACGCCCCAGACGATGAAACTCGCTCCCGCATCATGCCTATCAATCGCCGCTATCCGGTGGCTCAGGTTTTAGAAGCAGCACGCGATTGTATCCAACATACTAATCGGAAGGTAATGCTAGAATATGTCATGCTGCAGGAACAGAATGATTCTCCTTGGCAGGCACAGCTACTAGCCGATTTATTGAAAGATGATGACTTTCACGTAAATCTAATTCCTTACAATACCACACAAAATCTAGGCTTTCAACAGAGTGAACAGACACGCATAGCAACTTTTTACAATATACTCAAACAAAATCACATTGTTGTCACCATGCGCCGTGAGTTTGGTTCCTCTGTCAATGCCGCTTGCGGGCAATTGCGCGCTGATTATGAAATGCAACAATAGCAGTTACGCCAAGAAGTTTCACAAATACATTATTTAATTATGTTGTATTCAGCATTCTGATTTAAAGCACAAAGGTGGACAGC
>DKVF01000044.1:12369-23388 GCA_002491065.1 Peptococcaceae bacterium UBA7185
GCTGTCCACCTTTGTGCTTTAAATTATCCTAAATTTGAATAATATTGGTACGCCCTGTAATAAATTTTCTCTTCCTCCTGCCAATAGGCTTGATCCAATCTGTAAATCTTTTCTTTTTCAGACTCTAGTAAATGACCAAGCAATTCTATAAATGTGCTATTCGGCCAGGTTTGCAGTACTGGCTCCAAAATTTTCTCGCTTTGTTCTAGTAAATTTTTTACTGAAACAGCATTAATTTTGCACAGCACATTATGTACTGCCGCAGCTGACACTCCATGATCATCGCTGAAAAAATGTAAAAAACCTCCTTTACTCATTGAATGAACCAATATACTAAAGGCAATGATATCTCGCTCTTGTTCTCCTACTTGTGCCAAATACTGTTGTCGCGAGTCATACGTTTCCTGCTGCAAAAACAACCGCATCATCGGGTGGCACAAATAATTCCAACGTATTTTACAATCTTGCATAATATAATCCTTTCTTATATGCCGTTTCGCAACAGACTCTTTTCTCCTTCTCTCAGGATTCCACCACCTACCACTGCATAATCTTCTGCAAGGCATATAGAACCAGAAACTGCAGTAATAACAAAACAGCCGCCAGATGCTTTTATGCCTGACAAGCTGCCCTATTTTTTACTAATATTTACGATTTTATTATAACATTTTACAAAATATTCGTCAGACAAATACCAATATATTATGTGTTATTTGTCTTTTTACTTATCAAAGTAGTTTTTATTTCGAGTCCACAGCAATTAACGTTTACATCATTTTCGGGTGCATATTCTCAGAAAAATCTATAAAAACCAATAAACGCATTTTCATTACGGAAGAAATGTGTTACACTAGACAACAGACCACTTATCATTTATAGAAGGAGCTTTTTCATATGTTGATTCAAATTATTTTAACTATCTGGCTCTTGGCGCTGATTTTTCTCACCAACAAATTTCGTCGTGAAGGACGAGTTCTTCAGCAGCGCATTTTCAGTGTCTTCCTCATCGTGTGGGCCATTTTAGGCATTATTTACTATGATGTCTGGATTTACACATCTGGACAGCTAGAAAACATATCAAGTCAATGGCAAACTTATTTACCTACGGTGTTCTTTTCTATTTGTGCAGGTCTGGGCACCTACTATTTGATGATGACCTTCGGCAAATTTCGCATGATGGCAGAAAAAAATCAGAAGCAAGCTGACGCGCAGAGAGCAGGCAAACAACAAGCAAAGAAAAAGAAATCCGCCAACAAAAAGAAAAAATAATCCAGAGCTTTTTTACACATCCTCGCGAATCACAATTTTAATCCAGCGATCATCACGCAAACGGAACAAACAGATAAATAGTTTCATTACAATTTCCAATCGCAACACCAGATACACCATAGGCGGTGACAGCTGCAAGAATACGGCTGCCGCTATACCCACCGGCAAAAACAGCCACAGACAGCCAGCATCTGCCACTGCCGCATACATAATGTCGCCACCACCACGCAAAATCCCGGTAATCATAGGATGACAAAAGCCGGTGCAAAAAATAACCATCGCATACACCAGCATAAATTGCCGCGCCATCACAATAGTGTTGGGTTCGATTTTATAGAATTGAATCACTGGCTCCCGCAAAAGTAAAATTAAGCCGCAAAGTGCCAAACCTACACAAAAATAGACGCGTAATAATTTGTGGGTATATAACGAAGTCCGCGCTAGATCTCCCCGCCCAACCGTTTTCCCAATCATCACCGCCGAAGCGCTGGATACGCCAATAATAAAAGACATACTCATTTGGAAAATTACACTGCAAATACTGTTTGCAGCCACTGCCTCCACACCGGCAGGCATATGCCCCAAAATCACCACATGCAATGAGTGCGCAGCCCCCCACAGTAGTTCATTGACCATTACAGGCATTCCATATTTTATCAAATCTTTCAGCAAAGCTGGCTCCACTTGCAGCAGCATAGGCAACCGGTAACAAATTTTCTTTTCAAACCGCAGCATATACACTGCCATAATCACAAATTCCAAGGAACGGGCAATCACTGTCCCCACAGCCGCACCAGCCACACCGAGAGCCGGTGCGCCAAACTTACCGAAAATAAACATATAATTAAAAAATACATTTACCACAACGGATAAACTGTAAATGCACATCGCAATTTTTACATTTTCTACACTGCGCAGCACCATCAGACAAGTGGTTGTCAATCCATAAAGAAAATATGCCACCGCAATAATACGCAAGTATTCTGCACCCAACGCAATCACAATCGAATTGGGAGTAAATAAACCCATCAACTGCTGCGGCAACAGAAACAACAGCAACACAAAAAATACTCCCGCTGCAGCAGCTAGACGCAAACTCAATGTCAGCACCTTGCAAATAGCGCCCCTATTGCCATTGCCCCAATATTGACTGCATAATATGACTGCAGCGCTGGTAATTCCAAAAATAGCGATACTGTAGAAGAAAAATATTTGATTGGCAATGCTGACAGCAGTCAAAGCATTTTCACCTAACCGCCCCACCATCAAACTATCCATCAAATTCACGCTAGTGGAGATTAAATTTTGTAACGCCACTGGCAGGCCGATGGACAGCAGCAGCTTATAAAAATTTTCATTCATTACCTTACTCCTTCTTCTTTCTCAACTGTCATATCCCACATTATAGCACGAAACGCAGCCTACGCCCAGAGTTTCTCTGAGAACCCGCTCCACGAAAGAACTGCAGTCGCCTGAAACACTTTCCTTTTCAGACGACTGCAGTTCTTTTGTCTCGCTATATGCCTTTTGAGAAAACAATTTGTTGCAATCTTTCCGCTCTATCACGTATTATGATCACTCACATGAAATTGTTTCAGATTTCCGATTTTTTTCCGCCGTTCTTCCAATACAGCCTCTACTGCTTCTAATGGAATATTTTGCTCTGCCATCATAACCAACAAATGATAAAGCAAATCGCAAATTTCGCCCACTGTTTCTTCCTGTACTCCGTTTTTAGCGGCAATGATCACTTCGCTGCATTCTTCGCCGCATTTTTTCAAAATTTTGTCCAGCCCTTTTTCAAACAGATAGCAAGTATAGGAACCTTCTTGTGGTTCTGCTTTGCGCTTCTGTACCACAGCATACAATCCTTCTAACACATCCTGCATTTATTTTTCCTCCCAAATAGTTGTATAAAAGCAACTATGATTTCCAGTATGGCAAGCCGCCCCAGTCTGTTCTACAATCACCAATAACGTATCGTTGTCGCAATCAGCGCGCACCTCTATCACACGCTGTACATGCCCCGATGTTGCGCCTTTGTTCCAAAGCTCCTGTCGAGACCGGCTGTAAAACCATGTATA
The DNA here is from genome assembly GCA_002491065.1 of Peptococcaceae bacterium UBA7185. Classification (GTDB taxonomy): domain Bacteria; phylum Bacillota; class Peptococcia; order Peptococcales; family Peptococcaceae; genus UBA7185. The sequence continues at coordinate 15,723 of DKVF01000044.1, forward strand.
CCCGGTCTCCATAGTTTTTCGCAAACTTTCTTCATTCATATAAGCCAGCATTAAGACCTCGCCGGTACTTTCCTCCTGCACAACAGCAGGAATCAACTCACCTTTTACAAAGTATTTTTTCAAATCATCCTGCATATTCATCTTGTTATCTCCTTACCGGAATATTATGGCTACGCAAATGTTCCTTTACCTGCTGCACCGTCAATTCCTTAAAATGAAACAAAGACGCTGCCAACGCCGCATCTGCTCCTGTTTTCTCAAACACTTGCGAGAAATGCTCCAGTTTGCCGCAGCCGCCGGAAGCAATCACAGGAATATTCACTACTTTACTGATTGCGTCGGTAAGCTCCAAATCGAACCCCTGCTTGCAACCGTCCGTATCCATAGATGTGAGCAATATTTCACCGGCGCCCCTTCGTTCGCACTCCTTTGCCCAGGCAATGGCATCCATTTGCATATCAATGCGCCCGCCATTGACCACTACCGTAAAACCACCCTCCGCTTTTCTTCTCGCGTCGATAGCTACCACCACACACTGGCTGCCGAACTTATCCGCCGCTTCGCTGATCAGCTGCGGATTACGCACTGCTGCTGAATTTACCGAAATCTTGTCGGCACCTGCCCGCAGTAAGTCACGAAAATCATCTACCGTGCGAATGCCGCCGCCTACCGTGAGCGGCACAAAAACATTTTTCGCCGTGTTGCGCACCACATCAATCATTGTGCTGCGCCCCTCATGAGTTGCGGTGATGTCTAAAAAGGTAATCTCATCCGCTCCCTGCCGATCATAGTCGATAGCACACTGCACAGGGTCTCCTACTTCCTTAATGCCAACAAAATTGACCCCTTTCACAACCTTACCATCGCGTACGTCTAGACAAGGAATAATCCGTTTCGCTAACATGTCTGCGCACCTGCTTTCGCCACAGCCTCTGCCAAATCCAAACTTCCACTGTAAATAGATTTTCCGCAAATCACACCATATAAATTTAACTGTTTGCACAGCTCAATATCGACGATAGATTTTACACCGCCGCTGGCAATGATATTACAACTCACTGTATTGTTGATTTCTTCCAAATGTGCACCATTTACGCCGGAGAGCATCCCATCTTTCCAAATATCTGTATAAATAATCGTCTGTACACCTGCTGCCTCCATCATTTTTGCCATCTCAAGAAAATGCACATTGCTGGTATTCAACCAACCCTCCGTCGCTACCATACCTTGTTTTGCATCAATGCCTACAGCAATTTGTCCTCCAAAATGCTGTACCGCATCCTTTACCAAAGCTGGATTTTTCACCGCTGCTGAGCCTAAGATAATTCTCTGAATTCCTCGCTCTAAATAGAACTCAATTGTATCCATACTGCGGATTCCGCCGCCCAATTCTACCTTCAAGCCCGAGTCCGCCGCCACAGTGCAAAAGATCTCCCCATTGACCGGTTTGGCGTCCTTTGCACCGTCCAAATCTACCATATGAATCCATGCCGCGCCAGCCTTTCGGAAGCCCGCTGCAGTTTCATACGGGTCAGCAGCTACCTGTTCTGCAGTGGCAAATTCGCCCTTGCGCAGCCGCACACATTTTCCATCCTTAATATCAATTGCCGGTAAAATAATCATGCCGTCACCAACTTTGCAAAATTTTTAAGAATTCCCATACCTACCTGACCACTTTTTTCCGGATGGAACTGTGCGCCGTATACATTGCCGCAAAATACCAGACCGGGAATTTTTTCATTGTACATCGTATAACAGCTGATATACCGGTCATCCGTTTCCGCTCGATAAGAATGCACAAAATAAACGTAGTCCCCATTCTGCACGTCCTCACTCAGCGCACAGCCATGCAATACCGTTAAATCATTCCAACCCATGTGCGGAATTTTTAATCCACCACCGTCAATGAGCTGCACACATCCGGGAATCAATCCCAATCCCTCGGTCTCACCAAACTCATAGCCCTTTTCAAAAAGCATCTGCATACCTAGACAAATCCCCAGTAATGGTTTGCCCTGGGCAGCTTGCTCTTTAATCGCCTCAGTGAAACCACTGCGATTTAACATTTGCATCGCATCGCGAAACGCACCCACGCCAGGCAGAATAATACCGTCTGCTTTGTCAAGCTCCGCAGGATCCGCTGTAACCTTATTTTCAATCTGTAAGTAATTCAATGCGTTCTGCACACTGAACAAATTGCCTGCACCATAATCTACAATCTGAATCATAGCAACCTCCACTATGCTAATACACCTTTAGAAGAAAGCACTGTTCCCTGCCGCAAGGTCACTGCCTGTTTTAACGCACGGGCAACTGCCTTAAAAATGGCCTCAATTTTGTGATGGTCATTGCTGCCCCGCTCCAGACGAATATGCAGTGTTATGCCACTGTTCATAGCAAAGGCACGGAAAAACTCTTCTACCAGACAGCAGTCCAATTCACCTACGCTTTGATTGCTGAACACCGCATCAAAAGCCAGATAAGGACGGCCACTGATATCCAGCGCACAAAAAGCCAAGGCCTCATCCATGGGCACATATGCATTTCCAAAACGCTCAATCTCACCTTTGTCCACCGCTTGCGCAAAAGCCTTGCCCAACACAATACCCACATCTTCTACACTGTGATGCCCGTCCACATGCAAATCGCCCTGCATATGCAGTGCCAGCACAAAACCGCCATGAACCGCAAAAGCCGTGAGCATATGGTCAAAAAAACCGATGCCACTAGTGCCTGTAAAGGTACCGTTGCCGTCTACATTCAATTTTAACTGAATCTGCGTTTCCTTTGTCTCTCGTGTAATCTCTGCACCACGCATCAATTTGCTCCTTTCAGATAACTGTCCAACGCCTGCACTACTGCTGCGTTTTCTTCCTCACTGCCGGCACAAATACGCAGATAATTGCCCATCAATCGAATGGCGATACCCTGCTCTTGCAGCGCATGATATACTCCGGCAGCATCCGCTACTTCAACATAGACAAAATTAGAGCGAGTATTTTGGATTGATTTTATTTTCTCCGTATTCCCTGCCAATGCCTGCAGCATACCAAACAAAGCATCACGGGATTCCTTAATCAACAGTTGGCATTCATCCAAATAAGCAGGGTGATCCAATAAAATGCAGCCTACCACCTGCGACATTGTATTCACATTATACGGCGATTTAGCCGCCTTCAGCGCAGTAATAATCGTTTTATTGGACACTGCAAAGCCCAGTCGGGCAGCAGCCAATCCAAACGCCTTGGAAAAAGTCTTCAAGACCATCATATTAGGATACTTTTCTACTTCCTGCAGTACAGAGCCTTCGGCAAACTCCATATAGGCCTCATCTACTACAACCAATACATCTTCCAGTTCCCGCACAATCTGCAATACATCTTCTTTTGATTCTACCAGAGAAGAGGGATTGCATGGGTTAGAGAAAATCACCATCTGCACCTTTTTTTCTTTTGCGGCTGCAATCAATTGCTCAGGACGGATATGCATATTTTCATCTTTGTTGAACACTTCTACCTGCATACCCGCCAATTCTCCATACACCTTATACATAGAAAAATCCGGTTTTACTACCATCAATTTATCACCAGCATCAGCAAAACAGGTTGTCAGCAAAAATAACAGCTCATCAGAACCATTGGTCGCCACAACCAAATCAGAAGGCACACCAAAATATTTGCCAAATTTCTGACACAATTCTACCGCATAAGGGTCGGGATAACGATTAAAATCAATTTTTGATACCAATACGCCAATCTCATGACGTATTTCATCAGGCAGGCTCAAAAAACTTTCATTGGCGTCCAGACGCACAGCAAACTTGCCTGTAATAGGCTGGTATGGCTCCATATTTTTCAATTTTTCCGGTAATTGATATGTCATCAGTCTGCAAACCTCACTTTGATAGAATTGGCATGTGCCGTAAGCTGCTCCCGCTCTGCAATGCAGACAATATCCTCTTTTGCCTTGCAGAGCGCATCTTCTGTATAATAAATATAACTGGATTTTTTGATAAAGCTGTCTACACCCAAAGGAGAAAAGAATCGTGCCGTTCCGCTGGTAGGTAATACATGGTTGGGTCCTGCATAATAGTCACCCAGCGGTTCCGGTGTATATTGCCCCAAAAATACCGAACCGGCATTGTCTAACCGTCCCAAATAGCTCATAGGATTCTCCAGCATAACCTCCAGATGTTCCGGTGCAAGCTCATTGGCCAGTGCTACCATTTCGTCTACATTGCGGCACACAATCATGGCACCATAATTGGTCAGCGATTGTTCAATAATTTCTTTGCGACTTAGCGTTTCCATCTGCCGTTTCAATTCCTGCAATGTAGCCTCTGCAATTGCCTGATCCGTGGTAAGTAAAATAGAGGATGCCAGTACATCATGCTCCGCCTGGCTCATTAAATCCGCCGCTAAAAATTTTGGATTGGCGGTGCTATCCGCCATGACCAAAATTTCACTGGGACCGGCAATCATATCAATATCCACCGTGCCGTAAAGAATCCGCTTCGCCGTAGCCACATAAATATTGCCCGGACCTACAATCTTATCCACCTTGGGAATAGTCTCCGTCCCGTAGGCCAATGCACCCACTGCCTGTGCACCGCCCATGAGAAAAATACGGTCCACACCGGCCAATGCTGCCGCTGTCAAAATATCCGGATTAGCACTGCCGTCTTTCAGCGGCGGTGTTACCATGATCACTTCCTCCACACCGGCAATCTTTGCCGGAATTGCATTCATCAATACTGAAGATGGATATGCCGCTGTGCCGCCGGGTACATATAAACCTACCCGTTTCAAACCGCGAATGCGCTGTCCCATCAAAACTCCGTTGGGCTGTGCATCAATAAAGCTCTGTTGTTTTTGGCGACTGTGAAAAGCACGGATGTTTTCCATGGCATTGCGCAATGCCTGCACAAAACGGGGATCTGCTTGCGCAACAGCTTCCTCCATCTGTTGACGGGTTATTTCTGTCTGCTCTGGGCAACGGCCGTCAAATTTCACAGTATATTCCCGCACCGCTTCATCGCCGCGCGCCTTCACGTTTTCCAGAATATCGGTCACTGCTGTCGTCACCTTTTTATCTATTTCCCCGCTGCGCTGCCGCAAATTCTGCAGCAACGTTTTTTCTGTAATGCCGTCCGCTATGGTAATGTCAATCATACCTCTGCCGCCCCTTTCTCCTGCGCTTTTTTCCTGTCATCCCGCTCCTGTACAAATGTCTCTATCTTGCCAATCAATTCATCAATCTCTGCTTTGCGCAACTTCATGCTGGCGATATTCACAATGAGTCGTGCGCTCACCTGACAGATTTCCTCTGCCACCACCAAACCATTTTCCCGCAGTGTCGTACCTGTCTCCACAATATCCACAATCGCATCGGACAGTCCTAAAATTGGAGCCAATTCCACCGAGCCCTCAATTTTTACAATATCCACATCCATGTTTTTCTTTTCAAAATAGTTGCGTGCAACATTTACATATTTGCTGGCGATACAACGGGTGTGATAGCCCTCATAAAAATTCACCCCTGCCGGCAACGCCAGCGCAAACCTGCACCGCCCAAACCCTAAATCTGCCACCTCATAAAAAGTGCCGCCTGCTTCCATAATGGTATCCTTACCAACTACGCCCAAATCACATACGCCATTTTCCACATAAGTAATTACATCAGCGGCTTTCGCCAGGACAATCTCAATATTGGCATTCTTGATAGGCAGAATCAGCCGTCGCCCTTTGTCCCGCACTTCACTGCAGTCATAACCCAACTGTTCAAACATTTCAATACTTTTTTCTTCTAAACGACCTTTTGTCAAGGCAATCCGAATCGGTTTCATATTCTCACTCCGCTCTCTATTCCTACATCACTCTTGTTCAATATCTATAATTTCCGTCGTCTTGCCGATGATATGCAGTTGCGCAATTCCTAAACGCGCTGCATAAGCAATGGCCTCTTCTCTGTCATCCAGCACACAATTCTCTACCACCTGTCCTTTTGCAATAAGCTGTTTCCGATAAGAAATTGCCTTCACCAGATAGTCATCGCCTGCGGCCATCACCAGTACGTCTGCCGTCAACGGCGGTTTTTTCTCTACAATATTGCTGGCCAAATCCACATTCACAGCAAAACCAATGGCCGGCTGCGCCGCGCCGAAATCGCTGAGTAGCTTGTCATAACGTCCGCCTGACAGCACCGGCTCCCCTACTTCATCAAAATAACCGCGGAAAATAATCCCTGTGTAATATTCTGCCTGATTTACCAAACCTAAATCAATGATCACCTTATCTCCCAGTCCTAATTGCTGCAGACAGCCATAAATATTCTGCAAAGCTTCCAGACTGCGTCGTGCCGCTTCATCATCGAACAACGCATACGCCTTCTCAAAAACTTCCTCGCCGCCAAACAACCGCGGCAAATATTTCAATGCGCTGGCCGCTTTATTATTGGGGAACTGCTCTAACAAATCATTAAGCGAGGCGAAATTTTTCTGCTCAATGTGATGACGTATTTCCTCTTTGACATCATCTTCCGCACCCAAACTATCCATCAGCGCTTTGAAATAACCAATGTGGCAGAGCTCTAAACGATATCCACTACCCGCGCTGATTTTCTCTAAGCTGTCTGCCGCCATCTCCATAATTTCCAGGTCGCTGCGCATCGTGCCGCTGCCAATCAGCTCTACACCACATTGATAAATTTCACTGCTGCGTCCCCGCAAACCATTAGCCATGCGATACACATTATGACTGTAATAAAGGCGCAGCGGCATTTCTGCGTGCGCCAGACGTGTTGCAGCCAACCGCGCAATCGGAATCGTCCCGTCAGGACAGAGTACCATCAATCTTCCCTTCTGGTCCATTAATTTATACATATTTTCCTGAGGCAAATATGCTGCCGATGCGCCAAATACATCATAAAATTCAATCGTAGGCGTCATTACGCGGCGATATCCTCTCGCCCTGAAAATATTTTTTAAAATACCGGTCACCCGCGAACGGCGACCGCACTCATCAAACAAATAATCTTTTGTGCCTTCCGGCGTTACTTTATCATAACGTTTCATAGTCTCACCTGTCTACTCCTGTTTTCTTTTTCCGCTAATTTATTTCGCTTTATTATTTTAGCACGCTAAAGTGATAAAATCAATTAAAATCTTTCTATTTTCTCCTGAACGCTCTAGTTTTTTTCACCTTCCATGCATTAAATTTTTAAGACATATTTGTATTTCCTCACCATTCTTTTCAAACAAAAAACAGGAGTGTCGGTATCATGATTCCAACACTCCTGTCCAGCTGGCTCCATTTCTATGGTTCCAGCAAATCCTCCATTTTTAACTTTAATACTTGGGATAATGCCCATAATTCATAATCTGACACAATACGATCCAACAACTCAATTCTGCTAACAGCTTTCTGATCTAACATCACACCATACACTTGCACCCGCGCACCTAATTCTGCCTGCGTGATACCCAACTTCTTACGATATTCTCTAATTTGAGTACCGCAAATATTTTTCTTTTCCTTGTACGAATAAAATTTCATTTTTATCAACCGCCGTTTACTGTGAAAATAAATATTACTGCGATTGAAATTACCATATAATTCTCTTTATTTTACCCTAATAATAAGTATTATTGTTTTTTCTTTTGCTCTTT
>DKVF01000044.1:23603-29445 GCA_002491065.1 Peptococcaceae bacterium UBA7185
ATTGTTTTTTCTTTTGCTCTTTATTAAATTTTCGGTAAAAATATTCTTCTCATATCTATAAGAATTTTGTATGAGAGTGAAATATTTTATTTTTCACTACTTTACTGCAATAAGTTGTAAATATCGCTACTTTCGTGTCTTTTGAGGGCGATACAAAAAATCAACATAAAAAATCGTTTTTTAGTGATAAGAAATGTCGTTAACATTCTGTCCAGACTATCAATCTCTTCTTTTGAGCCTACAATCTAATCTATCAATATAGTCTACGAAACGTAGATTGTTTTCGCAGACTGAATACGGTAAAATAGAATCCGAGGTGACAAATATGCATAGCGAAAGAAGAAAAGAACTTTTAGAAGCATGGAAAGATCGTCATCCCGAAATGGGTGTGATCTCCTTTCGGTGCAATCCGACGGACGAAATATTTTTTACAACCGCTACAGACATCCCTGCAAAATTCAATCGAATCCGTTTTCAGCTCTCTGCTGGAAACTGTCCAAACAATCAACTGCAAGTACTTTGGAACCAATATGGAGAAACAGCTTTTGAATTCCAAACTGTAAAACAACTGAAATATGATGACCCAAAAGAAGATCACACAGAAGAATTAGAGATGCTCTGTGAAATCTGTCTGCTGGAAAACCCAAAAGCCAGGAGGTTTTAAGATTATGAATGAAAAAATTGTCGTCTCCGCCACCAATTATGACCGATTGGATGGCCGCAATGCCTATCACTCTGACATCAAGCGGCTTACCCTTGGCACACCGACCCTGAACAAAAACAAATCCATGCAGATTGCGGCACAATTGTGGACAGCCCAAGAAGACGACACATTGAAAATAAGTACCGAGATTCCCATTCATCAAATATTTGATTTGATGATCATACTTAGCCGTACGCTGCTGTACTTCAAAGAAGCTTACCGCTTGCCTTTGTTGTACGACCCTGACAATCCCATCATTGACCGAATTGGCTTGCAGGGCGAAGCACTGCCTTTGGAAATCTGTACAGATAATCCAACTATCCAGAACGATATACAAGAATTCTCTCAGGCGTTGAACGATCTGGGAGAACTAACCGGAGAACGGCTTAGAACATTGAATAGAATTCTTGAAGAATTGACTTGTTATTAAAGATGGAGGTCTGCCGATGGATTGCGCAAAAATCGGACAACTTATTTTTCAACTCCGCACAGAAAAAGGACTCACACAAAAACAAGTAGCAGATCAGCTGAATATCAGCAATAAAACTGTCTCAAAATGGGAGTGCGGTTCGGGCTGCCCTGACGTTTCCCTTTGGGAAGCGCTTGCCAATGTGCTGGGGGCGGATATCTTGAAATTGCTGCAAGGAGAGTTAGACCCAAACCAACCGGATGCAGGAAAAATTGACAACATCCGATTTTACGTCTGCTCAAACTGTGGCAACATTTTAACAAGCACAGGAAAGGCCGACATTACCTGCTGTGGAAGACGCCTTTCCCCCATGTTTCCAAAACCTGCGTACCTAAATCCAGCAATTTTCGTGGAAGAAACGGATATGGATTATTACGTGACTGCCCAACACGAAATGCGTAAAGAACACTATATTTCCTTTGCTGCGTATGTCTATAACGACCGCATATGGTTTCAGCGCCTTTATCCAGAACAAAACCCTGCCTTCCATATACCGGTAGCACGAGGTAAAGGGAACCTGTATTTGTATTGTATCAGAGATGGATTGTTTCAATATTCCAATTTATTAAACAGAGCAAAGTAAATCTTTCGAATTCTGCTTTCCAACGCAAAACCCTTAGCAGCAACTAATATGCTCTCTTTTAGGCAACAAGTAAAAACTTATCACCATAAAGGGAGCATTTCATTGTGCTTCTCACTATATACAAAAGCCCAATAGCAGATACTTTTTCATAGAAAAACAGGTGTCAACCGTTTGGCTGCACCTGTTTCTAAATATAGGGACGAAGAATTTCGTACTGTGCTCACAGCCTCTAATGAGCGCCGCAAAAAGTATTCGCTGTTTTTTTCCGTCTATTTATTCTCTTTTTGTTTGTCTGCCTATCACCAACATTTATAACGAGTCGGCAAATTGGTACTGCTTGTCCGCTTGATAATCATTTTGTAATGCGCTTACGGCTTTTCCAAAGCGGTAATATTGAATCACGTTGCCGTTACGCTGTGCAATGCGTTGCTCTACCTGCGGGTCGAACAAATAGTCTACGCCGTCAATTCGCACTGTCACCCACACATGACTGCTGTATCCACCGGCGGAAGATTTTGTTTTGCCGCTTACTACCTGTACATCTAATCCTATCGCCTGCAAAATCGCTGCATACGCAGAGGAATAGTGATTGCACACACCCTTATGATCCAGCAAAATAGGCACTGCATATCGCTCCGGATAATGCTGCCAGATTACAGCAGCTTCCTCTTTGCTGAACATTCCCATATCCAGCTGTGTGGCTGTTTCATAAGTCATATTTTGAATAAAATAATCATAAGCAACCCGTACCTTGGTGTAGGTATCCATACTGCTGTTAAAGTTTTGTGCCATAAAATCATCAATTAAGTTATTCAAAACTGAAAATTGCGTGTACTTCGGCCGCAGTTCTGCACCATTCAGCAATTGCTGTACATCCGTCTGCACCACACCAGTATTCGGTCTGCTCCCAGTTTGTCCAGTCGGTGGTTCCTCTTCCTCCCAATCCTGCCCTGCCTCTGGCTCTACCTCCACATCAAAAGCAGGTAACGTATCCCAATAATCTGGATTGGTAAAACTTTCATCCAGCTCAATCCCGCTGCCATCAGCAGCACCTATTGTGGAATAGCCTTGTGTCGCCGTACTGGTTGTTACCGTATTCGTGTCAATCTCCATCAACTGAACTTCATCGTCCCAAGCCACAGAGAATCCCAATACCTCACCGATATCCCGCAGCTTAAAATAATTATTACCCTCGATATTGTACGCATGAATATCCACCGGCTGCCCGTCGCAATAAAGTGCAGCCATAGAGGTCTCTGCCTCCTTCACGGTTTCCCCTGCTGGAAACTGCAAATCTACATTGTCAAGCACCGTGCTTCCCATTGTGTTCAAATTAATCGCTTCTTTTTCGCCATCCCATTCCACTGCAAAAGAACTGCCCGTGTTTGCTAAAGCTACAGCCAATTCCCGCAATTTGAAATAGTTGTTCCCTTCAATATTGTACGGATAAATTTCCTGTGCTACACCGTTTACCAGCACTACAGTATTGCAACCCTGCGCTGTCACGGCTTCTGCCCCGTAAGCTGGCCCTGTCAATAGACACGCGCACAACAAAGCCATACCAAAAATCCTTTTCTTCACAGTTTTTCCCTCACTTGTTCCAATTTCTTCTATGTACTGTCATTCTTAAAATCTGCATTTGTATTATACTACATCGTCCACTTTTCTGAAAAGACTTTTACAAGCATATATCACATATTTTTCTGTACAGTCCGTATTTCACAGTTCATCTTCCGATTACCTCTGCCGAAATGATACCGACTGTTCGCACATTTTCTCCGCCGCAAACTAATTCACTCCTGAAATTTTCTGCATCTGCAAAATAAATCCTCTCCAAATTTCCGAAAAAATGTGCTACACTGATTTTGTTAAAATAAAAGGAGGCGTCATTTGTGGAGCATATTTTTCTCTTAGAAGACGACAGCACATTGCGCCATGGGATTGCTCTGGCGCTGGAAACTGCGCAGCGCGTAATCACCCAAGCTGAAACCTTGGCACAGGCTACAAAAATTCTCGCTGCTGAAACGTTTTCTCTTTTGATTTTAGATATCAATCTGCCTGACGGCAGTGGATTAGATTTATTGCACAATCTGCGGAGCAATGGAGATTCGACGCCGGTCATTCTCCTCACCGCCAATGATTTAGAGCTTGACGAGGTAATTGGGCTGGAAACAGGCGCAGACGACTATATCACCAAACCGTTTTCTCTGGCGGTTCTTCGCGCCCGTGTAAATGCACAACTGCGCCGCAGTGTGCCACAGACAGCAGGTATCCTTACATTAGGACCTTTTTCTTTCGACTTTGAGCGAATGGACTTTCGCCGTGATGGGGCGGCAATCGAATTATCCAAAACAGAGCAAAGACTGCTGCGAATACTGGTAGAAAATCGCGGGCATACCGTGCCCAGAGATGTTTTAGTAGAGCGCATATGGACTGACGGCGCAGAATTCGTCGAAGAAAACGCCCTCTCTGTCACAATGAAGCGTCTGCGCTCCAAATTGGAAACCAATCCAGCCAAACCTGATTATTTGAAAACGGTATACGGCATTGGCTATACTTGGGCGGTGCGCTTATGAGTGGATATCTTATCGCAGCCAGTTCCATTCTTGTTGCACTGGCATTGATTCTCTACAATCGGCGGCAAACTGCTCAGACGATGAAACGCTTGGACGCCATGCTCACGGCTGCCATGGACGGCAGCTTTTCTGAAAAAACATTTGACGAAAGCCGTCTTTCTGCACTGGAAAGCCGCATGGCTCAATACCTTGCGTCCTGCACCGTTTCCGCGCGGAATTTGCAAACTCAGAAAAATCAAATCAGCACACTGGTCTCCGACATCTCCCATCAAACCAAAACGCCGGTGGCCAACCTTCTGCTTTATACCCAGCTGCTGTCCGAACAGCCCCTTACCGAGCAAGGCCGTGAATGTGTCCAAGCTCTCACTGCGCAGACGGACAAGCTTCAAACGCTTATTGACGCATTGGTCAAAACCTCTCGGCTGGAAACAGGTATTCTCGCCCTTCATCCTGAGGAATCTGATATCGCGCCCATCGCAGAGCGGGCTGTTTCCCAGTATATTCCCAAAGCGCAGGGAAAAAACATTCAGCTGGTACTGAAACAAATAGCAGGTCGGGCAGTCTTTGACCCCAAATGGACTGAAGAAGCGCTCTGCAATCTCTTAGATAACGCAATAAAATATACACCAGAAAAAGGAACCGTAACAGTAACCGTGAAAAATTATGAGATGTTCTCTGCACTCTGCGTATCCGACACAGGTCCTGGTATTCCTGAAGAAGAACACGCTAAAATTTTCAGTCGCTTTTACCGCAGCCCTCGCGCCTATCAAACACAGGGCGTGGGAATCGGGCTCTATCTCACAAGGCAGATCATGGAGCGCCAAGGGGGATATGTAAAACTGAACAGTACACCGGAACAGGGCAGCACTTTTTCCTTATATCTTCCTCGAAATTCATGAACTTCTGTCAAAACTGTCACTTTTGAGAAAGGAACAGGAAAGATTCTCATGATAAAGTTTGTATTGTCGAAATGCAATACAAACTTTAATTTTGGAGGAAATGACTATGAGCATTTTACAAACAAAAGATCTGAAGAAATATTACGGCTCCGGCGAGACACAGGTAAAAGCGCTGGACAGCGTCAACCTGACTGTAGAAAACGGCGAATTCGTAGCTATTGTGGGCACATCAGGCTCAGGCAAAACTACTTTGCTGCACATGCTGGGCGGCTTGGACCGTCCTACCTCAGGAGAAGTCATTGTCGATGGTCAAAATCTTCTGACTCTGAAGGACGAGGCCTTAACCATCTTTCGCCGAAGAAAAATCGGCTTTGTGTTCCAATCCTATAATCTGGTTCCGGTACTCAGCGTATGGGAAAATATTATCCTGCCTGTTCAGCTGGATGGCAGAAAAGTAGATATGCCTTATGTGAAAGAACTCATCAGCACGCTGGGACTGGAGAGAAAGCTCCACAATCTTCCCAATCAGCTCTCCGGCGGACAGCAGCAAAGAGTGGCCATTGCCCGCGCGATGGCGGCCAAACCAGCCATACTTTTAGCAGATGAACCGAC
>DKVF01000044.1:29732-34462 GCA_002491065.1 Peptococcaceae bacterium UBA7185
CAAAAATTTTCTCAAACCATGGTCATGATTACTCATAACGAGGAAATCGCTCAGATGGCGCACCGTATCGTCCGCGTTGAAGACGGACAAATTGTGACACAGTAAGGGGGGCGAGAGAGATGAAAGTTGCTAATTCTCAATGTATTCGCCGCCTTAGCCTACGCACCTTGCGAGCCAACGGCACCCGCAATCTTATCGCGATATTCGCCATTGCGCTCACCGCGCTGTTGTTTACTTCCCTGTTCACAATTGCGCTTTCTATCAACGAAGGCTTTCAGCAGGCAAACTTTCGCCAGGTGGGGGGATTCTCCCATGGGGGATTTAAATATCTCACCCAAGAACAGTTTACAGAGTTGAAAGAGGACCCGCTCATCCAAACCTACGGTCTGCGACGGTTTTTAGGAATGCCAGAGGATATCCCATTCCAAAAGTCGCATGTGGAGCTAGGCTACTCTGACGCCAATCAAGCCCACTGGATGTACTGCGACCCTTTGGAGGGCCGCCTGCCGGAGGAACATACCAACGAGGCCGCCACCGACACCCACGTCCTGGAGCTATTGGGCGTAACTCCAGAACTAGGAACCTCTTTCACCATCACATTTGACGTAGACGGTCATGAAACTACGCAGACATTTACCCTATGCGGCTGGTGGGAATGGGATGAAGCAGTCACCGCCAACCACGTACTTCTGCCGGAAAGCAGAGTAGACGCCATCTTAGCAGAAGTAGGCGTAGATCCTGTACACAGCATATCTCCCCAAACTGGTACTTGGAATATGGACGTCATGCTGAAAAGCGGTTCTCTGCACATTGAGCAGGATATCGAGCAAATTCTTGCCAATCACGGATATCAGAGTCAGAGCCCAGCACAGCCCGGCTACATCGCCACCGGCATTAACTGGGGATACAGCGGAGCGCAGCTCTATAATCACATGGATGCTGACACATCAGCAATTATTGCTTTCATGCTGCTGCTCATCCTGCTCACTGGCTACCTGATTATCTATAATGTATTTCAAATCTCCGTAGCAAGAGATATTCGTTTCTATGGCCTGCTCAAAACCATTGGCACTACCCCGCGGCAGCTGAAACGAATTGTCCGTCTGCAGGCGTTCTTGCTCAGTACAGCGGGTATCCCTCTGGGACTGCTGCTGGGCTGGCTAATCGGTGGACGGCTTGTTCCGGTCATTACGGCACAATTAAACGGTGTGATTCCCATGGTATCTTTTTCTCCGGCGCTATTCCTGGGGGCAGCGGCCTTTACACTGCTGACGGTGCTGCTCTCCTGCCACCGCCCGGAGCGAATGGCCGCCAAAGTTTCCCCCGTGGAGGCGTTACGCTACACGGAAGGTGAAACCGGCACGCATAAAAAGAAACGCGTCACCAGAGAAACATCCCTTTGGTCCATGGCCTGGGCCAATCTGGGCCGCAGCCGGAGCAAAACGGCAGTGACCGTGCTCTCACTGTCACTTGCAGTGATGTTGTACACCTTCACTGTAATTATCACCAATGGTTTTGACATGGACAAATATCTTGCCTCTTCCGTTGTCAGCGATTTTTTGGTAGCAGACGCAGGGAAATTGCAGCATGACGGTTTCTTCAGCGGAGATCAGGCAATCTCAGAAAATACCATCACCGCTATCCAATCTGGAGGAACAATTAGCGACAGCGGGCGAGTATACGGTCAAGTTTCCGGTGTCCAGGAATTTGTAGATGAAACCTATTTTCGCCAGAAAGCCAGCTATTTCACAAGTCAGGAAAACATCGACCAGATGGTGCAATTCCGCGATCGAAATGAAGATGGATTGCTGGCAGGCAACACACAGCTTTATGGCATGGAGCCCTTTGCCCTGCAGCATCTGACCCTGATAGACGGAGACCTGGACAAACTCTATGAGGACGGCGCACACAATATCGCTGCTGTCTGTATGCAGGATGAGTATGGAAATATGATTGCAAGCAGCTACCCTGGCGATACTGTCACCTTACGTTACGTAGAAGAATATGAATACTACTTCTTGGATACAGGAGAATTGATTCCTGTGTTGGATGAAACGGTAACCAATGGTAACCGCCCCTGGTCCAGCCGCGTAAAGCGCTACCGGGATGTGGAATATCAGGTCGTGGCTCTGGTCGCTGTTCCCAATGCATTAGGCTACCGTTATTATACGCTGGGCAGCGATGCCTTTGTGATGAACGCCAAGACCTTTTTACAGGACAGCGGTACGAACTGTGTCATGTACTATTGTTTCGATATGGCAAATGGGGACACTTCCTCCATGGAAGCCTTTTTACAGGACTATACAACAAATGTTGACCCTATGCTGGACTATGAAAGCAAGGCTACCTATGCCGCCCACTTCTACGGCTTCCGTTCTATGTTTTTGTTGCTGGGCGGCGCATTGAGCTTTATCGTTGGGCTGGTAGGTGTACTGAACTTTTTTAACAGTATTGTCACCGGAATTGCTTCCCGTCGCCGAGAGCTGGCAGTGCTCCAATCCATCGGCATGACAGGCCGGCAGCTGCAGACCATGTTGGCCCTGGAAGGGCTTCTGTACACCCTGGGCGCCGCAGCTTTAGCGCTGGTGCTGATTTTACTCACTGCACCTCTGTTTGGCAATGCCTTGAGCGATCTGTTCTGGTTTTTCACTTACCGTCTTACCCTTTGGCCCATAGCTGTCATTGTCCCGGTTTTTGCATTATTAGGCATCGCCATCCCTGTTCTGAACTGCCGCGCTGTGCAACGACGCCCGATAGTAGAACGGCTGCGCACAGAATAACTTTTTCACTCATGTATAGGTAAAACCAAAGCCTCCAGTTCAAGTGGGGGCTTTATCTCGAATGCTATTTTTTATTTTCGTTAAACCATTTAATAACCTCAATGAAAAACGGCAAGAACAATATTAGTTGCCAATTTGAAAGAAACTCTCTATAATAAGTACGGGATGTCCTACAAAACTACACATAGAAAGCCGAGGAACATTATGGGGAAAACAAAACAAAATAAAACCTTACTCTTAGCTGTTGCAGTACTAGTCATTGCAATGGCAGCTTTTTTCATG
The DNA here is from genome assembly GCA_002491065.1 of Peptococcaceae bacterium UBA7185. Classification (GTDB taxonomy): domain Bacteria; phylum Bacillota; class Peptococcia; order Peptococcales; family Peptococcaceae; genus UBA7185. The sequence continues at coordinate 32,795 of DKVF01000044.1, forward strand.
ATTCACGCAGTCTTTACACCTCCAGCGACTGAGGGCGCAAAAACGGTTACCATTGAAGTTGTTGATAATGAAGAAGTATCCACTTCCTATGAGCTTCACACGGATGCACTTTATCTGCGACAGGCATTAGAAGAAACAGAAGGCTTGACCTTCAGCGGCACAGACGGCAGCTATGGGCTCATGATAGAAACTATTAATGATTGTACCGCAGACTGGGACAAAGACCACGCTTGGTGGAGCGTTTATGTAAATGGTGAATTGGCCAATTATGGCGTCGATCAACAGCCGGTGAATGACGGTGACGTATTCTGTTTACAGTACACCACAGAAGCAAATGCTTAAAGTAATTGATATTGCCCGTTTAGGGTTAATGGTAGCTGTGATGGAAGTGAGCAAACTGGCCTTGGCCGCTTTACCCAATATCGAGCTGGTCAGCTTTTGGATTATTCTGTTCACACTCAGTATGGGCTATCGCACGCTCTATGCAGTATACGCCTTTGTCTTATTAGAGGGCATCCTCTACGGCGTGCATTTTTGGTGGATTGCCTACCTGTATGTTTGGACACTCCTGCTGCTTTTGACCAGACTTTTCCGCACACAACAATCACCACTGTTTTGGAGTATTTTCTCCGGCGCTTTCGGTTTATGCTTCGGCGCACTTTGTGCGCTTCCTTATGGTTTTGCCGGAGTACTCAATGGCGGTTTGCAAAATGGCCTGTTGGCTGGATTTTCCTGGTGGGTTGCTGGCATTCCTTATGATCTGCTGCACTGTGCCGGTAATTTCGTCATAATGCTATTATTGTACAAACCCGCCCGCACAGTCGCCACTCGTGTCTTTACATCATCAGCCGACAACAAAACCCCTGACAGCCAATTCAAATAAGGCGTCAGGGGTTTTTTCGTCCCATTATTTCATTTTTTATTTTGTCCTGTTTCCCAATACTATCCGATAATCAGTCCCGGGAAAATTAACGGCAGATACACAATCATCAAGAATACAAAGAGCAGACCTAATAAATAGGGAATTACGGCTCTGGCGATCAATTCTATCGGTTTCCCGGTAATCCCTGAGGCCACAAACAAATTGATGGCAACCGGCGGCGTAATCATTCCGATGGCGATACCTACCACAAACATAATCCCAAAGTGTACCAAATCAATGCCTAATCCGCTCACCAGCGGCAGCAATACCGGCGTCAAAATGATGATAGCTGAGGATGTTTCCATAAACACGCCAGCGATAATGATAACCAAGGCAATCATGAACATCAAAATGTATTTATTTGTAGAAATGCTCAAAATGCTGCTGGCAATGGTTCCCGGAATGCTGTAATATGCCAATACCCAGCCAAAAGGACCACTGCAGGCAATAATAATCATAATCACCGCTGATGTTTTTGCACTGCCCGCCATAATCTTAAATAACTTTTCTACGGTCATATCCCGATATACAAAGAAAGATACCAGCATCGCATACACCACTGCGACTGCGGCGGCTTCCGATGCGGTAAACTTACCAGAAAAAATTCCGCCCAAAATAATCGCTGGCATAATCAAACCGGGCACCGCTTTGACAAAAGTGACCACTACATTTTTCAGAGTAATTCCATTGCCTTTCGGGTAATTATTTTTATATGCCTGCACCAACGCAATGGCAATTAAGATAGC
>DKVF01000044.1:34738-47983 GCA_002491065.1 Peptococcaceae bacterium UBA7185
GCTGCTACCGCATACAATACCATAGGCACTGACGGCGGAATCACAACCCCAATAGTACCGGCCGCAGCAATTAACGCTGCCGAAGTGTCTTCATCATAACCACGTTCTTTCAGCTGCGGAATCAGCGTTGCACCTACCGCTGCCGTGGTCGCAGCACCGGAGCCAGAGATTGCTGCGAAAAACATGGCAACCACAACAGAAACAATGGACAACCCGCCTTTAATAATGCCCAGAAAGGATTCGGCAAACTCTACCAGATATTTGGAGATTGCCCCCTGAGCCAGCAAATCGCCAGCTAAAATAAAGAAAGGAACTGCAATCAACGGAAAAGAGTTGATGCTCTCAAACATTCTCTGCGCCACCATACCCAAGCTCACATCACCAGCCAATAGTACAGAGATTGCTGCCAGCATAACAGAGAACGCTACCGGAATGCCAATCAATAATGTGATAATAAAAACACCGAATAATAACAAGCTCATTCCGCTTTCCCTCCTTTCGCGGTCAACAGCTGCAGTACTTCATTGACCGCATGCACAATCATAAAACTAAATCCAATCGGAATGGACATATACATATACTTCATCGGAATTCGCAGAGACGGAGCCAACTGATTTTGCCTCAAACCAAACGTAAAACTATAATATACCACAGTAAAGAATACAAGAATACACACAATATGCACAAAAATGCGGATTTTCCGCTGCACTTTAGGCGGAAATAATCCCTGTATAAAGGTAATCGTGATATGGGAACCCTCTTTATACACGCAGCTGGCGCCCAAAAATGTAGTCCAAATCAATAAATACCGGCAAACCTCTTCACTCCACTGCAGCGCTTTAAAATTACGGCAAATAATCTGCGCAATGGTGACGCCTACCATAACTGCAAGCATGATAACTACAACTGCGATACATAGTTTATCAAGACCATCACTGAATTTTTTGAATCCTTTGACAAAACTCATTCATTTCAACTCCTTATCGGCATCAAAACCCTGTATGTAAATAAAAAGCAAGGCAGACAAGTGGTTGCCTGCCTTGCTGATGTATGTTTTTCTTTTTATTACATTGCGTCTGTTACAGCCTGGATTCTGCTCAGATAATCAGCATACTGTGGATATGCGTCATATACAACCTGTACAGCAGCTTTGAAGCTGTCCAAATCTGGCTCTTCTACAACTTCCATGCCATTATCTTTCATTTCCTGCAACTGTGTTGCTTCGTTTTCTGCAACCCAAGCGCGTTCATATTCTGCAGCTTCCTGAGCGGCTTCTTTGAAGATACCCTGAACATCTTCAGGCAGTTCATTGAATTTATCCAAACTCATGGTGATGATTGCTGTAGAGTAGGAATGACGAGTCAGAGTTGCATATTTCTGATTGGAATCCCACAGAGCGTAAGAGCAAATTACGTTTACTGGGTTTTCCTGACCTTCAATGGCACCGTTCTGCAATGCAGTCAAAGTGTCCTGCCAACCCATCGGTGTTGCATTGGTTCCCAGTGCTTCGAAGGTTTTTGCATATACTTCATTTTCCATAACACGCAGTTTCAGACCTGCCATGTCAGCAACTGTTGTAACTGGTCTTACACTATTGGTCAGATTGCGGAAGCCACGTTCTGCATAAGCCAGACCTTTCAGGTTTGCACTTTCCAGAGTACCCAGCAATTCCTGTCCCACTTCACCGTCCAATACGGCATAAGCTTCTTCATTGCTGCCAAACAGGAACGGCATATCCAGTACACCCATGTCCTGCGCATAGTTTACAAACGGACCGCTTGTCACAATCCCCATATCCAGTGTGCCGGCTGCCATACTGGACAGCATCGCATTTTCATCGCCCAATTCACCGTTTGGATGAATTTCGATGGTATAAGCGCCATCTGTTCTTTCAGATACCAATTCAGCAAATTTTTCTGCTGCAATCTGGAAGCTGTCCTGTTCATTTACAGTCGTAGCCAGTTTCAATACAACTGGTTCTGCATTTGTCTTTTCCTCTTGTTTTGCATCGTTGCCACCACCGCAGGCTGTCAGTGTGAAAGCCATTGCGCATACGGTCAATGCGGCAACCAATTTACGTGCTCTTTTCATCAGTAAATCTCCCCCATAAATATAAATGTTCTCTTCTGGATAGTGAATTTATCCATGCACAGAGTATAGCACCGGAATGCCAAGAAGTCAATCATCTGTTAGATAAAAGTTTCAAAAAATTAAAAATAGTTATAGTACAGTTTATTTTTCTGCCTTTTCCTCCGTAAAATTCCCCGACAAAAAGCCGCCTGTTCCTTTTGATTTGGAACAGACGGCCTAACTTTTCCGACTTTTTCTGTCTGCGAATTATAGACTGCTTCAGTAAGAGTCGCGCATCCGTTTCTTTTCTATATAGATTTACAATGCTTCCAGCGCTTCTTTCGCTTCGGCAATTCCAGCGTCGGCAGCCTGCTGATACAACTCCTTTGCTTTCGCCAAATCCTGCGCGGTACCTTCTCCCTGAGCGTAGCACTGCGCCAATAAAAACTGCGCATCAGGCATATATTCAGCTGCTTCTGCCAACAGCTGAACTGCCTTCTCCTTGTCCTGTTCCACGCCTTCCCCTTCATAATAGGAAATCGCCAGATTCATCTTTCCGGCAGGATGGCCTGCCTCTGCCGCCTTTTGGAACCACTGCAGAGCTTCCTCATCATTCTTCTCTACGCCTAAACCCTGACTGTAGCAAATGCCCAGATTAACCTGCGCTTCCAGAGAGCCCCGCATGGCTGCTTTCAGATACCATTCGGCAGCTTCTTCCAGATTTTGCTCCGTGCCCTGCCCAAAGGTGTAGCACTCGCCCAAAAACTGCTGGGCAATGATATGCCCCTTTTGCGCGGCTATTTTGAAGTTTTCAAAAGCTTTTTCAAAATCCTGTTCTACGCCATCTCCATTATAGTAACGGCTGCCCAACAAATAACAAGCATTCAGATTGCCCTGCTCAGCCGATTTTTTATACCATTCGATGGCTTTTTCCATATCCTGCTCTACCCATTTGCCCTGTTCATAGCACACAGCCAGATTAAACTGCGCGCGAGCAAAACCTTCTTTGGCTGCCTCTTCCAACTCCTGCAGCTTTTCCTTGCTGTCAATCAACTCGGCCTGCGGCATGCAAACCCCTCCCTACTTCATATCTTACTGCTGAGATGCGTCTTCACCTTTGTCATCGGCAGGAGCATCTGTATCGCTGCCATCTGCATTTCCGTTATCTGCGTTGCCACCGTCTTCGCTGTCGCCGTCTGCATTGTCAGCAGCAGGCGTTTCCGGTACGCTTTCCATATCCAGAAGAATTTCTATCTCGGCGTCCTCCTGCAAACTCATGGCCAGATTCTGCAGACCATAACCATAAATCCCCTGTAGTACGCTTCCATATTTCTCTGGATCCTCTAATAAATTCACATTGTCCTGTTTATCTTCCACTAAAATAATGTGATAGCCAAACTGGCTCTGTACCGGTGTTTTGGAATATTCCCCGATTTCCAGTGCTTTTGCAGCTTCGGCAAATTCATCTACCATTTTAGAGGTCGTTAAACCTGTTACTGCGAAATACCCCAGCTCGCCGCCATCAGCCGCCGAACCGGCATCGGTGGAATTTTCCGTTGCCAGCGTCGCAAAGTCAGCACCATTGTCCAACTGTGCAATCAAATCAGCAGCAACCTGCTCCGCATTTTCTGTTTCATTACCAATCAAAATGTGACGCGCCTTGATTACGTCTACTGTTTCCGGTTCATTCACCAGATTTTCCTGCAGCTTGGTCAGCTGCAGATCATCTCTCTGCGCTTCCCGGAAATAATCCATTGTCATGCCGGCCTGTTCTACCGCAGCTTCCAAATCAGCCATGCTGCCGCCGTACTGGTTTTCTACCAAATCATTGATGCTACTTTCCAGTTCCTCATCGGTTACCTCCAAGCCTCTCTTTACGGCTTCCTGCAGCAATAATTCCTGCGTAATCATGTTGTTCAGCATGCCGTTTCTAGCCTGAATTTTTACAGTGTCATCAGTCACATCATAACCGTAGAACTGATACATCTGCAGCATCTGCTGATAGTTGACATCCAGCTCTTCCTGTGAAATTGGTTCTCCATTTACTGTAGCAACTGTGCCCTCAGGCACTTTTGACCCGCAGCCAAAAAGACCGCTTACCAGAAACATTCCCAAAACTAATACTGCCATCTTTTTCTTCATTGTTATTTTCTCTCCTTCAATTCAATGCTGTCACGTTTGACATGGTATCATTATATCAGACCTGCTCGGATTTCACAATGGTAAGCATATCTAATAAAATTTTCTTTATCAACTCCAAACAGTTCTCCGCATCGGCACTGCCCACCATGATCCGCACTACCAGTTCGCCGCCGTCACTGCCGTAAGTGAGCTGCCGTTTGTATTTCTGCACCAGCTGCATCAATTTGGACAAATCCATGGCAGTGTCCGCCTCAAACAGCGCATTGATCACGCCGCCCTTCTGTTTCAGGCTGCGAATACCGATTTGCATACAATAAACTTTTAGTTCTGCGACCCGCAGCAAATTCCAAGTTTCCGGCGGCACATCGCCGAATCGGTCTACTAACTCATCTTCCAACAAATGCAGCCGGTCAATTACTCTGGCCTGCTGAATACGCTGATAAAATCCCAACTTCACTGCACTGTCTCGAATATAATATTCGGGAATAAAAGCGCTCACCTGTAAATCCAGCTCCACTTCCCGCCGTTTTCCTGTCTTCTCACCCTTGAGCTCCCGAATGGCGTCGTCCAGCATACTACAATACAAATCAAAACCTACTGCAGCCACATGGCCGTGCTGCTCAGCCCCCAGCAAATTACCGGCGCCGCGAATTTCCAAATCCCGCATAGCAATCTTAAAGCCCGAACCCAGCTCGGTATATTCCCTAATCGCCGCCAGACGTTTTTCCGCCAACTGGCTCAGCGTCTTATCCTTTTTATAGGTCAGATACGCATAGGCGATGCGATTGCTGCGGCCTACACGGCCCCGCAGCTGATAAAGCTGAGCCAGACCCATTTTATCCGCCTCGTCTACAATCATCGTGTTGGCATTGGAAATGTCCAATCCGGTTTCAATGATTGTGGTACAAATCAGAACGTCCGCCTCATGGGCAATAAATTCCATCATGATCTGCTCCAGCTGATGCTCCTTCATCTGTCCGTGTCCCACCAGAATGCGGGCTTCCGGCACCAGCTCCCGAATCTCCTCAGCCAGACTCTCAATATCCTCCACACGGTTGTGCACGACATACACCTGACCGCCTCTGCCCAACTCTCTGCGAATGCTATCCTTGAGCAGTTCGGGAGTGCGCTCCACAATATAAGTCTGAATGGGATAACGGTCCTGCGGCGGCGTCTCAATGACACTCATATCCCGAATGCCCACCAAAGACATATGCAGCGTACGCGGAATAGGCGTTGCCGATAAAGTTAAGACATCCACCTGGGAACGCAGGCTTTTAATCTTTTCTTTATGGGTCACACCGAAGCGCTGCTCCTCATCCACCACCAAAAGCCCCAAATCGTGGAAACTTACTGTTTTGCCCAACAGCTTATGCGTGCCTACTACAATATCCACTGCACCGCTCTTTAAACCTTCTATCGTCTCTTTCTGCTGTTTGGCAGTACTGAAACGGCTCAGCATTTCTACCCGTATCCCATAGGGATGAAAACGCTCCAAAAATGTATTGTAGTGTTGCTGTGCCAGCACAGTCGTCGGTACCAATATTGCCACCTGTTTTCCATCATTCACCGCTTTGAAAGCAGCACGGATGGCTACTTCCGTTTTGCCGTACCCCACATCACCGCAAATCAAACGGTCCATCACATGAGGTGACATCATGTCCCGTTTCACATCTTCAATTGCCCGCAGCTGATCCTCTGTTTCCACATAAGGGAACGCATCCTCAAACTCTTTTTGCCACTGGTCATCCGGCGAAAACGCATAGCCCTCCTCGCTTTTGCGTCGGGCATAAATCTGCAAAAGTCCCTCTGCCAATTGCTCTACAGAAGCGCGTACCTTATTTTTAGTGCGCTGCCATTCATTGCCGCCCAGCTTGTTTACCTTAGGCGCAACACCTTCATTGACCGTATATTTTTGCAGCAAATCAAACTGCTCTACCGGTATATACAGCTTGCCGTCATCAGAATATTTTACAATGAGGTAGTCGCGCTCCACATCCTGCACCTTGAGCCGTTCAATCCCCATATAGCGACCAATCCCATGATTCATGTGAACCACATAATCGCCCACCTTCAAGTCATCCAGCTGCGAGATCTTCTGTCCGTCCTCCTGGAAAAACTTTTTCCCTACCTGTTTCTTCTGTTGCCGGAATACCTCTGTTTCACTGACCAGTACCAGGCGGCTCTGCGGAAACCGCGCACCATGACTGATATTTCCGTAAGCAAGATAAATTTGTCCTGGGTCCGCCTGATATCGGTCAGCAATCCAACTGCACAAAATCTCATTGTCGCCCAGCATTTGCTGCAGCCGTAGTGCCTTAGCCGCAGACGTCAGCAAAATCAAAATCCGATAATTTTGTTTCTGCCAGGTCTGCAGTTCCTCCACTAAAAGCTGCGGATTGCCGAAAAAAGAAGAGATATTTTGAATATCCAGCGCCATACGGGAGTCCGTCTCCTGAAAAACGGACCGTTTCGGCAGCAAAGAAAAGCTCAAATGCAGCCCATGATTGACCATCTGCGCCATTTCATCCAACTCATAAAAATATTCTCCCTGTCCCGGCAGCACATTGCCCTTTAACAGCAATTCACTGAAAGTCTGCCGCCGTTCTTTTTCCAGATACTCCTGTGCCTCCTGAATGCGGTTGGCTTCATCCAGCACGACCAGCATTCCATTTCCCATATAATCCAGCAAACTTGCACATTCAGGGTAAAAGAAGGTCTGATACTGCTCTAAGCCATTGAAATACAAATCCTGTTGCAGCTTTTCCAGCACCTCGCCAACCTTACTCTGCAGCCGTTCCAACGGCTCGCGGCTTTTGCGTTTGGACATCTGCTCCAACTGCTGTGTAAACTGCTGACGAATCTTTTTCATGCCCGCCTCCTTGCATTGGGGCATCAGAAAAAATTCCCGTCCTGGCACCAGACAAACATGGTTCACCTTTTCCACCGAACATTGGCTGGCGGCATCAAACAAACGAATCGAATCAATTTCATCATCAAAAAATTCCAGCCGCAACGGATTTTTATAATTGACCGAATAAATATCAAAAATACCGCCCCGCACAGAAAACTGTCCCGGCCGGTCTACCTGCTCTGTATATTCATAACCGAAGGTCACCAAATGCGCTTTCAATTGCTGCTGCTCCATTTGCTGTCCTACCTCCAAAGGCAACAGCCCCTGGCAGAAGTCCCCCCTAGGGAGCAACTTTTTACTAATCCCCTCAATCGTTGTCACCACAATAAAACGCTGCTGCCGTTCCAGCACCAGCTGGCTCAATACCTCCAACCGCTTTTGCTCCAGCTCGCCGCTCTGCGCCACAACTTCATAGGGAATCATCTCCAACGCCGGAAAATACAACACCTCATAACCTGGCAGCAAGTCCACAAAATCTTCCCACAGTTCTTTCGCCCGTTTCTGCGTATCACACAGCACCAGCACATTGCCCTGCGCCCATTGCTGCGCCAGCGAAGCAGTCACCAACATACGCTGTCCTTCATACAGACCATATACTACCGCCTCTCCGCTCGTAAGCAAACGATCCCGCACTTTGCTCACTTCCGGCTCCTGCCGCAAGAAATCCAAAAGCTCTGTCTTTTGCGTTTCCATCTCAAACCTTCCCTTCCGATTACTTCATAGAACCTATCGCTCAGCCGATAACGCTTTTAATGTGTTTTGGTATTGTACCGGTTCATGGCCGGTCCTACGCCTTCTTCCAGCCACGTTTTCACTGCGCCCACCGATAACGCCACTGCTTCCTCTATCGCCTTTTTATCTGCACCGCCAAAAGGCGTCAATACATAATCCTTGGTATCATATTTCGCTTTGCCGATGCCGATTTTCAAGCGGTCAAAATCATTGGAGTTCAAATGCGCGATAATATTTTTGATGCCATTGTGTCCTCCGGCTCCGCCGCCCTGCTTAAACCGCAGCTGCCCCGGCGGCAAATCCAAATCATCATGGATCACCAGCAAATCATCGATGCGGTCCTTATAATAATTCAACAGCTCCATCACAGCCTGCCCGCTCAGATTCATAAAAGTCTGTGGCTTTACCAACAAAATTTTCTCTCCGTCCCATGTAGCCGTCTGCGTGAGTGCCTGACACTGCTTCTTTTCCACTGCGATATGCAATTCATCGGCTATAGCGTCAATTACCATAAAACCTACATTATGTTTTGTCTGCGCATATTCCTTTCCCGGATTGCCCAGACCGATTATCATTTTCATTGAAACAGCTCTCCCTTTTCCTATATTGCACTTTTTCAAAAAATATGCCGATTCTTTGTATCATACTTTCAAAAATATTGATAAACACAGCAAAGCCGAGGAATCGCCCAACGATTCTTCGACTTTTTCATTTCCATCTTATCGTGCTGCATATACCTGCACACTACAATAATTAATTCGCCATCTGCGAGAAATTTCCTGTTTTATTTTTGTTTTTCGGCGAAAAATTCTGCCTTAGCATTCCCCGCACCACCATACAGCAAAAAGCTGTCGTAATCACATTACGGCAGCTTTTTCCTTCCTGTTTCAAAGTGAAAAACTATTCAAATAATTCGCTCACAGAATTGTCCAAATGGATTCGTAAAATCGCTTCCCCGATAATAGGAGCCACGGACAGCACTTTAATCTTATCGCATTTCTTATCGCCCATCGGAATGGTATTGGTGGTAACCAGCTCCTGAATCGGTGATTTTTCAATACGTTCAATAGCCGGACCGCTGAGTACGGCATGGGTGCAGCAAGCGTCCACGCATTTTGCTCCGCGATCCATCAGAGCCTGTGCACCGTTGGTAATGGTGCCGGCTGTATCGATCATATCGTCAACCAGAATCACTTCTTTACCCTCGATATCCCCGATAATATTCATAATTTCCGATACATTCGGTCTTGGACGTCTTTTATCAATAATTGCCAAGGGCACGCCAATCTGCGCAGCCAAATTTCTGGCGCGCGCCACACCGCCCATATCCGGCGATACAACTACTAAATTTTCTGTTTCTTTGTGTTTATAATATTCAGCCAAAATCGGCAGGCCAAACAGATTATCCACAGGAATATCAAAGAATCCCTGAATCTGCTGCGCATGTAAATCCATAGCCAACACGCGGCGAGCGCCGGCTTTGGTGATCAGGTTTGCTACCAGCTTCGCTGTGATTGGCTCACGGCCGCGAGATTTGCGGTCCTGACGGGCATACCCATAGTACGGCAGTACTGCAGTAATCCGTTTTGCCGATGCGCGGCGCAGTGCGTCAATCATAATCAGCAATTCCATCAGGTTGTCATTCACCGGTGTGCAGGTCGGCTGAATGATATAAGCATCACTGCCGCGCACGCTCTCATCAATAATCAGGCTGATTTCTCCATCGCTGAAATGCTGCACCTTGGCAGCGCCCAGTTTCACGCCCAAATACTCTGCAATTTCCTGTGCCAGTTCTGGATTGGCATTGCCTGTAAACAGCTTCAAATTTCTTAACTCTTTTTTCATTGTCGTCATTTTGCTTTCCCCCTAACCAGTTCTTCAACTGTATACCTCTATAATACCCAATCTACACGGTAAACTCAACCTTAATTTGTCTTTTTCTCCGGAAAAATGACAAGGTTTTGCAAATTATTTTTTCTTCCTCCAGTTTTCCTTTACACGCAGCTCAGCGCGCACCACCGCCAAAGCGCTCTCCGGCACATCCCGAGTGATGGTAGAGCCTGCGCCGATAAAAGCATTTTCCTCTACTGTAACCGGTGCTACCAAATTAGTATTGCTTCCGATAAATGCACCGTCCTTAATCGTTGTTTGATATTTGTTCACACCGTCATAATTGCAAGTAATGGTGCCGCAGCCGATATTCACGCCGCTGCCCACCAACGAATCACCCACGTAAGAGAGATGGGGAATCTTGCTGCCCTGTCCCACTTGGGATTTCTTGACCTCTACAAAATCTCCAATCTTCACATGATCCGCCAATACTGTGCCGGGACGCAAATAGGCCATAGGACCGATTTTACAACCATTGCCCACCTTGCTCTCCACAATGACCGTACTCTGGATATCGTTGTCATCGCCAATGACGCTGTCCACAAACCGACAATTCATGCCGATTATATTGTTGCTGCCAATGACAGTTTTTCCTTCCAGCACCACATTGGGATACACAATGCTGTCATTGCCAATCTGTACATCCGCACCGATATAGGTAGCCGCCGGGTCAATAAGCGTAACTCCCGCCAGCATCACTTCCTCACACTTGCGCCGCCGCAGAATGGCCTCCGCCTGACTGAGCTGCACCCGATTGTTCACGCCCAGACTTTCGTTAAAATCATCCAACACAAAACCGCCTACTGCTAGACCATGTTCATTGGCAATCTTAATCAAATCCGTGAGATAATACTCCTTTTGCGCATTATTCGTGTTCAGCGTTTGCAGATACTGCAGCAAAAACTTTTGCGCAAAACAATACGTGCCCGTATTGATTTCTTTAATCCGTACCTGTTCTGCGTCGGCGTCCTTTTGCTCCACAATGGCGGCAATCTGTTCGCCCTGGCGCACAATACGCCCGTATCCGGTAGGATTTTCCGCATGGGCAGTCAACAGCGTGACCGCGTTGCCCTCAGCCTCATGCCGCGCAATCAGCTGTGCAATCGTCTGCGGACGCAGGAGAGGCGTGTCCCCGCAAATCACCAACACACAATCATTTTCTGCAGGTAACGCCGGTGCTGCCTGCATCACCGCATGACCAGTGCCCAACTGCTCCTTCTGGTAGACAATCTCCGCCTGCTGCCCAATCACCTGAGCCACCTGCTCGCCGCCATGGCCCAATACAGCAATTTTATGCTGCACCCCTGCATGATCTAAGCAATCCAGCACCCACTGCACCATGGGTTTACCCAACGCCTGATGCAGCACCTTCGGCAATTTTGATTTCATGCGCGTTCCCTGACCGGCCGCCAATATGACCGCTGTTGTTTTCATAATCCTATCTCCTTCTTCTATATGAACATATTTGTTCTTTTTAGTTTGTCCTCAACATCTTGTTTTAGTTTACCATATTCTGCTCTGTTATGCCACTAAAAAGCGCCTTTTCCCGTGAAGTTTCCCTGAACTTTTCCCAAAGTTTCCTAGAAATTTTTCTGAATGCTGCCCTAAAATTTTCTTTAAAACAAAAATCCTCAGTATCCTCTCTTTCCCATAAAAAATCGGAATTGTTTCACGTGAAACAATTCCGATTACCAAGCAGCTCTCAATAGAACCAAATATCCACTATTTTTTGCTACCCTTCGATTTTTTTGCTACCCTTCGGGGACCTACTTTGGCAAGGCCCAAAGTAGGCAAAGGCCAAGCGGGGGGTTTCGATTCCCCCCGTACCCCCTAAACGACCCCTGCGGGGAGCTAAAACCCTCTACTGCTCTATGAGTTTCATTCTCCTAGTACCTTCGCCAAAGTTCTGCGTCAATACGAACAGCTGTGCAGAGTGCTCTTGAATCGGTGGACGCAGTCCACAACGTGAAAGACAGTCAAGCAGATGTCCATACCCGACCATTCGCACAGAAAAACATACTTTAAACGTCGGGCATGGGCAGGACGGACGAAGGATAGCAAAAAATCATTTCCCCAGCCGGTAAGGCGTCGAGCAACAGCTTACCTTAAAACAGAACTTCCTCGACTACAGTGGTTTCCCGCAGCACGGCGCTTTTCACTAAGGCCGCGTCATTCCCTTTGCTGTCCTGCAGGACATTTGCGGAGACGATGCTCTCCATAGCCAGTGAAATGGCTTCTCCATCAGGTGTATCCACCGGATTGTCCAGATTCACACGGATGGTAGTATCTCCGTCCGTACCCCATTGCAGCATCAACTTTTTGGCTGTTGTTGTTTTTGTATTTTCACTCATAGTTATTTCCTCCCCATATTCCTTTTCCTTGTAAACATCATATGCGCCGTTCTCTACTGCAACGCCACATCTGTGGTGACAGTCTTACTTACACTGCTCAAAGTATGCTTCTGCATCCCTTCCAGCGCTCTGGCTACTGTGCGCAGCTGATCATCTGTAGCCGCAGCATTGATATAATTGATTGTCTTGCTGTTGCTTTTGTTTTCGCCATTGATAAAACCCAGTTTCATAGATACTTTTGTTGCCATTCTAATCCTCTCCTTTTTCTCTTTGCTGTGATCACATTGACATCTTTTTATTCAGGCAGGCCCTTACCTTGTTTTCAGTATAGCAGAACCCCACAGCACAGACAAAAGCTCCTTCGCGCCCAAAATGTACCTTATACGAACCGTTACCGTATCATTGTTTCCCGCAACACAAAAAAGTCCCCATAAGGGACTTTGCAAAAATAATTTTTAATTTTTCTGACGCACAAAATCCTTACACAGATTGCCCATCATCCTACCTGCCACCGCACATATTTTTTCTCTGCTCCAACACCAAACCAATCAACCGGTCTGTTTGGTCGGCCATCAATCACACTTTTATATGAAACCAGCGCGTACAGTATATAAATAAGCAACCTTACAATTTAATATATATCCAACAACTACAAAAACGGTCATGCACAATCATGCATGACCGTTTTGTACGTTAGATGTAAGGGCTTGTTCAAACATCTACACATTTGTTTTGTTTCATTCAATCAAAGACTCCGCCATTCATCTTAAGATAGCGTCAGTCTAAACTGCGCATCCCTAAGATGCAGAGAATTTCTTCTGTGGCAAGGCGAGAATAATCAAATTGCAACACCGCCACAAAATATGCTCATTCCCAAGACGCAGTTATTTTTTTGACTGACCAGGCGGCTTTTCGTTTTGTGATGCGACGCGTACTGAACGTACGCGAGCAAGCGAAACGAAAAACAACGCCGTCAGCCTAAACTGCGCATCCATAAGACGCCGGGAATTTCTTCTGTGGCAAGGCGCATTTTGATTTTCGAGCGACGCGTACTTAACGTACGCAAGGCGAGAATAATCAAAATGCAACACAGCCACAGGAGAAATTAACAAGTCTTATTAGTTGAATTTTCTGCGAGTGATCGCT
>DKVF01000065.1 GCA_002491065.1 Peptococcaceae bacterium UBA7185
GTGTATTTTTTTTATAACAAATATGCTAAAATGAAAAATTATAGAGATTATAGAGAAAAGGGTTATATGAATTTGGGGTGATTCGTTTGCAAACTTTAATTTCAGCCTTGCGGGTGAAGGATACAACGATATTTGAATTATTAGGACAAGAATTTTATTATGGGGATTTTATCTTTTTTCCACAGCTGACAGCATATTTGGGACGAATTGCAAATATAAATACCAGGCTTGTGAAAGAAGTGGGTATTCTTTCTGAGCTGGTATATTTGTATGCAAAAATTCACGGCTCGATTGCCACTGAAGGGACGAAGGGCGAGAAGTTCTGCAAGACGGTGCAGATGCCTGTTTTGCTGGGTGATTTATTCTTAGGAAAGTTTTATAAAACGCTGCACGAATATGCTAGGGAAGATACTTTGACCATCTACCTGGAATTTATGAAGGAACTGAACCGAGAGCGAATCGGACAACTGGAAAAGCCTTCTGGGAAAATTTTTAACTGGATTGCGCTGCTGACAGAGACTACAGTAAATGTGCTGTGCATGTTGGCGGGAATTACGGCGGAAGAGAAGGACATATTATATAATGCCGCACAGAATTTCAGAGAAGAATACGGCACGGTTTTTCATGAAGAAAGAATTACAGGACTGTCGGCACTGGAACAGCGTTTGCAGGCAGAGCTGTATTAGGAGATAAAGATATGCTTAATTTTTTTGAAGTACATGAAATGAAAGAGCAATTGGGAGATGTGGAAGCTTATCTGGAGGATACAGTGGGACACCTTCCGTCGCCAACGCGGGAACGGGCCCTGAACATATTGCGTGCCGGCGGAAAACGGGTGCGTCCAGCTTTTGCCATTATGACGGCCAGTATGTTTGGCAAGGAAAAGGAAATCATACCGTTGGCAGCAGCGTTGGAAATGATTCACATGGCATCTTTGATTCATGACGACGTGGTGGATCAGGCGGATACGCGCAGAGGAAGAGGAACCATTAATGCGCTCTATGGAGATGGCTATGCTGTTTATGTAGGCGATTATGTGTTAACCCGCGCTATTGAAATCGTCTGTCAACAGCCAAACAGCAACCGTTTATTACAAATTATGGCGGATTTGAGTATAGAAATGAGCCTGGGGGAAGTAGAACAGTTGCGTTCTGCCTTTGATATAAAACAGACAGTGGAAGACTACAATTACCGAATTGACCGGAAAACAGCCTTGCTGATGGCGACCAGCTGTCAGGCAGCCGCGGTTGCTTCTGGTGCTTCGGAGGATGAGATTGATATCTTTTACAAGATTGGGTATAATCTTGGTATGGAATTTCAAATACGTGATGATATTTTAGATATGCGCAGCAATACAAAGAAGCTGGGCAAACCTGCAGGCAGTGATTTGGCCCATGGGATTATGACATTACCTACGATATTGGTGTTACAGCAGGATTTTGCGGAAAAAGAAGAACTGCTGCAGTTAATTGAAAATCGTTTTTCCGGCGGACAATCTGAGGTGGAACGTGCTATTGCTATCATTATTAAGCAGGGTGGCTTGGAGGAGGCGTCTGTCTATGCAGACGGCTATTTGGCCCAGGCAAAGGCGTATATCAGCCAACTGCCGGAATTCAAGCGAAAAAAAATGTTGTTGAGCGGTGTCGATTATTTTAAAGAAAGGACTTTTTAATATGAATTGTACCTATCCTGTAGCATTAAATTTACGTGGAAAATTTTGTACTGTTGTAGGCGGCGGGGAGGTTGCTCTGCGCAAAGTAAAAAGCCTTTTGGCTCAGGGTGCGGAGGTTACCGTGATTAGTCCTCAATTGCATCAAGAGCTTTCTGCCATGCAAAGTCAATTTGTCTGGATGAAAAGTCCTTATAAAGAAGGACAGCTCACAGGTAGCTTTTTAGTGATTGCAGCTACCAATGATCGAGCTGTAAATCATGAGGTTGCTCTCTGGTGCAATGAAAATCAAATATTGGTAAACGTGGTAGATAGCTTGCAGGACAGCAGTTTTATTGTAAACGCTGCTGTGCGCAGAGGCGATTTGCTTTTAACAGTTTCTACTGGCGGCATCAGTCCAGCGTTGTCTAGGCAGATTCGTTTACAGTTGGAGGAGCAGTTTGGGCCTGAATATGGTCAGCTTTTGGAAATACTGGCAAAAACACGTCAGGAAGCGATGACAGCGATTTCCGACAGTGCAAAACGGCGAGAATTCTTGCAAAACTTAGCGGAATTACCTTTGCTGGAAGTGCTGCAGCAAGAGGGAACAGAAGAAGCAAAAAAAAGGGTGAAATTATGTCTATCATCTTACTCGGGCTAAACTATAAAAGTGCTCCGGTGGAAATCCGAGAAAAGGTATCTATTTCCAAAACAAATATCCAGCGCAATGCTGACATCCTGCAGGAGATTGAAAATTTAGATGGAATTGTTATTTTGTCTACATGCAATCGCACAGAGTTTTATTTGGACGCAGCGTCGGACCAAAAAGCGCTGGATGCTTTGCTAGCCTTTATCAGCGGCTACAGTGGCTGTGCTGTGGATTTACTGATGCAGCATATGTATGTGATGAAAGGCCGTACGGCGGTGGAACATCTGTTTACGGTGGCGGCGGGCTTGGATTCTATGATTTTGGGTGAAAGTCAGATTCAGGGGCAGGTGCAGGATGCTTACAATTATGCGCTGGAGTACAATCTTTCCGATAATGTACTCAATACCCTTTTTATGAGCGCACTGACATTGGGCAAACGGGTGCGTACGGAAACCTATATTGATCGTCAGGCTGTTTCTATCAGCTCTGCGGCAGTGGAGCTGGCAAAACAGAAGCTGGGGACGCTGGAGGATAAGACGGTACTGATCGTAGGTGCGGGAGATACCAGTGAGTTGGCGGCGCGCCATTTGGTGAGCAACGGAATTCGCGGTGTGATTGTCGCCAATCGTACCTTTGACAGAGCACAGCGCCTGGCAGACGAGTTTGGCGGTAAGGCAGTGCGTCTGGACCATTTCGGCGCTTATCTGAGTGATGCCGACATCGTGATCAGCTGCACGGCGTCGCCCAAATATATTATTGAGAAAAAGGACATTGCTTTGTTGGTAAGCCAGCGGACAAAACCGCTGCTTTTTATGGATATTGCGGTGCCGCGGGATATTGAGCCTGCTGTGGCGGAACTGGACAATGTATTTTTATATGATATTGACGATATGCAGAATGTGGTTGCACAGAACTTAGAAGGACGGCAAAAGGAAGCGGTAAAAGCTCGACAGATTGTGGAGGAAGAAGTGGAAAATTTCTTCTTCTGGTTGGATTCTCTCTTGGTAGTGCCGACTATCATAAAATTGCGGGAGCAGGCAGAGCAGATCAAGAAAAAAGAAGTGGAAAAGGCGCTGCGTCGGATTGACAATGTCACACCGCGGGAAAAGAAGATTGTGGAGCAACTGGCGCATTCTATTGTCAGTCAATGGCTGCATAAACCTATGTATAATCTGCGCTATCTAGCCGGAAGTCATGCTGATCGCATAGATTGTTATATGCAGGCTGTCGACGATTTATTCGGTCTGTCCTCCGGAGATGAAAAATAGAAAGCAGGCGTTTGAAGATGAGCAAAAAAAAGATAAAAGTCGGTTCTAGGGACAGTGTGTTGGCTATGTGGCAAACACAATTTGTGATTGAACGGCTGTTAGAATTGACGGACCAATATGAATTTGAAATTACCTCCTTAAAAACAAAAGGCGATAAAATTTTAGATATGGCATTATCAAAAATCGGAGATAAAGGGCTTTTCACCAAAGAATTGGAGGCAGGCCTGTTATGCGGTCGAATTGATTTTGCAGTGCACAGTATGAAGGACATGCCGACAGAACTGCCGGAAGGACTGCAGATTTCCTCTATGCTGAAACGGCACAATCCTGCTGATGTATTGATTTCTGAACGATATGCTTCTTTTGCTGCATTGCCGGAAGGCGCAAAAATAGGTACTAGCAGTTTGCGAAGAAGGGCGCAGCTTTTACATGCCCGCCCTGAGTTGAATATTCATGATTTGCGGGGAAACCTGCAAACAAGAATGCGTAAAATGAAAGAGCAGAATTTTGATGCCATCGTCTTGGCAGCTGCCGGAGTGGAACGTCTGGGATGGCAAGATTTGATAACAGAAGAACTGGATTATGAGGTTTGTCTGCCTGCTGTGGGGCAAGGCGTAATTGGTGTGGAAACTCGCAGTGATGATGAAGAAATTTTGAAGCTGGTGCAGCTTGTAAATGACGAAGCCACGGCGTTCTGCGTGCAGGCAGAACGTGCGCTGCAGCGAACTTTAGAGGGAGGATGCCAGGTGCCTATCGGCGCTTACGCGTACCTGGAGGATGATTTATTGCATCTGGAAGGATTAGTTGGTTCGTTAGACGGCAAGACGATTATTCGAGATCGCATCAGCGGCGTGCCGATGCAATGTGAACAGCTGGGGACCCAATTGGCGCAGCAGTTGGTCGAAAAAGGCGCGCAGGCAGTGTTAGATACAATCAGAACGGAGCTGAATTCATGAGTAAAGGAAAAGTATATTTGATTGGTGCCGGACCGGGCGATGTGAAATTGATTACCGTAAAGGGGCTGGAATGTATTCAGAAGGCCGATGTAATTGTGTATGACCGATTGGCCAATCCCCGTTTGCTGAGTTATCGCAAGCCCGAGGCGAAATTGATTTATGTAGGGAAATCCCCGGACCGGCATACCCTGACCCAGGATGAAATCAATCGTGTGCTGGTGGAGGAAGGCTTAAAGGGCAACATCGTAGCGCGTTTGAAAGGCGGAGATCCCTATGTGTTCGGTCGAGGCGGTGAGGAAGGAGAGGAATTGAGAAAAGCGGGCGTTGCCTTTGAGGAAGTGCCGGGGATTACTTCAGCCATTTCCGTACCGGCCTATGCAGGAATTCCCATCACCCATCGCGATTTTACTTCTACCTTTACGGTCATTACCGGTCATGAGGAACCGGGCAAGGAAACCAGCAACATAAACTGGCTTCGCTTGGCGCAGGACCCGGGGACCTTGGTGTTTCTCATGGGTGTGGGGAATTTGCCGCAAATCGTTGAAAAGTTGGTAGCCAATGGGAAGGATGTACAGACGCCAATTGCGCTGATCCGTTGGGGTACCAGACCGGAGCAGCAGGTTGTGACGGGAAAACTGGCAAATATCGTGGATATCGTGAACAAAGCGGGCTTGAAGTCGCCTGCTATCATTATTATCGGACAGGTTGTGACTTTGCGGGATACTCTGCGGTGGTTTGAGGATCAACCTCTTTTCGGAAAACGCATACTGGTGACCCGTTCTCGCGAACAGGCCAGCGTGCTCTCGGAAAAGTTGGAGCAATTAGGCGCAGAGGCATGGGAGTATCCGACTATAAAAATTCAGGAGCCGGAAGATTTAGGTTCTCTGGATCGGGCGGTTGCCAACGCCGGTGGGTATGATTGGATTATTTTCACCAGCGTGAATGGGGTAAAAGCCTTTTTCAACCGCTTAAAGGCACAGAGATTGGATATTCGCAGTTTAAACGATGCCAAGATTTGTGCGATTGGTCCCAAAACGGCGGAAGCGCTGGAAGAACGGGGACTTTTGGTGGATGTTATGCCGGAGGTGTTCCGTGCAGAAGCTGTAGTTGCAGCATTAGAGGGAAGAATTCAAGCAGGTGATAAGGTGTTGCTGCCCCGTGCCGACTTGGCGCGGCAGGTATTGGTGGACAGTTTGCAGCAGCTGGGCGCTCAGGTAGATGAGATTATAGCTTATCAAACAGTACTGGCGGATAACTCTGATACCGAGCTGCTGTTAGAAAAACTGCAGGCAGGGGAAATGCATATTATTACCTTTACAAGCTCATCCACAGTGACGAATTTCTTACAGCTCATAGGCGAACATCGCCAACTGCTCGAAGGCGTGAAAATTGCCTGCATCGGCCCTATCACAGTAGAAACTGCGGAAAAGAACGGGCTGCATGTGGATATTTGCGCGCAACAATATACCATTGACGGCTTAGTGGATGCGATTGTAGCATATGTGCAGGGCTAAAAAGCTGTTTAAAAATTTTGGATTCTGTATATATGTTATAGATAATAGAATTAAGTTTATTTGTAGAAAAGAGGCTATGCAATCATGTTTCCACAGACAAGAATGCGCAGATTTAGAAGAAATGAAAATATCCGCAAGCTAGTACGGGAATCCCGTGTGCATGCGGAGCAGTTGATTTATCCTATTTTTGTGGTAGAAGGAGAAGATCAAATCAATCCCATAAATTCTATGCCGGGAATTTATCAGTATTCGTTGGATCATCTGCTGGAAGAAGTAGAGCGGGCGGTTTCCGTAGGAATCAACAGTATTATTTTATTTGGAGTTCCTGCTGAAAAAGATGCAGTAGGTTCAGGAGCCTATGCGGAACAAGGAATTGTGCAGGAGGCAATCCGCGAAGTACGGGCTGCTTATCCTGACTTGGTGATTATTGCCGATTGTTGTCTGTGCGAATATACCGACCATGGGCATTGTGGGATTGTGACGGCAGAGGGAGAAATCTTAAATGATGCGACATTGAATTTGCTGACCAAAACGGCTGTATCTCAGGCCGCTGCCGGAGCAGATATCATTGCGCCTTCTGATATGATGGACGGTCGAGTAGGTGCTATTCGTAATGCGTTGGATGAAGCGGGATATACGCAGGTAGCCGTGATGGCTTATTCTGCCAAATATGCATCAGCCTTTTATGGGCCATTCCGCGACGCCGCCGGTTCTGCACCGCAATTCGGTGACCGTAAAACCTATCAGATGGACCCTGCATGCAGCGTGCGTCAGGCTATGGCAGAGACGGAACTGGACGTGGAGGAAGGCGCCGATTATATCATTGTGAAACCGGCGTTAGCTTATATGGATATCATGACACGTACCAGAGAAGCCTTTTATCAGCCGATTGTGGCCTATAATGTAAGCGGGGAATATGCCATGGTAAAAGCAGCTGCAGCAAATGGCTGGATTGATGAAAAACGCATTGTTATGGAAATTATGACCGGATTTGTGCGCGCCGGTGCCGATATGATTTTAACCTATCATGCCATTGATGTGGCAAAATGGTTGCAGGAAAATTAATAAGCAAAACGAGAGGGGCGTTGATCAAAATGGATTTCAATAAATCGCAGCAATTATTCAAAGAAGCTGTGGAACTGATTCCCGGCGGTGTGAACAGTCCTGTGCGGGCATTCAAAGCAGTGGGAGACTTACCTGTATTTATTGATAAAGGCGAAGGCTCAAAATTGTACGATGTAGATGGCAACGAATATATTGACTATATTTGTTCCTGGGGACCCCTGCTGTTGGGCCATCAGCCGGAAACAATCACGAAGGCGGTGCAGAAAGCCCTGTTAAAAGGCAGTACCTATGGTGCGCCGACTGCGCTGGAAGTGGAAATCGCCAAGATGATTGTGGATGCGGTACCGTCAATAGAAATGGTACGTATGGTAAACTCCGGCACAGAAGCTACCATGAGTGCCATTCGCCTGGCCCGTGGATATACAAAGCGCAATAAGTTGATTAAATTTGAAGGCTGCTATCATGGTCACGCCGATTATCTGCTTATCAAAGCAGGCTCTGGTGCATTGACCTTTGGTGTGCCGTCCAGTCCTGGCGTGCCCGAATCCATTGCTTCAGAAACCCTGACGGCAAGCTATAATGATTTGGATAGTGTGAAGCGTCTATTTGTCCAATATCCAGATCAGATTGCTGCAGTGATTGTGGAGCCAATTGCCGGCAATATGGGGTTAGTGCCTCCGGCAGAAGGATTTTTACAGGGCTTGCGGGAAATCACAAAAGAGTACGGAGCATTGCTCATTTTTGACGAAGTGATCAGTGGATTCCGCGCATCTTACGGTGGCGCGCAGAAAGTGTTTGATATTATGCCGGATTTGACCTGTCTGGGAAAAATTATCGGCGGAGGTCTGCCGGTAGGTGCATATGGTGGTCGCAAGGAGATCATGGAACAGGTAGCTCCAGTGGGACCAGTATATCAGGCTGGTACCTTATCGGGTAATCCACTTGCCATGGCTGCCGGAATTGCGATGTTAAAAGAATTGGGTAAGCCAGGTGTCTATGAAACAGTAGAAGCAAAAGCGAAAACTTTGGCTAAGGGCTTACAGGAAGCCGCTGATAAAGCCGGCGTCAAAGTGGCCATCAATCAGAGCGCTTCTCTGCTCACAGTGTTCTTTACTGAGGAAGAAGTATGCAGTTACGCTGCTGCAATGGGCTCCGATACGGCTAAATTTAAAGTATTCTTCCAGTCCATGCTGAATCAGGGAATCTATCTGCCGCCATCTCAGTTTGAATGCTGGTTTGTTTCCTTGGCACACAGCGATGAAGATATTCTGAAAACAATCGCTGCAGCAGAAAATGCTTTTGCTGCTGTAGCCGCAATGTAATAAAGTGGAGGATGTCTCAGGCAGCTAAGATTTCCTTGAGTCGCCGAGCTCATTCTGCTATCATACTGTGTACAAATCCTTTGTATATGGTAGAAAAGAGGTGTATAAGACTGTGCAGGAAGAACAGGCATATTACTTGAATCAGATTTGCAGCCAAAATGCACTGTATGCCCAACAAAACGGAAAAACAAAAAAATGCCTTATTCATACTTTTGGCTGTCAGATGAACGAACGGGACTCAGAGATTCTTTTTGGTTTTCTGACGCAGATGGGGTATGAAAAAACAGAAAAAGAATCTGAGGCAGATTTTATTTTATTAAACACCTGCTGCATTCGTGAAAAAGCAGAAAGTAAAGTGCTCAGCCAGTTGGGCGAATTGAAAAAATTGAAACAAAATAATCCTGACTTATTGATTGGTGTCTGCGGATGCATGGTGCAGCAAAAAGGGATGGCTGATACAATTCGTATTTCAGCGCCTCATGTAGATCTCATTTTTGGTACCCATAATCTGCATTATTTGCCTGTGTATGTGTATAATCTCTACCAAGGAAAAGGCAGACAAATTGCAGTGCTGGACAAAGAGGAGGCTATTCAGGAAGGAATGCCTGCTTATCGGGAATATCCCTTCAAAGCCTTAGTAAATATCGTCTATGGCTGTAACAACTTTTGTACCTATTGTATTGTACCTTATGTGCGGGGCAGAGAACGCAGCCGCAAGCAGGCGGATATTGTGCAGGAAGTAAAACAACTGGTCGAAGAAGGGGTGATCGAAGTAACGTTATTGGGGCAGAATGTGAACAGTTATGGATTGGATTTACATGACGGCACCACTTTTGCCGGATTGCTGCGGGAGTTGGATAAGATTGAAGGCCTGCGCCGAATTCGGTATATGACGTCCCATCCCAAGGATTTGACAGAAGAACTTGTGCAAACAATTGCTGAGAGTAGCAAAATTTGCAACCACTTTCATTTGCCGGTGCAATCAGGCAGCAGCCGTATTCTTAACTTGATGAACCGTCGCTACACAAAAGAGGATTATCTTCGTCTGGTGGCGCTTATTCGCCGTTATATGCCCGATGCAGCCATTACGACAGACATTATAGTGGGCTTTCCCGGAGAAACGGAAGCTGATTTTCTGGAAACAATTGATCTGGTCAAGCAAGTACAATTCGACAGTGCCTTTACGTTTATTTATTCTAAGCGTACAGGTACGCCAGCAGCGATTATGGAAGATCCTGTTTCATTAGAAGAAAAGAAAGAGCGCTTACAACGCTTAAACGATGTGCTGGGAGAAATAGGCCGTCACATCAATGATGAAGTAGAAGACAAAGTTGTGGAAGTGTTGGTGGAAGGACCGAGCAAAACCAATGCTGAGATGCTCAGCGGCCGTACCAGCACCAATAAAACTGTTATTTTTGCAGGAGACTCTTCCTTGATTGGGCAAATTGTGAAAGTTACAATCACAGAAGCGCAAACATGGATTTTAAAGGGTGCTTTGGCAGAATAAATATATTTAGGGAAATTTAATTTTACACGGAGGTGCTACTGTGGATATTTTCACAAAAGCAAAAGAACTGGCCGATGCGATTGCCGGTTCTGCAGAATTGGCTTCTTTAAAAGAAGCTGAAATGAAAATGATGATGGATTCCGAAGCAAGAAGCATTGTAGAGGAATACCAGGGGATTCAGTCTGACGCCATGAGCAAAGGCTTGAGCTTTGAAGACTTGTCCGAAGAAGAAAAGAAACACGTAGAAGATTTGGAAGCAAAGATGAATGAAAATGCAAATATCAGTGCATTTTTAGGTGCAAATCAGGCGTTTGAACAGATTTTGCGCTCTGTAAACATGATCATCGGTGCTGCAATTAACGGCGGAAATCAGGGGAGCTGCAGTAGCTGTGGTTCTCACGGTGCTGATGGTAGCTGCAACTGCAGTGGTAGCTGCGGCAGCTGCTAAGCGGTTAACTTCAGAAGGTCAAAGGCCATTTCCTTTTCATATAAAAGGAGATGGCCTTTTTATAGTTATTTTGGTAGCATATCAAAATGGACAAAAGCTTCTTTATTGTGATTCATTTTTTCAGGTGGACAGGATTTTTCTCGTTTATTGGGAGAAATCCTATTTTATGCTATTTTTACAGGGATTTCGCAAATTTCTTTCATATGAGCAATCCAACAAGATTTTGGTACAAAACCATAAGTTGCTTTTACATAATCTTGAATTTCTTTATACGTTGCCATGACTACACTCCTTTTATTGCTTCGGTGCGTAGTCATAGCCAGTGAACATTCCGAATCTGACTACAGGCTGGACTGCGTAAATAGCATTAAAGTCTTTTTTGGCTTCTTTTATAGCGTCTTCCTCGCTCATACCAGCAGCCATATGAAAGGCTTGCCGCTGGGTACGGTAAGCTTTGGCAAAATCTTCGCAGACATAAATTTTTTTGTAGGCCTTATAATGCTTTTGTAAGACAACAAAACGATAACGGTCAAATTGAGGATTATACTCGATTTGGCCGCGATGTACGCTGAGTTCTCGATAGTCGCGATCTTCCTGGTTGAGTGTAGCCCATATGGATTCTGCACAGGCAATGGCCTCATCCTTTTCCAAATAATATTGAATGGCAGTTTCATGATTTGTCATATCCCGATCTTCCACACTATACAAAACGACATCCTCGTATTGTGTGCCCAATTTGGCTAACAGTTCTTCAAAATTCATAACGGACTCTCCTTTTTTATATGGATTCTTATTCTATTCTTACCCCAATTTCGTCACTTTTCATCGCTTTTTATAAAAAAATGCAATCATTATTTCCAGGATTAGAAAATAAGCTGGCCAAGGCAAAAGGAGGCGTGGTACAATAAAAACGACGGCAAGTTTATTTGCTAGAATCAAAGAAGGTGATGAGATATGACATTATTCGATTTGAATAAAGAAAAAACAATGCAGAAAAGTGCGCCGTTGGCGCAACGTATGCGTCCGCAGACGTTAGATGAAATTTTGGGGCAGCAGCATATCATTGGACAGGGCAAGCTGTTACGCCGTGCCATTGAAACGGATAAATTATCCTCGTTGATTTTTTGGGGGAGTCCTGGTTGCGGAAAAACAACAATTGCCTCAGTGATAGCCAATGTGACCAACAAATTTTATGCTAGTTTGAATGCAGTCATAGACGGTGTGGGAGAACTGCGCAAGATTACCAGTGTAGCTGAAGAAAATCTAACGCTCTATGGAAAACAGACGATTCTGTTCATTGATGAAATTCATCGTTTTAATAAAGGACAGCAGGATGCGTTATTGCCTTCGGTAGAAAAAGGGCTAATTGTTTTAATTGGTGCTACCACGCAAAATCCCTATTTTAGTCTCAATCCGGCGTTGTTGTCTCGCTCTATGGTCTTTGAATTGAAGCCGCTGGAGGCAGAGGATATCAAAAAGATTTTGCGCCGCGCCTGTACGGATGTAAAGCGGGGATTGGGTGCCTATCAACTGGAGGTAAGTCAGGAAGCAATCGATCATCTGACCAATTGCAGTCAGGGCGATGCCCGTGTAGCTTTAAATGGTTTAGAGTTGGCGGTGCTTTCCAGCAAGCCAGACGCCCGAGGCGTGCGGGTAATTGATTTGGCAGTCGTGGAAGAATCCGTGCAGCGTCCAGCTATTGTATATGACAATACTGGAGATGAACACTATGACATCGTCTCTGCATTTATCAAAAGCATGCGAGGTTCAGATCCTGACGCCACGGTGTATTATTTAGCGCGAATGCTGGATGCAGGAGAAGACCCATTGTTCATTGCGCGGCGGATTATCGTTCATGCCGCAGAAGATGTAGGATTGGCTGATCCGCGGGCTTTGCAGGTAGCACAGAGTGCCGCTGCCGCGCTGCAGTTTATCGGTATGCCTGAGGGGCGTATTATTCTGGCAGAAGCAGCACTTTATGTCGCTAAAGCGCCAAAAAGTAACAGCACGATCATGGCTATTGAAAATGCGTTGGCTCAGGTACGTTCTGGTAAAAATGGTCCTGTACCTGACCATTTGAAAGATAGCCATTATGCCGGAGCAAAACAGTTGGGGCATGGCATCGGCTATCAATATCCCCATGATGCGCCCAGCGGTTGGATTCTCCAGCAGTATTTGCCCAACAATCTGGTGGGAAGTGTATTTTATCAGGAAAATCCGCGGGATTATAAAGGTTTTGAAAAGGGAGGAGGAGCGAAATGAGCAGAAAGCCTCTTGTGGTGTTGGGTATGAGTGGCGGCGTGGATAGCTCAGTAGCTGTCCATCTTTTACAGCAGGCTGGATATGAGGTACATGGTGTGCATATGCTGATGATTCCTGAAAAATGGCAGACCAATTTACAAGCTGTTGCCGATGTTGAAACTGTCGCAAAACAGTTTGGGATAAAATTTTCTGTACTAGACATAAGAGATAAATTTGAACAAATTGTTATACAACAGTTTGTAAAAGAATATAATAGAGGTAGAACACCTAATCCATGTGTACTCTGCAATAAACAGCTTAAATTCGGATTATTTGCAGAATATGCCATAAAAATGCAGGCAGATTATATTAGTACAGGTCATTATGTGCGCACGAAAATTTCCGAATATAATCAAAAACTGTTTTATAAAGCTGCTGACCCGCAAAAAGATCAAAGTTATTTTCTCTCCCTTGTATCGCCGCAGGTTGTGGAACGTTGTATTTTCCCTTTAGGAGAATATCGTAAAGAGGAAGTACGGGATTTAGCCCGCCAATTAGGCTTGTCTGTTGCAGAAAAAAAAGATAGCCAAGAAATTTGTTTTATCCCCAATAATGATTATAAAGCTTTTTTGCAGCAGATCCTTCCCTCTGCGGCTTTTCGAAAGGGAAAAGTATTTCATACGGATGGACGCTTTTTAGGCACTCACCAAGGGATTCAAAATTATACCATCGGTCAGCGAAAGGGTTTGGGGATTGCTTTGGGAGAACCGGCTTATGTGACCGCCTTAGATGCTGCACGCAATATTGTTTTTTTGGGGGGGCAGGAACAACTGCTGCATAATCAATTGACAGCCAGTCAAAACAATTATTTTATTGATTTGCCTTTGGAACAGGCAGTAGAGGTGGAGGCTAAGATTCGCTACCGCGCTCAACCAGCTCCGGCTCAACTGATTCCACACAAGGACGGAACCGCTACAGTGCAATTTTCTACTATGCAGCGTGCTATTACGCCAGGTCAGTGCGTCAGCTATTATCAGGGAGACGCCTTGATCGGCGGGGGAATCATTGAAACAGTTTAGATAAACTGTAGCGTGGATAGCTGAATTATGATACAGAGTGAAACAGATTTAGCAAGAAAAAATATAACAGAATAGACAGTATTTTTGTTTTTATTGATACAGGCTTTTAACTGTTTCTGATTAAATTAATACAGATTAATTCTTCTCTTCATTCTTCGATTTTTTGATTTCCAAATGTTTGTTAGGCTACCTTTTCCACTGGATTTTATTTTCTTTGTAGAAAAGAAACTCACAGCTTGTCTGCAAGTTGTGCTATAATACCATTTGAATATTTGAAAACAATGATTCGATTTATGAAGAAAAATTTGTTTCTATTCTTTAACTATTAAGGAGTTGTTTTTATGTTGATTTTGCATGTAGCTTACACTGTGCGTCCGAAACAAAAAGAAGCTTTTGTTGCCGCTGTTGCGGCAGCTGGCATTGATACAGCTTCCCGAGCTGAAAAGGGCTGTATTCAGTACGATTATTTTTATGGCGCACAAACTGAAGATCAAGTTCTTCTAGTGGAAGTTTGGGAAAATGAAGCGGCGCAAAAGGTGCATACTCATACCGCTCATTTTCAGCAGCTGGCAGCGATAAAAGAACAATTTGTTCTCGAGACTGACATCAAAAAATACACTTGGGGAGAATAAGCCATGTTTTTAGCAGATTGTCATGTGCATTCTAGCTTTTCCAGCGATTCGGAGACACCGGTGGAGGCAATGATTGAGCAAGCTATCGTGCAGGGGCGTAAATATTTCTATCTGACCGATCATCATGATTTGGACTATCCCATTGGGGAGGATGGCCGGGATTTTATCCTTCCTTTGGAGCATTATACAACCTATCTGGAGCAATTAAGAGCACAATATGCTTCCCAAATAGAAGTGCGTATCGGTGTGGAGCTGGGACTGATGGCACAGATTCAAGAAAAAACAGAAGCCTTTGCAGCCAGCTATCCTTTTGATTTTATTATTGGCTCTTCCCATCTGGTGCATGGGCAGGATCCCTATTATGCTGCGTATTATCAAGGAAAAACTGAGCGACAGGCATATGAAGAATATTTTCTCTCTATTTTGGAAAATGTGAAGACATTTGACTGTTTTCATGTCTATGGTCATTTAGACTATGTCATTCGCTATGGACCCAATAAAGATAAATTTTATCAGCCTTTGGATTATTATGATATCTTTAAAGAATTGCTCACCTCATTAGTTGATCACGGTAAAGGCATTGAAATCAATACAGGAAGTCTCTATAAGGGATTTTCTTATCCCCATCCCCACGAAAGTATCTTAAAATGGTATCGCCAATTGGGTGGGGAGATCATCACTGTGGGCAGCGATGCCCATACGCCGCAATATTTGGGGTATGGCTTTAGGCAGGCAGCAGCGCTTCTGCAGTCCTGTGGCTTTCGTTATTATACTATTTTCTCTGAGGGAAAGCCTCAGTATATTGCATTGTAGGAGATGACGGTATGGAGTTTGCAACGAAGGAACAATGGCTCACTGCGCTTTTGGCACAGAATGGGCGTTTGGAGCGATTGCTCAGTATTATGACCGGCGGTACACTGGTGAACGTGGAGTGGCTGCTACCAACGACTTTGCCGACTCAGGATGAGGAACAGGCAGAGTTTTTACAGCGAAAGCTGGAAGACTACGGTATAGAAAGCCAATTTGTCATCGGACCAGGTCCATGGCAGGGTGCAGGTATCCTGCATACTACAGAAGGAGACACTGGATTATTGGTCATTCTGGCTTATGTACAGCAAGAAGATTTTTATCAGGAGCAGCTGCAACGTCATCTGCAATGGTTACAACAGATGGCTCAGTTGAATTCTTTTCCTATCCGTATGTTGCTTTTAGCTTTCAGCAAAGTGCCTGACCTAGAAGACCCCCAACTCACCCAACTGGAGAGCTGGCAATGGGAAGAACTGCTGGAGACAGGCGTACAAATGGCCATAGGCAAAGAAGCTGCGTTGGAGGAAGTAGTGATTTTGCCCATTGTGGCCTACTCCGCTTGGTTAGAGAATATAAAGCAAAGCGAGCAAAACGCATAAGCACGAAAAATCGAAACAGCAAAACAGCTTTTCCTATCGGCCGTATAGGAAAAGCTGTTTTGCTGTTTGTTATTGCTCCACGCGTTTGAGCAGATAGCCCTTTTGTCGCAGAGATTTTTCGATGAGACGGAGGATCTCTTCTGAATCAGCCTCAATGGTGTGGAAGTGGACATCGGCTGTGAGATTCTTCAGAGGATTGGCCTGACGCTTTTTCAGAGAAAGCAGGAATTCCTGCACCTGTAAGCGGGAAGAAACATAGAGCGGAGCAGTTAGAGTTCCATAAATATCATGCTGTACGGAAACATCCAGCACGGTGCCGCCCAAATCTACAATGGTATTTAACTCATCTTCAATCTGCTGATCTGTGTGCTGCACCTGCAACGTACAGGTATTGGAGGGAGCACTCTGCAATAAATATCCCTTGGTGGTGGATAAAATCTGATATCCGCTTGCCCGCAGGCAGGCAATATCCTGCACGATAATCTGACGGCTGATCTGGCACTGCTTGGCCAACTCAGTACCGGACAATGGGAGATCGGAAGCTTTTAATAATCCAATGATTCTTTCTCGACGGACTTCTGCTGACATGATAACTCGCTCCTTCACAAAATGGCTATTTTGATTATTTTAACATACCTCTTTTTGCTTGGGCAATAGTCTTCTACAAAAAAATAGAGGGGAATATATAGATAACTAAATTGGCTGGTTGCATATTATTTTTGTAGCGGGACAACTCTTAGAAAATAAAATTGTGACAAAATGCACATTCATGAAAATAATTTTGATATTTTAAAGTGGACATTTTGAATATAATATTATATTATTTATAGAGAAACATTTCACAATAATATTTCAATTCTTCAGGGAGGATTTTACTATGGAAATTACCATTTGTATCGGCAGTTCCTGTCATCTGAAAGGTGCCAGAGATATTGTTGCTAAACTGGAAAAAATTATTGAAGAGAAGAACCTTACAGACCGCATTCATCTAAAAGGTGCTTTTTGTATGGGAAAATGCAGTGTAGAAGGAGTCAGCATCAAGCTTGATGATGAGTTATTTTATTTAAAGCCAGAAGATATAGAGCAATTTTTCCAGGATGAAATTATGCGGAGAGTATCGGCATGAAGGTGATCGGATTTGAAGAAGCTCAATGTAAAAATTGTTATAAATGCGTACGCAGCTGCGCAGTAAAAGCCATTGAGGTAAAAAACGGTCAGGCGCAGATTATAGACGATCAGTGTATTCTTTGCGGACGTTGTATGGAGGTATGCCCTCAAAATGCGAAGCAGTTTATCAGTGATTTGGATAAGGTAAAGTACTATATTCAACATCATGAGCATATCATTGCCTCTTTGGCGCCTTCTTATCTGGTGGCACTGGATCATACCCACCCAGGACAAGTGGTAGCTGCGCTGAAAAAACTAGGTTTTACCCAGGTACGGGAAACGTCGGAAGCAGCGGCTTACGTAACAGAGGAATATGCACATCTTCTGAAAGAAGGCAAGATGAAAAATATTATTACGACCTGTTGTCCCAGTGCCAATGAATTGGTAGAACTGCATCATCCTGCGTTGGCTCCCTATTTGGCACCGGTACTGTCGCCTATGGTGGCACATGGAAAGATGCTGCATGAGGAACTGGGAGACAATATGCGGGTGGTGTTTATCGGTCCCTGTATCGCAAAGAAACGAGAAGCGGAAATAGACAGCCGCACCAGCGGGTATGTAGACGCTGTTATTGATTTTGTGGAGTTGGAAGCTTGGCTTAAGGAAGCGGGTATCGAACTGCAGCAATGCGAGCCGGAGCGGATGGATAACCGCAATCCTAAGGTGAATCGATTATATCCTGTAAGTGGCGGCATTCTTTCAGCTGTAAAGGCTGTTGCGAACACACATGAGTATCAAACTATCGCGGTACACGGCTTAGAGGATTGTGTAGCTATGTTGGAGAGTATGGAAAAGGGCGAGGTGGAACATTGCTTTGTGGAAATGAGTGCTTGTAGGGGCAGTTGTATTGAAGGACCTGCTATCGCTCACAGAAAATATTCTCGTTTTTACAAAAAAATGAAGTTGGAACACATTGTGCCTGATGAATCGGAGCAGCCTAAAGATTTTCCAGGAAAACCTGCAAACTATTTTTATCGAGAATTTCATGATCGTTCTGTTACTGTACCGATGCCCACTGAGGAAGAGATTTGTGAAATCTTACGCAAAATCGGGAAAAATACTGTCAAGGATGAACTGAATTGCTCGGCTTGCGGCTATCCGTCTTGTCGAGATAAGGCGATCGCGGTGTATCAGGGCAAGGCAGAATTGACCATGTGCATGCCTTACATGCAGGAACAGGCCCGGTCTATGGCCAAAACTATTATGGACAAATCTCCTGATGCCATTTTGGCGGTAAATGCCGATATGTGTATTGAGGAATTTTCCAAAGCCGCGGAAGAGTATTTTTGTAAAAACAGAAGCAAAGTCATGCATTCTCTGTTGAGTACTGTCATCCCCGATGAGGATTTCCGCACTGTATATGAAAGTCACCAAAATATTTATGGAAAAAAGGTTTACTATCCCCAGTATGAGTTGTATTTTCTGCAGGATATCATTTATATGGAAGAACAGAACAGCGTGATGGGTTTGTTCCAGAATATCACAGCGGAAGAAGTAAAAAAACAACAACAATACAGCATACGACTGGAAACAGTAGAGATGGCGCAAAATGTTATAGATAAGCAAATGATGGTAGCACAGCAGATTGCCAGTTTACTAGGGGAAACCACAGCAGAAACTAAGGTGAGTTTGACAAAACTGCGCAATATGATTCTCTCTGATCAGGAAGAGCTGGGCGGAAGTAAGTTATGAAATTAAAAGTAGATATCGCATATAAAAGTTTAAACAAGCGCAATGAGGAACTGTGTGGCGATCACATTGAGCTTTTGAAAACGGAAAATTCCACGATTTTAATTTTGGCCGACGGTATGGGCAGTGGGGTGAAAGCTAACATTTTATCTACACTGACAGCCAAAATTTTAGGCACTATGCTTTATAATGGCTCATCGTTAGATGAATGCGTGGAAACTATTGCTAAAACGTTACCTATTTGCCAGGTACGGCAGGTAGCCTATTCTACCTTTACCATTTTGCAAATCTACGACAGTGGTGAGACCTATATAGTAGATTTTGACAGTCCCGGGTGTATTTTTATGCGGGACGGAAAGCTACTGGAATTACCTTTTTATGAATGTGAGGTAGCGGGCAAAAAAGTAAAGGAATGCCGTATTTATGCCCAAACAGGCGATCTATTTATTTTGATGAGTGACGGTGTTACCCACGCCGGTGTCGGCCGTTTTTGTGATTTCGGCTGGGGGATTGATGGTGTGTCCCAATATATTGAAGCGCATTACGCCGGTCAAGAAATGCCATCGCGAATTACAACCGGTTTGACGGAATACTGCCGGGAGCTGTACGAGCAGAGTCCCGGTGATGATACTACAGTAGCGGCAGTCCGTGTCATAGACAAAAAAATGGTGAAAATTTTCACAGGACCGCCGATCAATCAGGAAGATGACGAACGGATGGTGCAGGAGTTCATACAGACGGACGGAGTATCTGTTGTTTGCGGCGGTACCAGTGCCAATATTGTTTCCAGAGTGCTGGGCAAACCATTAGAGGTGTCGCTGGAATATTTCAGCGCCGATGTACCTCCTATGGCAACACTGGAGGGAATTGATTTGGTCACAGAGGGGATCGTGACATTGAATCGCGTACTGCAGCTCTTCAAGCAATACAATGAGGGTGAGTTGAGTCGAGATTTTTTTGACCAACTGGATCAAAAGGATGGCGGCGCCCGTCTGGCAAAACTTTTGATTGAAAATTGTACAGATCTCAAATTGTTTGTGGGAAGAACTATTAATGCCGCCTATCAAAATCCCATGATTCCTTTTGATTTTAATTTACGGGTAGCACTGATTGAACAGCTGAAAGAGGCAATTGAGAAGGCCGGTAAAACGGTTTCGATCAGCTATATGTGAAATAGTATGGATATAAAAGGAGTATTTGTATGCTGGATAAAGATGCAACGATTGTAAGTGTAAAACACGAAGTATTATACCAAGTGGCAAAGCATGCCTTTGCTGGAGATTTGGAAGAAAAAAGAGACCAGATTCCCTTTGATATTATTCCCGGGCCTCAGGCCAATTTTCGCTGTTGTGTATACAAAGAACGGGAAATAATTCGGCAGAGGATTCGCGTAGCGGAAGGCCGCTCACCTATTCAGGATAAGGAAAACAGAAATATTGTACAAGTTGTCGAGTCTGCCTGTGAGGGTTGTCCTATCAATCGTTATGTTGTAACGGATAATTGTCAGCGCTGCATGAGCCGCAAATGCCAGCAGGCTTGTAATTTTCATGCTATTACCATCATGCGGGACAAAGCAGTAATTGATACCCAGCTTTGCAAGGAATGCGGCAAATGCTATCAGGCTTGTCCTTATAATGCGATTGCCGACTTGATGCGCCCCTGTAAGCGGAGCTGTCCGGTAGATGCCATCAGCATGGACGAAAATAAGATTGTTGTCGTTGATGAAAATAAGTGCATTCACTGTGGTCAATGTATCAAAAACTGTCCTTTCGGGGCCATTATGGATCGCTCCTTTATGGTAAGCGTAATCAATTTAATCAACAGCGGTTTGCCGGTATATGCAATGGTAGCGCCGGCAGGAGAAGGGCAGTTTGGCAATGCTTCCATGGCAGATCTGGCAGAAGGCATTCGGCAGCTAGGATTTGCTGACATGTACGAAGTTGCCTTGGGCGGTGATTTTGTAGCAGACAGTGAAGCCAAGGAATGGTTAGAAGCTTATCAAGAAGGCAAAAAAATGACAACCTCTTGTTGTCCTGCTTTTGTTACCATGGTGAAAAAACATTTTCCCCAGTTGGAAGAAAATATCTCCACCACAGTTTCACCGATGTCCGCTGTAGCTCGTTTAATCCGTGCTGAACACCCTGGGGCGATTACAGTATTTATCGGGCCTTGCATCGCTAAAAAAAGTGAGGTCATCGAGTCTATCACGCAGGATAATGCCGATTATGCGCTGACCTTTGAGGAACTGGATGCGATGTTCCATGCCAAAGGAGTTGAATTGCAGGCATCCAACGCTGTACTTCAACAGGGCAGTATTTATGGGAAAAAATTCGGCGCTTCCGGTGGTGTAACTGCTGCTGTTCTGCAGGCTTTTAAGGAAATGAATGCCGAGGTTGACGCTAAGGTGGCCCAGTGTAATGGTGCACAGGAATGTAAAAAAGCCTTATTGATGATGAAAGTAAGCAAATTGCCTGAAGACTTTATCGAAGGGATGGCCTGCGAGGGCGGCTGTGTGAATGGTCCCGGCAGTGTGAAAGCGGAGATGCAGAGCCGCAGAGATCGTGCTGCATTATTCAGTAAAGCTGACGGGCGGGGAATTAGGGACAACATTGCCCCATACTACGATAAATATCAAATTTCTCTGCATAGAAAATAATAGGCATAAGGTTAATGCCATGAATTGTTTTTGTATGGGATAATTTATAAAAAATCTCTTAAAAAATCGCGAAAAAAAGATTGAAATTCATCTTACTGTATGCTAATATAATTAACGGTGCAAATACGCACGTCTGTTGATTTTACAGGCAGAGCCTGATTTAGGTTCCTGTAAAAGAGGACGCAGGCGGAGGAATGCAACAAAAAATCTAATTTATGAGAGGAGGTGTCCGAAATGGCAGTAATCTCTATGAAACAGTTATTAGAGGCTGGTGTACATTTTGGTCATCAAACAAGACGTTGGAACCCGAAAATGGCTCCTTACATTTTTGCAGAAAGAAATGGTATCTATATCATTGACCTGCAGAAAACAGTAAAAAAAGTAGTAGAAGCGTATGATTTTGTACGCGAAGTAGCAGCAGCAGGCAAACCAGTACTGTTCGTTGGTACAAAAAAACAGGCTCAGGAAACAATCAAAGAAGAAGCTTTGAGATGTGAGCAGTTCTATGTAAACGAAAGATGGTTGGGCGGCATGCTGACCAACTACCAGACAATTGAAAAACGTATCAAACGTCTGAGAAAATTGGAAGAAATGGAAGCAGAAGGGACATTGGATCTTCTGACCAAAAAAGAGAAATTCAAATTATTGGGTGAAAAAGAAAAATTGGAACGGTTCCTGGGCGGTATCAAAGAAATGCCTGAACTGCCTGGCGCTTTGTTCGTAATTGACCCAAGAAAAGAAAAAATTGCTGTAACTGAAGCAAAGAAATTGGGGATTCCAGTAGTAGCCATTGTAGATACAAACTGTGACCCTGATGATGTAGATTATGTAATTCCTGGAAATGACGATGCAATCAGAGCAGTAAAATTATTGGCTTCTGTTATCAGTGACGCTGTTTTGGAAGCAAAACAGGGCGAAAGTATGGCTGCTGAAGCAGAAGAAGTTGTTGCTGAAGAAGCAGAAAAAGTGGAAGAATAATTTATATAGGACAGTTTCATAGGGTAACCGAACGGTTACCCTATGGTTTTATAAGATTACTTATAGGGGGTACTTACATTGGCAATTACAGCTGCATTGGTGAAAGAATTAAGAGAAATGACCGGCGCTGGTATGATGGACTGCAAAAAAGCATTGACAGAATGCGACGGCGATATGGACAAAGCGGTAGATTTTCTGCGTGAAAAAGGTCTGGCTCAGGCTGCAAAAAAAGCTGGCCGTATTGCAGCGGAAGGACTGGTTGGTTCCTACATTACTGACGATGCAAAAACAGGCGTAATCGTAGAAGTAAACTGCGAAACCGATTTCGTAGCAAAAACAGACGAGTTCAAAGATTTGGTAAATGGAATTGCGAAACATGTTGCCGCTATCAAACCAGCTGACTTAGAAACATTGTCTGCTTCCGAATTGGATGGACAGACTGTCGCAGCTCTGGTTACTGAAAAAATCGCAAAAATCGGTGAAAATATTTCTTTGCGTCGTTTCACTTGCTTTGAAACAGATGGCATCATTGCTTCCTACATTCATGCTGGCGGCAAAATCGTGACTTTAGTAGAAATAAAGGGTGGAGATGCTGAGCTGGCAAAAGATATCGCTATGCAGGTAGCTGCTGCAAATCCTGCTTATTTGAACCGCACTCAGGTACCATCTGCAGAATTACAGCATGAAAAAGAAGTATTAACTGAACAGGCTCGCAATGAAGGCAAACCTGAAAAAATCATTGAAAAAATGGTAGAAGGCCGTATTGAAAAATACTACAAAGAAGTATGCTTGGTAGATCAGCCATTTATCAAAGGCGATGATGAAAGCGTAAGCAGCTTGCTGAAAAAAGCAAATGCAGAAGTTGTTCGTTTTGTCCGCTATGAAATGGGCGAAGGTCTGGAAAAGAAACAGGAAGACTTTGCTGCAGAAGTAGCTGCGCAGATGAAAGGCTGAGTCCTTAATTTATTTATATTGAAAATTTTAAAGAGAACACCCTTGTGTTCTCTTTATTTATGATATAATATAGAATTATAATAACTTCATACTATCAAACAGGTGCCAGACAGAAGGGGCACAGTAGGAGGCTGCAGGATGGATCAACCAAAATACAAACGAGTCATTTTAAAATTGAGCGGAGAAGCACTGAGCGGTGAAGTTGGCTTTGGTTTGGAAGCAAATGTGCTGAATTCCATGGCACAGCAAATTTCCGAATTAGTAGAAGCAGGCGTGGAAGTTGCAATCGTTGTGGGGGGCGGCAATATCTGGCGTGGTGTTACCGGCGCAAAACGGGGAATTGACCGTGCCACTGCCGACTATATGGGAATGCTGGCTACAGTTATCAATTCTTTGGCATTACAGGATGCATTAGAAGCCAGCGGCGTGGATACGCGGGTCATGACTGCCATCGAAATGCGTGAAGTGGCAGAGCCATATATTAAACGGAGAGCCATTCGTCATTTGGAAAAAGGCAGAGTTGTCATCTTTGGCGCAGGGACAGGCAATCCCTATTTCTCGACAGATACTACAGCTGCTTTACGAGCTGCGGAAATGGGTGTTGATGTAATTTTGATGGCTAAAAAAGTGGATGGCGTATATGATGATGATCCCAAAACCAATCCAAATGCTCATAGATTTGAATCTTTAAAATACATTGATGTACTAAATCAAGGCTTGAAAGTGATGGATTCTACAGCTATCAGTTTGTGTATGGATAACAATATTCCGCTGATTGTCTTTGATATGATGACACCAGGCAATATGAAACGTGCTGCCATGGGCGAAAAAATTGGAACCTATGTGGGGAGGTAGTATTTATGATTAACACGATTAAGCAAGATGTAGAAGAAAGAATGAACAAGACCATTGGTGTGTTGCGAAGCGATTTCCAGACCATTCGCACCGGTAAGGCTTCTCCATCGTTGTTGGACCGCATTCAGGTGGATTATTATGGGTCGCCAACGCCAATCAATCAGTTGGCTAACATTTCCACACCAGAAGCACGGATGCTGGTCATTCAGCCATGGGATAAGTCCGCAATCTCTGCCATTGAGAAAGCAATCCTCAAGTCAGATTTAGGGATTACACCAACTAGTGACGGAATTGTAATTCGTTTGGTATTGCCGCAGCTGACCCAGGAAAACAGAAAAGATCTGGTAAAACGGGTAAAGAAAAAAGGGGAAGAAGCCAAAGTCAGCGTGCGCAACATTCGTCGTGATGGAAATGATGAATTGAAAGCTTTAGAAAAATCTAAAGAAATCACAGAAGACGAAAGCAAAGGCGCTCAGGAAAATATTCAAAAGCTGACTGACAAATTCATTGCTGAAGTGGATAAATTGGTCGACAATAAAGAAAAAGAGATTATGGAAGTATAATCAATAATCTTCTAGCAAATTCTATGGTACCGGAATTACCAATAATTCCGGTATTTTTTATTGTATATTTTACATTTGTGCGATAAACTAAAAATATAAAATTTGATTGTTGTCCATATTGATTGCTATAATGAAAGAAGGTTATGCCAATGCCTGATTTTGATTATGATGTTCATAAAGAAGAACTAAAATTGCAAAAACAGCAGTGGACAGAAGAATTATCAGCAGAACAAATAGAAGAAAAACCGCATTGGCCTAAACAGGTGTTAATATGTTCTCGTGCAATATTCGTCGCTTTTGTGTTGTTAGCATTTCTTCCCAAGGACTACCGCTTATATAATGAAATATCCTTAATGAGCTTGATTTGCGCATGCTGTATTATAGGATTTATCTGGAAAAAGAAATCCTATCTAACTCTGTTGCAAGCATCACAGACAAAACAACAACATGATAAAATTTTGCCCAGTGCTTTGCAAATACAACCTCATATATATTCCTATAGCATAAGCACAGCGTTTTTTTCATTGAGCATTTTATTGAGCATTTTGCTGATTAATAATTTCAAGCCATATTCTGCGTTGTTGATGCGAATTGGCTCTGGTATTTGTGATAGTCTAGCAATTTTGGGGATAATACTGGCGATATATTTATATAAATATTTTTGTCAAATTGAAAAAAAGTAGTTTGGCGTTAAATGAAAGGGAAGAAGCATATTTGTTTCTTTTCTATTTACATAGCTTCGTATAATCATTGTTATGTAAACCAGTGTATTTAGACTACGCGTGTTTATGTATCAGTGATTTTTTGTTTTATGTATGTAGTTTGTGAGGATTATTGCGGATTTTTTATGAGGAACATTTTCACGGCTCCCAGTAATTTATGGTATATGAATATCCTGTTATATTGTTATTTTGGAAAATCACAGGTTTGTTTTTTGCGTAAACACAGAACTGCTCTTGCCAAAACACAGCAAAAGACCAGCCCTAATATCAGGCTGGTCTTTTGCTGTGTTTTGCCCATGCTTTTCCCGTCAGCAATCGCTGGTGGAACTTGCACTTGTATTGGTGTTAGCAATAAAATTGTTGTAGTATTCGATGACATAGCTAAACAACTGCTGGTTGGTCATGTACATTTCTTTGGTCATATTCTCAATGCGATTTAGTTGATCACACAGTTGCTGCAATTTGTAGGCGCAGTCATCGTAATAGGTGGTGGTGCCGCAGCCGCAGTCCGGCATTGGCGGCGGGCAAAATGGCTGGGGTTTGGGTCTGGGCGGTATAAAGTTGTCATTGCAGCAGGTGTTGCTGGTGCAGTCAAAATTGGGGCAGCTGCTGCTTGGTGGAGCAGCGTCCGCTCCGCTGCATGGGTCGTAAAAATGGTTATGCCCACCATGCCAACTGTTTCCGCCACAGCCACAATTGTCCCAGGAGCTGGCATAGACGCCGCGCATCTGCTCCAGAAGCTGCTCCGCATAATTCAAATAGCTGGCGGGAATCCCCTGCTGCTGGGGTGCTTGTGCCGTTTGAGGCTGCTGTTGTGGGCGATTGGGCATGACTTCCCGGAACTGCACTGCATCTTTATTGCCTAAATTTTGCAGGATACTGCCATCTAATCGGGCGCGGTGTCCCGCTTGCATTTGCTCCAGGATATCTTCTTTGGTAATCTTACTTTCATCACTCATATCCATTCTCCTTTTCTTATGCAAAATAAAAAACAGGAAATGATACCTCTCCTGTTTTAATGTATGCAGCAGTATTGGGATTGTTGAACAATTTAAATGATTTTCCAGACCAAAGGCGTTTTCTCTTTTGCTTCTGTTCCAATAATGTATGCATGTTGCAATTTCTGCGCCACTTCTTCTGCTCTATGCTTGTAAGCGTCATTATAGTGAAGTGTTGCTAGCGCTTCTCCCGCCTGCACAGTGTCTCCTGTTTTTTTGTGCAGCATGATGCCTGCAGTGAGGTCTATGGCGGCGCCCTTGCATTCCCGCCCTGCGCCTAACAGCATGCTGCAGTTGCCGATTTCTTTTGCCTGAATGGCCTGCACCATTCCTGATTGCTCTGCATAGACGATATAATGGTGTTGGGCCTGTGGCAGACCATGGGTGAGACTGCCCTTTTGTGCTTGCACCATCTGTAAAAACTTATCATACCCTCTGCCCTCCTGCAGACATTGTTTGGCCAAAGCATAGCCTTCCTCAGGAGTCATGGCTCCTTCGCCTAAATAGATCATTTGGCCGCTTAAAATCAGACATAGCTCGCTGAAGTCAGCGGGACCGTGACCTTGCAGCGTATCCATTGCCTCCTGCACTTCAAGGCTATTGCCGACCGCGTAGCCCAAAGGTTCCTCCATAGAGGACAGTACTGCTACAGTTTGACGGCCTAGTTCTTTACCGATCTGCACCATAGTACGAGCCAATACTTCTGCCTGTTGTCGTTCTTCCATAAAAGCGCCGGAGCCGAATTTCACATCCAGAACAATCCGCTGTGCTCCGCTGGCCAGTTTTTTGCTCATAATACTGCTGGCAATGAGTGGGATGCTCTCCACCGTAGCGGTAAGATCCCGCAGGGCGTAAATTTTTTTATCTGCCGGCACCAGATTGGTCGTTTGTCCTGCAATGGCCAGCCCTATTTGATTCACCTGTTCGGTAAACTGTCCCGGTTCCATATTGGTTTGAAATCCGTCAATGGCTTCCAGTTTATCGATGGTGCCGCCGGTAAAGCCCAACCCTCTGCCGGATAATTTTGCCACAGGGATACCCGCTGCCGCCACCAAAGGCGCTACCACCAGCGTTGTCTTATCCCCTACCCCGCCGGTGCTGTGTTTGTCTACTACAATTCCTTCGATAGCGCTGAGGTTCAACGTATCCCCTGAATGTTCCATCAAATGGGTCAGAAGAGCCGTTTCCTCGTCATTCATGCCCTGAAAGTACACTGCCATCAGCCAGGCAGCCATCTGCTCATCTCCAATTTTCCCCTGCACATATCCGTTAATGAGAAAGGCCAGCTCCTCTCTGCTGTGATAAAAGCCATCCCGTTTGCGGGCAATGATGTCGTATGCTCTCATAAAAATACCTCCTCTGCAAAACTGTTTCCTGCTGCTGTGTAAACGACTGAAAAATATTGGGCCAATGTCGCAGCCAAATCTGCAAAGCTGTTTCGCTCAGCGATGCACTGGTTGGCGCGAATCCCTTTGCCATAAATCAATAACGGCACGTATTCCCGTGTATGGTCGATACCCTGATAGCCAGGATCACAGCCGTGATCTGCAGTTATGATTACAATGGTGTCATCATCGATTTCTGTCAATAAATATCCCAGTGCTTCGTCAAAAGATGCTAAGGCGTGACCATAGCCCCAAATATCCCGGCGATGCCCATATTTCATATCAAAATCAACTAAATTGACAAAGAGCAAACCTTCGTCCAGCTGCTGATAGAGCTTACGTGTCTGCTCCATGCCATCCTCATTATCGTTGGTGTGTACAGCCTGGGTAAAGGAAATTCCGGAAAAGATGTCGCCGATTTTTCCTACAGAGAAAACTTGCTTTTTCTGCTGCAATAGATTCTCCAATAAATTTGGCGAGGGCACGGGTAAAGCAAAGTCATGACGATTGGCTGTGCGCTGGTATGCACCTTCCTTACCCACAAATGGTCTGGCGATTACCCGACCTACTTTATAGGGGCCGGAGCTGGTGATTTCCCGAATAGCAGCGCATAGCTGGTATAATTGGGGTACCGGAAGAATATCTTCATGGGCGGCAATTTGCAGCACGCTGTCCGCAGACGTATACAAAATTGGTTTTCCCGTCTGCATATGCGCTGCGCCCAGTCGTTGAATGATTTCTGTA
The DNA here is from genome assembly GCA_002491065.1 of Peptococcaceae bacterium UBA7185. Lineage (GTDB taxonomy): Bacteria > Bacillota > Peptococcia > Peptococcales > Peptococcaceae > UBA7185. The sequence continues at coordinate 28,447 of DKVF01000065.1, forward strand.
CCAGAAGCCACTTCATTGCCCAAAAAGGTCACGCCAGTGCGCTGTGCAATTTGCTCCAAAAGGGGTTCAGGGAAGCCGTTGGGAAAAGTAGGCGACGGTTCTTCTGTCAAAATCCCCATCAACTCCCAGTGTCCGGTGATGGTGTCCTTTCCATTGGAGCGTTCCGCCATACGCCCCGCATAGCAGGGATTCTTAAATACTGCTTTTTTTCGCTGGACAAATTGCGGCACCAGAAAATGTAGTCCCAACCCGTTCAAATAAGGCAATTCCAGCGACGGCATCGTCTCGGCAATACGTCCCAGGGTATTGGCTCCTTGGTCGCCGTACAGCGCAGCGTCGGGCAAAGCGCCAATACCGACGCTATCCAAAACCAGCAGAATGGCTTTCTTTTTTACAGTTTTTTTCATAAGCTCAACCTCTATCCTATTTACCAAACGATAAGCTGTGTCAGGAAATAATTAATTTTCCTGCTTTCAGTTTGTTTCTTGCATGATGTCAAGTTATTTGAGAAATTTTTGCACTTGTCTTTTGTTTTGGTATAAGAAACAGCATGAAAATCACTCTGTTTTTTTTGCCCGGGGATGGGCCGCATTGTAGACATCCAGCATTTGCTCGCCCAAAAGATGGGTATAAATCTGTGTGGTGGCAATATCAGCATGTCCCAACATTTCCTGAATGGCGCGCAAATCAGCACCGCCAGAGAGCAAATGGGTGGCAAAAGAGTGACGCAGTACATGGGGTGTGATGTCAGCGGTGATTGCCGCTTCTCTGCCATACTTTTTGATTAGCTTCCAAAATCCCTGCCTCGTCAAACCTTTCCCATTTTTATTCAAAAAAAGCGTGTCTGTTTGCCAATTGTTGGCCACTTTCGTTCTGCACACTTCGATATAATGCTCTAAGGCGTCCAGGGCATAGCTGCCCAGAGGAATGATGCGTTCTTTGGAGCCTTTACCAAAGCAGCGCACATAAGCCATCTCAAAGCTGATATCGTTGAGCCGCAGGGTAATCAATTCACTGACACGCAAACCGGACGCATATAAGAGCTCCAGCATTGCCTTGTCTCTGCAACCGTTGGGTGTCGTTATATCAGGAGCCTCAAGCAACCGCTCTACTTCCTCCATCGTCAAATACTTGGGCAATACCTTTTCCTTGCGGGGCACATCTAAAAGCTCCCCTAAATTGCTTTCTGTGTATTTTTCCATGTACAGGAACCGAAAAAAGCTTTTCAAAGCAGCGACATTGCGGGCGCGGGTGGTATTGGTTATCTGTTCGGCCTGCATAAAAGCCAGATATTCCCGTACCGCACAGGTATCTACCTCACGCCAATCATTGATTTTTTCATCGCTCAGATACTGGGTAAGCTTGCGCACATCATTGCTGTATGCTTCTATGGTATTTGGGGAAGCGCCTTTTTCCACTGTAAGAAACACAATATAATCATCGACGGCCTGTTCTAACATGGTGTCACATCCTTTGTTTTGCTGTATATAACGTAGCAGAAGTCCAATCCTTGCGTCATCTGTTCTTATTAGTTAGTGTACCCTTTTTTCTAAAAAAAGTCTAGCAGAAAGTCAGCTGAGATGGTGTAAAAAACTATTGCTGCTCAATCCGTCAAGATAACTGACCACTAAGGTCAAAAGAAATAGAAACAAAAAAACGAGGGTGTATTGTAAAAGCTGGTACAGAGGGTTGCTGACACGATTCTGAATCAACATAAAATTAAAACGGCAACCCAAAGCGGCGGCACCTATTAATAGCGGTGCAAAAAAAACTCTGGTGAGCACTAAAAATGGAGAATGTCCCAATAAAAAACAACCGGCGAAGCCAAAGGTAAAACCCTTTACAAAGAGAAACAGGCAGATTAATGGAAAGCCGATCAGGCAAATTCCTGCTAAATAGAGACGAAGCAAATCCATACAGTTGGCGTGAAAAATACTGCTTGACAGTGTTGTCCATGACGCACCGTCGGACATTTCCTGCATCTGGATGCTGAGAAATTGCTGCAAAGCAAGTATCTGCTCGTCGGGCAAACAAACATAAGCCGCGATTCCGAATAGCAATCCGCCGAAAAATAAAAAACCCTGTAAGAGAATTAGTTTTTTCAAATGAGATGCCCCCTTTCATCATTTCAATATTAATATTTCCATATCTTATGCTTGTCCTCTGCCGTCTTCGCAAAACAACGAAGACGGGATGAAAACCAAAAGAGGCTTATTTTTGTAATCCAGTCAATCCCAGCGCCTGCATTAATCCAGACAATATTTCCTGTCCTTGGGCTTCGTTCTGTACGCCGCCTGTTGTCTCCAGCTGCGCGATGGTGTTTTGAATCACAGCGCGCTTATCTTCTGGCAAAAAGGCTTCAAACTGCTGCACCAAAAGCTTTAAATCCTGCAAGCTGCCCGGTGTTGGCGGCTGTCCCATTAAATTGCTCATGCTCTGCTCCCCTCCTTTCCGAAATTTTTTGTCAATTTAGTTCACCCTTTTGTATTTTTTACATAGGATAGTATTGTGAGTGGCAAGACACTCAACTCTTCTCAAAAATCAAAGGAGGAAATCACAATGTCTGAAAATTTAACAAGTCAGTTTGGTTTAGGTTGGGGAAATAATTGCTGTGAAGATAACTGCTGCGGGTTTGGCGGCGGCTGCAACGGAAGTTTCTTTGAAACATTAATTATGTTGATTATCATCATCTGGTTGTTAAGATGGTTATTCAGCTGCGGTATCTTCAGCGGCGGCAACTGTGGTTGTGGGTGCAACAATAACTGCGGCTGCTAATGACAGAGCAACGGGCAACAGAGCCTTTGGTTCGCACTGTTGACCACCTGAAAAATACCACAACCAGTATGCGAGGTCTGGCAGACAGTGTGGATCATCTGTTGAATGCGCTGGAAGAATTTTTTCCCTTTATTGAAAAGGCTGTTTCAGGCACCGAACATTTGCGGCAGCATTTTCGACAAGGGCCCCGCAATATGTATCGGAGACCACCCGGTCCTCGTTAAAGGGCGGTGCGGAAAACAGACTGCAGGCTCGAACAATACGTATAACAGGTTTGAAAGGGATGGATTCCTGTGGAGGATTATCAGGCGCTGCGCGCAAAAAGCTATTACTATTTTGAAACTATGCTGATGCTGATTCTGATCCTCTGGCTCATAAAATGGTTATTCGCTTGCCCAATCCCGGCGGCAGATGCATCACATATTTACTGAGGAGGTTTTTTATTATGAATGAACAGGTATCGTCTTGTGGCTGCGGAAGCTACAATGAATGTGACAACGGCTGCGGATGCGGCACAATGTTTAACAATGGTTGCGGCTGCAACTCCTGCTGCAACAACGGTTGCGGCGGATTTGGCGGCGGTGGCAGCTGGAGCTGGATTTGGTGGATCATTATTTTCGTGATCTTCTTATTCTTAATTTTCGGATTTGCCGGCGGCGGTTGCTGCTAACAAGCCATTTGTAATACTCTATGCACACAGCAGTGAAAAAATAACTGCCATGGCAAATTGATTTTTGGCAAAGCAAAAGCCTCCCTCTCCTTTTCGGATTGGGAGGCTTTTGTAATTCCAGCGAAAATTTGTGTGGTTTTCATTGTGTTTGCAGCAGGGATAGCGTATAATAACGATATACGTTGACCTGTTCGCTATTTTCTGAAGGAGCGTGATCTTATGACACAAATGAAATCATTACAGCCGGTTACCTTATCAGAATTTGAAGCTATAAAAAAAGAAGAAGGCCGGAATTACGAATTGATTGACGGCATTGTGATGATGTCGCCCCGCCCGTCCCTTGCACATCAGTGGATTAGCGGCAAACTTTTTTTAGAGCTATGGCATATTTTGAAAGGAACATCCTGTATGCCCATTCAAGAGATTGATTTGGTTCTTGACGAACAAAACTTCATTCCAGACTTGATGGTTATTTGCAATGAAGATATTCGTGAACGGAAACACTATGACAAACCGCCTATGATTGCCATAGAGATTATCAGTCCCACCAGCGCATCCCGCGATCACATCCTGAAACGTCGCAAATATGAACAACTAGGCGTCCGGGAATATTGGATTGTCTCTCCGGAGGAAAAATGTATTGCCGTTCTGTCCTTTTCCGATGGACAGGAAGAGGTGTATTGTGAGGGACAGGTAAAATCCTTTGTTTTGCCGGATATCGTGATAAATCTGGATGATATTTTTGATTAGAGTGATACAGAGCCGTGACTGCATCTTTTGACAATATATTAAAAAATCACACAAAGAGAGGGACAGAGCAGCCCAAAATGGTTGCCCTGTCCCTCTTTGCGTTTGTAAGTGTGTTCTTGTTTCTATGCGCCGCTTATACCAGATGCAAATCTTTCATTGTCTGAAATACAATCGCTTTTTCACTGTCGTTGGCTTCTACCAACGGCAACCGTACTTTCCCATTGCCAAAGCCGACCTGGCTCAGTGCATATTTTACTGGCACCGGATTTGCTGTGATAAATAAGGATTTGAAAATTGGATACAATTTTTTGTGCCATTGCGCTGCTTCTACCACGTTTCCTGCCACATAAGCATCGATCATAGCACGGATTTCCTTGCCCGCTACATGGGCAGCCACGCTAATCACGCCGTAAGCGCCTACAGACATCATAGGCAGAGTCAGAGAATCGTCGCCGCTGTAAATCACAAAATCATCAGGCACTAATGTTCTGATCTTGCTCACCTGTTCCACACTGCCACCGGCTTCTTTCACAGCGACGATATTAGGAATTTGGGCCAGACGGGCAATGAGCTCTGGAGTCATATTTACACCGCAACGTCCAGGAATATTGTACAGAATGATAGGTAAAGATGTTGCCTCTGCCACTGCTTTAAAATGCTGATACATTCCTTCCTGAGAAGGTTTGTTATAATAAGGTTCTACTACCAAAATGCCGTCTGCTCCCAGGGCTTCCATTTCTTTTGTCGCTTCAATTGTAGTGCGGGTACAATTGGTACCGGTACCTACTACGATTTTTGCGCGATCGCCCACTGCTTCTTTTACAGTCTTGACGATATTGACCTTTTCTTCATGGGTCAGTGTCGGAGTTTCTGCTGTTGTGCCGCATACTAAGATGCTGTCATTACCATTTTCAATTAAATGTACTGCCAAGCGTTTTACTTCGGCGTAGTCTACCTCTCCGTTATCTAAAAATGGAGTTACCATTGCAGTCAATAATCTGCCAAAATCCATAAAAATTCCTCCTTAAAATGAATGTAAACGGGAAATTGCTATACTCTGTTTCTTAAGTCTATGCTGTTATCGCTTCTTTTGTGACAAAAATTAAATTAAGTTTTGACGCAGCAATTCTTCAGCAATTTGTACAGCATTGGTTGCAGCACCTTTGCGTAGCTGGTCAAAAGCAATCCACATATTGAGCGCTTTGTCACAGCCCAAATCCCGACGAATGCGTCCAACATATACTTCGTCGGTATCGGAAGTGAATAACGGCATTGGATATACATTATTATGGGGATCATCCTGCACAATGATGCCTGGTTCTGCTTTCATCAATGCTCTCGCTTCATCTGGCGTGATGGTTTCTTCCGTTTCTACATAAACCGATTCGGAGTGACTGCGATACACCGGTACACGCACTGCGGTAGGCGTAATAGAGATACTGTCGTCGCTTAAAATTTTCTGCGTTTCATAAACCAGTTTCATTTCTTCTTTTGTATAATCGTCCTCCATCCACACATCAATATGCGGAATTAAGTTAAAGGCGATTTGATGCTGAAATACATGAGGTTCAATAGCTTCCCCGTTTAATGTTTGCTGTACCTGTAAGGTCAACTCATCAATGGCTTCTTTCCCTGCACCGGATACGGCCTGATAGGTAGAAACAATTACCCGTTTTACTTTGCTCTTTTTGTACAACGGATACAATGCAGACACCAACAAAATAGTAGAGCAGTTGGGATTGGCAATCAGGCCTTTGTGTTCTTTTAATGCTTCTGGATTTACTTCAGGCACAACTAATGGTACGTCCGGCTCCAAACGGAAGGTGCTGCTGTTGTCAATCACGACGCAACCTTTTGATTGAGCCAGACGGCCAAAGGCACGGCTGGCAGGACCGCCTGCAAACAGGGCCAAATCCACATCATCAAAAGAATTTTCTGTAGTTTCCTGTACTGTATAGGTTTTTCCCTGATATTCAATCTGTGTTCCGGCGCTTCTGGCGCTGGCCAACAGACGCAATTCTTTATATGGAATTTTCCGTTCTGCCATTACCTTCAGGATTTCCTGTCCCACTGCACCTGTTGCGCCTACCACCGCAATCGTTAACTCTTTCATTGTTTTTCCTCCCAGCATCTTTTTAGAATTTATTTTTTTATCAACTAATCTAAAATATTCTCCAGATCTTCTACCAAACCAGTCCAACCTTTTACTTTTTTTGCTGCCAAAGCAATTCCCGGCATAAAGGATTCCCGGGAAATAGAATCGTGACGAATGGTCAAGGTCTGACCCAAACCGCCGAAAATAACTTCCTGACTGGCTACAAATCCCGGTAGCCGTACACTATGTACCCGCATACCTTCATATTCGCCACCGCGAGCCCCTGCAATTTTTTCGTACTCATTTTCCATGCCTTGTTTTAAGGCTGGACGATTCTCAGCAATTTTGGCTAAAGTTGTCACCGCAGTTCCTGACGGTGCATCCAGTTTTTTATCATGGTGCAGTTCAATGACTTCTGCATAAGGCATATATTTGGCTGCCTCAGCGGCGAACTTCATCATCAACACGGCGCCAATAGCAAAGTTTGCGGCGTGGAACATCCCTGTCTGGTGAGCTTCCGCTAATTTTCCCATTTCTGCCCGTTCCTCCGCGCTCAATCCTGTGGTGCCGGCTACCACTGCAATCCCCTTTTCCAGCACCTGAGGTACATTTACCCGCATGGCATCGGCTACGGTAAAATCAATCATGACATCAATGGCGATACTGCCCAATAGCTTCTGCAAATCGGTTTCCACCAACACACCTTCTACGGGACGACCAATCAGCGCGCCGATTTCCATACCTTGATATTCTCTGTCAAAGGCAGCCACCAGCTCCAGCTCCGGATCATCTACTACAGTACGACAAATTTCGCGGCCCATACGGCCACAAGCACCCATTACACCTACTCGAATCATTTTACTTCCTCCTTTATGCAGGGATGAGATTGGTTGTGATTTATAAAAAAAGCTAAAGGGAGAAAAACCCTTTAGCGATAGCTTTAGAATCAGCCTCCATCCCCATACATGATAGCTCAACAACAGCTGCTTGGGTTGCGGCTGTTGACAGTCCTGTACCTGTTCGATACAGCCCCAGCCTGTTTCTGCAGGACATCAACAGACTTCGGCGAAAATTCCTTTTATACTGTTTCTCTGATCTCCTGAATCTCCCCAGTACTACTGATAAGTTTCGCGCCTCTACCCTATCCAGTCAGACAAGGCATCTTTGTATTTAATTATTCTCTATCATAGCACCGGTATGCCTAGCTGTCAACCGTTCATTTGTTGCTTTTGGAAAAAAATACAGAAAAAATACAATATACTATGAAAAATCTGCAAATAGAGCATGTCACGATGTAAAAATATGAAAATATATTACATGTGATGTTTGGTTATGCAAAGTATCATCTTTCTCAGATTAATGACATTTTTCGTGTAACGATACCTCAAAAAGGGGATACGAAACAATTTCGCAACCCCTTTTTACATATAAACTTTTGAATTTTTATAATTCTGCTTTATAAATTGTTTTGCCTTCTTTTATAGTTTCCAGCACGCGGATATCTTTAATTTCTTCCTTGGGAACTTCCAGCGGATTTTTGTCCAGAATTACCATGTCGGCCAGCTTCCCTACTTCCAGAGAGCCTTTGATGGCTTCATCAAAATACTGATATGCGCCATAGATGGTGACAGCCCGGATTGCTTCCATCACATCAATTGCATATTCTGTGCCAATTTCTCTGCCGGTCCGTGTTTTGCGGTTTACAGCATTATGAATATTAAATACCGGATTGGGCGGTGTAACAGGCATATCATTGTGTACGGTAAAACGCATATTGCGCACAACAGAAGATTTCAATGGACTGATCCTTCTGCCCCGTTCTGGACCCAGTACGGATTCCAAATGATAATCACCCCAATAATAAACATGATCATGGAAATAGGATGGTGTGATTCCCAGCTCTTTCATGGCGTCCAGCTGGTCTTCCCGCACCGTTTGGGCATGGATCATGATCGGCCGCAAATCTTTCTGATTTCCACTGCTTTCCTTTGCTTTTCGATATGCTCGGATAAACTGATCTCCCATCGCATCACCATTGCAATGCACAAGCATCTGCCAGTTGTGTTCCATAGCGGTTTTGCAGAATTGCTCCATCTGCTCATCAGTATAAATAGGATAACCGGAATATCCTTCCTCCGCATAAGAAGGTTTCTTATAGTAAGGTTGGGTCAGCCAAGCTGTTTTTGCCTGCGGAGAGCCGTCTGCTACAACCTTGGCGCCACCAATTTTTAGATGATTTTGATATTTCTGCGACTCAGAATCGTCGGGGATCAACTCAGCTACATATTCCTGTATGGGATATGCGACGATATCAAAAATTAGTTTATCATGGCTTCGGCAATAGTCCAGCATTTGCAGCACATCCTGCGTGGTGCCACCCTCCTGTGCTGTGGTAATGCCATTGCTGGCATAATACTGCTGGGTGTGCAAAAACATTTCAGAAAGACTTTCTGCACTCAATCCTTTCATGGTATAACCAAAACCAATGATGTGGATTGCCTTTTCTTCCAAAATGCCATTTAATTCTCCTGTGACTGGGTCTCTCTGTATTACCGCGCCTTCTGGATTAGGCGTATCCGCTGTCCAACCAGCCAATTCAAGTGCTTTTGAATTAACTACGCCGACATGTCCGCTGACATGCAACAATAAAATGGGAATTTCTTTGGAGATTTCATCCAATTCTTTTCTGGTTGGGTGTTCTTCATTTTCAAAAAATGCATTGTCATATCCCAGCGCTGCAAACCAGCCATTTTCCAAAAGTCCTCCATTGGCAATCATCTTCTTCATTTCTCGGAACAAAGTTTCTTTACTGTCCACAATACCGGCTGGTGGCGGGTACAGTTTTGGTAATGCTGCAATCAGATTTCCAATATGACCGTGTCCGTCGATAAAACCAGGCAGCATGGTTTTTCCCTGCAAATCAACTAATTGTGTTGCATCATCTTTTAACACGCTCATCGTGTTTAGTGTACCAACGGCAATAATTTTTCCATCTTCAACAAGAAGTGCTTCTGCCTGCGGCTGTGCATCATTGACGGTAATGATTTTTCCATTGTAATACAATGTTTTCATAATCATACATCCTTTCTCCAAATGAAATTCATTATAAATAATATTGAAACTCTCTTTTTGACCAAAGAGTTTGACAAACCAATTAACAATAGTTCTGCTCTTGTTCCAATGCTCTGGCTTTCTCATAATCTTTGATATAAACCAGGCTGATCAGCAGGAAAACAACAACAGCTGCAGCGGTAAAAATCTGTATCATCAGAAGCGCGTTTGTCAGACCAAATGCAGTGGATAACGTTCCCAAGAGAAGCGGACCGCATGCACCAAAGAACTGAATGAACAGTACATACACGCCGTAAGAAACGGACTTAAACCAAGAGGGAACTAGTTCCTGCGTTGCTACATGATAGGCCGTATTGGCTGTTGTGAGGCAAAACCCACCCAAAAAGATCAAAGGAATCAATTGCAACTGAAAACCTGCCAGAAAACTAACCGTTGCCAGGGACACGCAGATGGCAGGCAAATATACACGAGCCCGCTTGTCATATTGATACCATTTATCCATAATTGTTCCGCCCAGGGGATAACCAAAGGCAGAGATCAAAGCCAGTACACTGATCAGTGTTGCTGCAAGCGACAGCTGTAGATTCATCTCACGCACAAAATAGATAGATAGCCAAGATAATACACCCTGCAACGCCATAGACATAAATCCTGCACCCAGACAGACGCCAAACAATGATTTATTCTTGCCGATTACCAAAAAGGCAGATTTTAAACTGGTATCAATTTGTTTATGAACCGGTGCGTCATCCTGTTCATCGCATTGTTTTGCCATCAGCTTCTTCGGATCCGGCAGAGTCAAGCTGGCCAGCGTTAAAGCCAAACTGATAAATCCCACTGCATAAAACGCCATTCTCCAGCCCCAGTAGTCAACCAGATTGGCAAATACAATTGCGCCCAAAGCCATGCTAAAGGTCATAGCTGTATTATAAAGTCCGATTTTTTTACCCCAGTCTTTTTTACTGTAAATACTGGTGATTAAGGAATTGGACAATGGTGCATAAGCGGAGTTTCCAGTTCCTACAAAAAAACGGGAAGCTAACAAAACGCCGAAATTGCTTGCCATGCCGGAGAGCAGTGTACCAATACTCCAAATCAATGCAGAAAAGCTGATTCCTTTTTTAGGTGAATACTTTTCCCCCAGAAATGAAATGGGCAAGACAAATACTGCCATTCCCAATAAAACAACACTGCCCATCATGCCTACCTGTGTATCCGTCAACTGTAAGTCGGCCTGAATAACTGGAAAAATAGCATTAATCCCCACTCGGGAAATAAAATCAATCACAAACAAACCATATAAAATGAGAAAACAAATAGTCCGTTTCCTTTTCGGAACTTGGATAAGCGGCTGATCTTGTTCTTGTGTCGATTGTTTCATCATGAACCCCTCTTTGCTTAAGTTTTTATATTCGGATCCGTTATCTTTATTATGCATTATAGACACTTTTTTGCATATTCTCACTTTCTATGTTTTTTGGGCAAAACATCATCATTTTTATTACCCCTCTCTCAAAAACTTGAAATATCGTCAATCGTCAGAAAGAACTTGATTCTTTCAGTTGTTTTGCAGAAAACGGCAGAAATACAAAAAGGAAAAAGGATTGAAAATTTTCCGGTTTCTATTTATAATGTTTATTAAATCTATTTTGTGATTTTTAAGAGGTGACTTCTATGCAGATTGATCATTTGCGTTATTTTATTGCATTGGATACCTTTCAATCCATCAACAAAACCAGTCGGGAATTAGGTACTACACCGCAGAATGTCAGTCGGATTTTAAAAAATCTGGAAACAGAAATAGATGCGGATTTATATTTCCGCACCGCGGATGGAGTCACGCTTACCCAAACTGGCACTGATTTTTTACAGTTTGCCAAAGCCACGGTGTATCACTTTGATAAATTACAGGCTGACATTTCCTACAGAAAAACACAGCAGAACCAGCATAAAGATGTTGTTCTGTTTTCCAGTAACGTCGTAAATGAAATTATTTTAAACGATATTCTGGTGGCCTTTTCTCAGGAATACCCAGAAATATTTGTAAATAACATGATTGTGGATTGGAAGGAAGGATATCAGAAAATTGCCGCGATGCCTTCTGCCCTTGCTTTTCTGGCATACTGGCCTGAGAAAAATTTTCTGGAAGGCTTTGATTTTGTTCCTGCACTGCAATCACATAATGTGGCAATTATGTCCAAAACCCACCCGCTGGCCCAGAACAGTTATGTAACAATTCCGCAACTTTTAGACCACAAACTGATTATACTCACCCAGAATCATGTTGCCGATACAGAAGTTGTTGTATTGTTAGAACAATATCTGTCCACAAGAAAAGTCTCTTTAACTGGTTCTGGGAATTTACGAGCTTGTTATCGTCTGACAGCAAACGGAGAATATATCTGTCCTGGAGCCATGGAGTCCTTTATTCGTCAGGAGGAATATCTCCGTGAAAATTTGATTGCACTGCCGGCTTTAGATTTTCCCTTAACAACACATGCACTGATGAAACATAAACATCTGCCCAAGGATTCCGCTCAACATTTGCTATTTTCGTTTATTCTGGATTCTCTGCAAAATAATCCTATAACTTAAGAAGGACAGGAAGCGAACAAATCGTTCACTCCTGTCCTTCTATTTTCTTGACTGTCTGTAAGGGGGTTATTCAAACTCTGCAAGCGAATCCTTATGCAACCCTTTTTCATCTAACACACCGGTTCTGCGATAAATCCAGCCTAAAATATCACATACCTTAGCAACATTTAGCTTCTGATGACGGTCTTCATCATCCATATCTGGAAAATAATCAAATTCAACTGTTTCTACAAATTCACTGGCCAGATTATAAATTTCCGGTTCTGTGCCATATTCAATCTTCTGGCAATTTGGACAGTACGATTCTAATCCTGAACCACCATATTTATTATATACAACTACCTTTTTCTCAAGATTTCCACCACAGAGCTTGCAGACACAGCGACCAGCTCTTTCTGTTAAATACTCACTTTCTCCCATTTTTTCCACCTCTCTGAAATCCTTTTGTTTTGTAATTTACGCTATAGAAAAAAAGAGTTTTGCTCAAAATTTAGATTTAAATTGATAAAGAAATGATTTTTGGTCCACAGCACATCCGTCGGTACTTCAAAAAAATCTGATAAACAAGTTTTTGTGAACACTTTTTTCAGATCTCCGGTAGCTGTCAACGCACCATCTTTCATTAAAGCAGCTTTATTAAAGAATGGCAAAATTTCTTCTGTGTGATGGGTCACATAAATCACGCCCATATTTCGCTCTTTTGTCAAGCCCTCCACCATATGCAAAAAATACTCCCGGGCAAAAATATCCAGTCCACCGCATGGCTCATCCAAAATCATTAATTCTGGATCTGCCATTAGAGCCCTAGCAATCAAAACTTTTTGCTGCTGTCCTTTTGATAACGTATCATAAGGATAGCGCATCCGCTCTTTCAGTCCAAAATCTGCTAAAATTTTTTTTGCTTTATGCACATCATCTTTTCCTATCCATTGATCTTGAAATCCTAAAGTTCCGTACTTGCCGGCTAAAACGATTTCCAGTACAGTTTCATACCGCAGATACCTATCAAAAAAGGAACTGCTGACCCAGCCAATTTTTTTGCGCAGCCGCAACTGATTTTCCGGTGTCACTTCCTCCCCAAAAAGAAAAACCTTCCCGCCAGATGGCGATAAATATCCGGCCAAACGGCTGAGCAAGGTTGTCTTACCGCAACCGTTAAGTCCAAAGAGAACCCAATTTTCTCCCGAATTAATTTCCCAGTTTACATCTTTTACGATTTCTTTAGAGCCTTCTTTTACAGATAGATGTTCTGCTTTCAATAAGGGCATTGCAACCAAACCTCCTACTTGTATTTTTTTAAGTAATTTTATATAATAAATTCATATTATT
>DKVF01000035.1 GCA_002491065.1 Peptococcaceae bacterium UBA7185
CTATTTTGCGATTTTTATATAAATGTAATTTATTTACCTGACAATCAGCATTTTTGCAAAAACAATCCAATTATGCTATAATGAATTTTAAATATTCTAACTTTCCCGCACATATCTTATTTTCAGGAGGACGCTTTTTATGAAAAAAATACAAAAAATCAGTTCGCGTGTTATCATCGTGCTGGCTATACTTTGGGCAGTTGCTGTCGTAGCAGGATTATTCCCCTCTTTGGGCTGGAGTTATCTGGGCATCGGCTTTCTCAGTGCTTATATCGGCATCCAAAATATCATTCTGTTGGTTTACGGCCAGCGCACTGGGGATATGCCGGAAAAAATTGCTTATCTCATCAAACGCCACGGAAATGATAAAGGCATGGTTCAATATGTACTGGTTAATATTATGCTCTATTTATTTATCGGTCTGATTGTCATGTACTGTGGTTGGACAATGCTGTAAGGCCAATAGAAAAGAACGTCTTCCCTATATTTGAGAAGGCGTCCTTTTTACTTTGACGGTATGGTTTTTCCTGCTTTACCAATCGAAAAAATCACAACCCGCGCACTAATTCCAGCAAATCCTTTCTGCTCCCTTTTCTTCCTCTGTAATCCTGCACCGCTTCGGCAGAATCCTCATTGAGGATCAGATAAAACTCCATACCTAATTCCTGCGCCGCACCATCATCTCTGATGCTGTTTCCCACCATCAGACATTCCTGCGGTTCCAGGCGGAAGCGTTTGCATATCTCCTGGTAAAACCGTACATTAGGTTTTGCGCTGCTGTAGTTTTCAAAGCTGGTAATCTCCAGCCAATTTACATCACCGGTACCGCTCCACAATACTCTCTGCTGATTGGCAATCTGCGGCACCAAAGGATTAGTCGCCACAATCAGCTGATACCCTTTTGCTTCCAACAAATGTACTAATTCTTTCATATTCTCGTCAGGCACATAATCATTACCGATACGAGCATAGTCTGTCCTGTAAAACTCAAAAAACAAGGGCTCCAATTCTGCCCGTTTATAACCGCATGCCTGCTCAAAAGCTTGCCAATAGACAAGTTCATTGGTTTGTTTGCCATCATTTTTCTTCATGGATTCTATCCCACAGCCCACGGCAGTTACAATTACTTTCCCCTTGCCCGGAAACTTCTTTTCAAAAAAATCATTCATTCGCTTCAAGGTTTCCTTTTCAAAAGCATGTTCTCCCATATTCAATAGTGTGCCGTCCATATCAAATAAGATTGTTTTCATGTTTGTCGCATCCTGTTTGTCAAAATTTATTTGTGCGTTTCAGCATATACTAATTATACTCTAAAGACTTTCTTTCTGCAAACGTCGATCGCGAAAATTGCTCTGAAAAAAAGAACGGTAAGATGAAGCTGCGAATCGCAGCTTCATCTTACCGTTCAAGTTGTTTCTGCACAGTGCCGTTCATTTTCACAAACATTAACGCCGTAAAGGGTACCATGATAAGTAGCAGATAAAATCCCCACTGCTCTGTCAAAACAAAACTAGAACCCATCACAGTAAGCGCCTTCTTGGCAAAAAACATAAAGCCGATTTCTGTAATGGACAAAATAGAGCCAATCATAAAACGCTGCGTCAGATTCAACGCATAGGTCAACGGTACAAGTATGCTGATAAATACCAGATTGCACAGGAATACCAGCAGAAAGGTTTCCCGTAAAAATGCATTCCCCACATACCCTTCATAGCATATACTCCCCAAAGTTGTAATCGCCTTTAAATAAAGCAAACCTAAAATCATTAAGATATAACTCATAATATATCGACTGAACAGTTCCTGTTCTTCCGACACATCCGCTGCAAAACAGGTGACATTTTTTGTCTGGGAGAAAAATGGCAGAAAAGCCATGCATAGTCCTGTAAGCATAACAGCATTGCCCGATAAAAAGGTACGAATTGTAATCAAGCTTGCCATGATACATACCATAGGATTGAGCCGCAGATTTAAAAATTGTCCAATCACCAAATGCACCATTTTCATAAAACTCACCTCTTTCTTGTTTATATCTGTTATTATATATAATATGCACAGCGATGTCAATAGAAACTTAAAAAAAGTTGAAGCGGCACGAAAAACCACTTCAACTTTTTTATCTTAATAAGTCTCTACACAAATCATTTGTTCAGCTGTTCAGCGATGAAAGCGGGGTGCTCTATTTTGGTAAGCTTTTGGTTTTCCCAAAATTTCTGACCAAATCATACCTTGTATCAAACTAGCTTCATCGGTTTTTACAATGGCAGCCTTTTGCTGCATATCTTTTTGTTTCTGGCCGCTATATTTAATATTGGGATTAAGCTCAATCCGGTGTTCACAAGCTATGTCATTTTCATAAGCATTTTTTAGAGGTTTTACACTGGCAGCTACCTTTGTGTGTTCTTCCCTTTGCTCTCGATCCGGCCGCTGTTCCATTAGAGTCTGCTTCGTCGGTTGGGATGATGCTCCAGCTTGTGACACAGCCTTTTCACCTTTTCCGGTATGTTTTTTTGCTGGCGAAACCGTTTTTGCCTTTGCTGCTGATTTTGCCTTTTTAGGATTCTCTTTTCCTTCAGAAGCAAGCTGCTTGTCGGCCTCTTCTATAAAATCCATCAAATTGCTCAAAATACTGCCGCTTGTTTGCACCTTTTTTGTACTTGGATTTGCACTGCCAGCCAGAGTATTTCCCTTATCCTTATGCGTAACCGGCGGCTGTTTTCCGCTTTTTTGTCGCTGTGCTTTTTGTTCTTTTGCTTTATTGCTCTTCCGCACACTGTCGTATACGGTAATCGCAATAAAAATTATTACCCCCAGCCATTCCATAGGCCATCACCTATTCTTTATCTGCTGTCGGATTCGTTGCCGAGGCAATGTGATCCCGCATCGTAGTATCTGCCTGCACGTTTAATAGATTGTAATAATCCATCACGCCCATATTTCCGTTACGCAGCGCTTCTGCCATGGCAATCGGCACTTCTGCCTCTGCTTCCACAACGCGCGCTCTCATTTCCTGCACCCGTGCTTTCATTTCCTGTTCCTGGGCAACTGCCATCGCACGCCGTTCTTCTGCTTTTGCCTGTGCAATATTTTTGTCAGCCTCTGCCTGGTCAATCTGTAATTCTGCACCAATATTCTTTCCTACGTCCACATCTGCAATATCAATGGAAAGGATTTCAAAAGCGGTTCCCGAATCCAGTCCTTTCGCCAAAACAGTTTTTGAGATATTATCTGGATTTTCCAATACATCTTTATGGCTTTCCGCACTGCCGACAGTACTTACAATCCCTTCGCCGACACGGGCAATAATGGTTTCTTCCCCTGCGCCGCCCACCAAACGGTCAATATTGGCACGCACTGTTACACGGGCAATTGCTTTTACCTGAATCCCATTTTTGGCCATCGCTGCAATCACCGGAGTTTCGATAACCTTCGGTGTAACTGAAACCATAACGGCCTCTTTCACATCACGACCTGCCAAGTCAATGGCTGCCGCTCTGGAAAAATTCAGCTCAATTCCGGCACGTTCTGCCGCAATCAACGCATCAATTACCTTATCTACATTCCCACCTGCCAGATAATGTGCTTCCAACTTGGAAGTATCCATATCCAGCCCTGCTTTGATTGCCTTAATCAAAGGCATCACGATTTTCTGCGGCGGTACCCGTCTCAAACGCATACCTACTAAGTTGAACAAACCTACCTTTACACCTGCTGCCAATGCTGAAATCCACAACCCGATGGGAACAAAGCGGAAAAACAGCATCAGCAAAATTAATACTAATAAAATTGTAATAACCAATCCACCCATTACTCTTTTATCCTCCTTTTTTCAACTACCAGCCAAGTTCCGTCCTTTCGCGTCACTTGTACCGGTTCTCCTTTTTCAATATATTCACCCCGCGTTACAACATCAATCCGAGTACCATCTTCCAACTCCACGGTACCCGCCGGGCGCAACGTGGTAATTGCCACACCGTATTGCCCTACATAATCAGCCTGCTCCTGTCTGCCGGCTACATAACCTTCCTCTGTAGTCAGACGTTCCCGTACCATCAAACGCTCGAAGAAACGGCTCTTGCTGAAAAGCTTGAACAAAATCGGTGCACAAATCACCATCACTAAAAGTATAATCGCTAAATATTTTACTGCCGTAGCCATATCTGGCGTTGTCAGAAAAATACTGCCGACAATACAGCCTATTCCGCCCAGTGCGAAAATGCCAAAGCCCGGAGTCAATATTTCAATAAAACATAGGATGAGCCCTGCCAAAAATAACAACAGTGCAAACCAGCTCGCCATACCTGCTATCATATGTCCTCCAAAATATAAAGAAAGTAATACAACACCTGCTACTGCAAATACACCTATTCCCGGTGTGAAGACCTCACCAATCAGACACAAAACACCCAAGGACAACAAAAATGGTGCAACATTGGGATGGGTAATAATTCGTGTAAATCGCTCTGCGCCAGTCATTTCACTATAAAATAATTCAGCGTTTTCTCCATTCAGCCACTCAAGCAATTCCTCACGATCATTTACAAACACATCAGCCATTCCCAATTCAATTGCGCGCTGCGGCGTCAGTGTCAGCAATTTTCCTTTTTCAACAATGCCGACCAGTTCCATATCGCGGTCGACAAAAGCCTTTGCAATCTCAGGATCACGTCCTTTATCCTCTGCAATGGCAGCAAATTCTTCCCGCCACGGACCCAGATACTTTTCATCCGCTGTGGTCCCGTTAATGAGCATCTCAGCATCGCCCAGTGTACTTCCCGGCATCATGGCAATCTTATCGCAGCACAGCGCAATATAAGCGCCGGCTGATAATGCATGATCCTTTATCAGGGCTACCGTTTCCATATCGCTGTTGTATAGAATGCGCTTGATATCTTGCGCTGCATCCACTCTGCCCCCCGGCGTATCCAGCTCTAAAATCAGTATGTCGACCTGCTTTTCTTTCGCTGCTGCAACATTGCGCTCCAGATAGGACGCCAATCCTGATTCCACAGCATTATCTACTGTAATCACCATAATTTTTTGCGGCGGCGCATCAGCCCACGCCATTGGCACCATTCCCAATATACAATACAAAAACAGAATAATTCCTGAAACTATTTTTTTCATCTCGCCTCACCTCCTCAAAGTCCCTTTTAGAGACCAATTGCTGGCCCATGTCTCCTAAGTGAATGTCAAACCTCTGTGGAAAATTGACACTGGGTAAAAAAACGCCGTCCCGCACTGTCAAAAATCCAGCTGAAAGCTCCTCCGTATTTCTGCGTGATTCGCTTAATTTGCTCGATTCCTTTCCCATGCAGCTCAGGATCTGCTTTCTGCGTGCAAAGATGGCCATTTTGCACACATGGAACCCTCTCACAGCTATTTTCCATACGTAAAAGAACAAATCCTGCCTCGTTCTGTAGAATATCTAAATATAAATAGGCTTCCTCTTGACACGCAGAATGTTCTATCCCATTATCCAGCAAATTGCCAATCATAATGCACAAATCATAATCGCTGATAAAATCCAATAGATGTTCATCGCCGCTGAATTGAAAATCCATTTGCTTTGCCTCTGCTAATGCCGCTTTTTGATTTAATAAGCTGTTCAATACAATGCGCTGGCTGTATTGTTTGGTCTCACTGACTGGCAAGGCCGACTGCAACTCTCGCAAATAGCTTCTGGCCTGCTCTACATTTCCACATTCCAACAAACCAGACAAGCAAACAAAATGATTCTGCAAATCATGACGATAAACGCGCTGCGCTTCCTCCTGCCGCTCCAGGCGAGCCTGCTGTTCTTCCAGCAGCATCTCATAGTTTCGCTGTCCTTGGCTGTCCGATGCACTTTCAACCTGCCAATTGGTTTCATTTTGCTTGTCAAAATGATTGTATCCTTTTTGCTGCACTATCTGCCATTTCCCATTTTGCTGTAGATAAACGCCCTTGCCGTCATGCACTGTACCAATAAAGAAAAGGTGCTTTCCTGTCAGGATCTCATATTGCTGTTTAATTTCTGCAGCTTTCTCTGCTGCTATAGTGCCCACCAACTGATAATCCTCACCGCCGGTCATTGCCCACTGCAATCCATCTGCTCCGACTTGCTCTGCCAAATGTCGGCAATCTTCATCCACAGGAATTTTCTCCGTTTGCAGTCTCAACGCTACATCACTTGCCTTTGCAATTTCTCCGCATTCGGAAAGCAGACCATCGCTGATGTCATTCAAGGCATGCAACGCCTCTCCAGCCAAATTATTCAACACGCCAATTTCTTCACAGCAAGGCTCTGGCTTACAGTGACACTGTAACAAATGGGTTGTATCCAGCTGCGAAAAAACCTGATCCTCATGCAAAATCATTTCCAGACCTGCGCGACTGCCGCCTAAGGTGCCTGTCACAAAAACGATATCCCCCGGCTGCGCATCTTTACGCAAATGAAGCTGATTTTGTGCTACCTTTCCCAACACCGTCACATTGATGGTCAACTTATCCGCAGAAGTAGTGTCCCCACCAATGATATTGACGCGATATCTTTTGCAGATATCCTCCACACCTCGATAAAATTCCTGCCATTCCTCTACTGTATAATCCGCTGGCAACGCCATAGAGAGCAAAATGTGCACTGGTTTTCCGCCCATCGCTGCCACATCGCTGAGGTTAACCGCCACAGACTTATAGCCCAAATGATACGGAGAAATTCGCCCGCGAATAAAATGTACATCTTCTACCAGCAAATCGCAACTGACCAACTGATAGAAAGTATCATCTAAAGGCAGTACTGCGCAATCATCACCGATTCCTAAAATGAGTTGTTCCGGCGCAAATGCAGGAATCTGAATTAAATCAATCAAGCCAAATTCTCCTAGCGAATCTAGTTTCACGGCTGTACCTTCTCTCCTCAATTTTTCTATCTGGTTAAGCTATAGTTATGTCTTACTGGCCCACTGCCATGGCCAACCTCATCCATCCTTCCATGATAAAGCGCCTGTGTTAAATACTGTTTTGCCGCCTGTACTGCCTGCGGCAAAGTTTTTCCCTGGGCAAGATAGGTTGCCAATGCAGCCGACAAAGTGCATCCTGTGCCATGGGTGTTTTTGCTGTCAATTCGCTGTTCTGTAAAATGGATAAATTGCCCATCGGCAGTACAAAGTACATCTGTAGCACCCTCTTCTAAATGGCCACCTTTCACCAGTACATTGGTACAGCCCATTTCTTCACAAATCCGTTTGCCCGCGCGCTGCATATCTTCTAATGTATAAATCTCCATATTCGCCAGCACTGCCGCTTCCTGCAGATTAGGAGTAACCAAAAAAGCGCGGGGCAATAACAGCTGTCGCACAGCATCAATGGCATCTGGCTGCAACAGCAAATCACCACTGGTTGACACCATCACTGGATCCACTACTACATTAGACAAACGATAAGCACTTATTTTTTCGCTGACCAGTTCCACAACTGCTTTACTGGAAAGCATTCCTGTTTTCACCCCATGAAAAGTAATATCCTGGCAAACTGCATCTAACTGTGCGGCAATCCCATCCAAGGGTACTTCATACACACCCCGTACACCTTGGGTATTTTGCGCAGTCACTGCAGTAATAACACTGGCACCGTAAGCGCCCAGCATTGTAATCGTTTTCAAATCAGCCTGAATCCCAGCACCTCCACCGGAATCAGAACCTGCAATCGTTAAGATATGTTTCATTTTATCTATTCCTTTTCTATTTTTACAACTTGATTTCATTGGTTTTCTTCGTCAAACCGTTAAGCAGCAATTCTAAAATCGTTTTTACCTCTGCCCCGCTGGGCCCGCGATTTTCTACGGCGCCATCTGCACCAATCCACACGCGATTTTCTTCTTCCCCGTCCAACCATGTCGTAGCAAATCCATCTAAAAAGGGTTTGTCTGCCAGAATCTGCCCTTCAGATAACAGAATATATTCCATCTCACCGCTACTGTAATAAGCTGTCAAATAACGACGAAAATGCAAGGCTAAACGTTCTTGTTGTACATAACAGCTGTGCAGAAGCAATGCCAACTGACCCAACAGTGCGTTGTCCAACACCGCACCGGCCTGCCCTGCTTCCTCTTCCAAAATCCAGATATCATTTTGCTTTGTTACTTTATAAAACTCCACGGCACTCACGCTCCCATGCACTGCAAATAATTTCAATAATCTCCAGAAACTCTTTTTCTGTTGTATCAATCACCAGATCGGACACCTTTTCCCAACACATTTGACCTTGATACAAACGATAGAGCCCATCTAATTCTGTCGAATGCCGCAACAATGGGCGATTGCTTTTGCGTGCCACCCTCCGCTGCAGAATTCTCGGCTCGGCCTTCAAATAAACCAACATACCCGACTGATGCATCATCTGCAATCGTTCCGGATATGGTTCCAAGGTGCCACCGGTAGCAATCACACAGTTTTCCTTATGCAGTAATTTACATAAAACCAGATCTTCCTCAGATCGAAAACGAACTTTCCCGCATTTCCAATATAATGTCATCAGGTCCAACCCTGTCACCGACTCCATTTCTATGTCCGTGTCATAAAAAGTCATTTGTAATCTTTGTGCCAATCTACGACCAACAGAGCTTTTCCCTGTGCCCATGAAGCCAACCAGAATTATGTTTTTTTTCACACTGTTAACCTCCTAGAACGCAATCTTATATGAAAAAATAGACCACATTGCAATGCCATGTGGTCTATTTTTTCATAATTAAGCTTCCCCTCTAATCGGCACAATGCAAATAAATTCCAAAGGGTTTTCTCCCTTATTCGTAAAACAGTGATCTTCATTGGATGGTACATAGGCACAATCTCCTGCACCTATGGTATACTCCTTATCTGCAATCATCAAAGTCCCTTGCCCAGAAATCACATAATTGATATGTGGCCAATCATGACGATGTGCAGGAGAATTTCCATTTGCTTCCAAAGTGATAATGCGCATCACATAATCTTCCCAACCCTGCTCCGGTCCAACTGCAACTTGCTTCCATGCGCCTTTTGCACCGCCTGGGGTCATATCAATCTTTGGCATATCTTTTGTATTTCCTACAAACATGTTCATCACTCCACTCGCATATTTGTCTTTATTATATCAATATTTGTGGAGAAGATAAATAGCAGATACATAAAAATCTTTTAATAATTTAGTCGAATCCGATCTGATACCATAGCAATAAACTCCGAGTTGGTGGGTTTCCCTTTGGCATTGGACACCGTATAGCCAAAATACCGCTGCAGGGTCTCCAGATCGCCCCGGTCCCAG
>DKVF01000082.1:0-5927 GCA_002491065.1 Peptococcaceae bacterium UBA7185
AAATAAATCCTGAACCAATTATACTGGAATATTTTGTGAATGACAAGAATTTTCCTTCGACATTTTGTGCTGTATAGTTTAGTACATCAACATCTTAACAAAGAATAGACTCACTTTTATGTGGGCTGCAGGGATTCTCCTGGTTAATGCAATATTTCACGTGAAACATTTTGCCTATTGTCTTTGTAAGAGAAAACCCATTTTTCTCTTGCAAAGATGGCACAAAACAAGTATAGTGAAATAAAAGGAATTGTTATTCACATTTACAATTTACATTATGAAAAGGGAGAGAACCGCATGGATGTAGCTTCACTTAAAACAAAGGATTGGCGCAAAGAATACAGCGCATTTATCGGGGAAAGTAAAAAAGTCGATTATTACACAAAAAAATTTGAAGAAATGAAGCGCAAACAGAGTAAAATCAGCTTCAACATTTGGGGATTGCTGTTCAACTTTTACTGGTGTTTTTACCGCAAAATGTTGGGCTGGCGATGTATCGGTATGGGGCTCAGCCTGGGTACACTGTATCTTAATTTTGCTTTTGGCTGGTCTACAGTTTCCATGGTAGTTTCTTTGGTACTATCTCTGTTTTTTGGATTTTTCGGCAATTATTGTTATATGAATTATGTAGAGCGTTCTATTGCCCGAGCTATAAATATGGATAGCGCAAAAAAGGAGAAATATTACAAAGAAAACGGCGGGGACGGCACAAAGATTCTTCTCTGCATGATTTTCGTATGGCTGGTGATGATGTTTGCCCTCACGGCATCCTTTGGCCTTCCGGCTTCTACCCTGCCGTTGGAATAAAGCAGAAAAATCACCCGCTATTACAGAGCAAAAAATACATTGGCTTCCGTCAAATACCTTCTTATATACGCAAAACCCCTGATAAAAGGCTTCTGCATACAATGCATTATACCTTTATCAAGGGTTTCTATTTAACCGCTCTCAAGCTTATTTTTAAGCTTACCGAATAAAATTGGTATTGATCTTTGCTTCTCTCTGCGGCAGTTCCAAGCCTGCGTCTTTTCCCGCTTGAATGGACTTCATCAGCCAAGCCATGTTGAGCCCCAGCGTACGCATGGTCTGCATTCCTTCGCCGTCCTGTTTTACTTCTTCCGGCGTGTTGCCATGTACCATATTCCAATATTGAGAGCCTACAATGAGCATATTGCTGATAGTAAAGTATTTATTGATTTGTTCAAACGTCGCTGTAGCGCCGCCACGACGGCAACTCATGACAGCTGCTGCCGGTTTATAAGCGAACAGATTGCCCCGACCATAAAAAGCTCTATCCATAAAAGATGTCAGCATACCGGAAGCTGAGGCGAAATGCACCGGAGAACCAAATACAAAAGCATCGGCCTCTTCCACTTTATCCAAAAATTCATTTACTGTATCTGCAATGACACAACGCCCTGTCTTCAAACAAGCGCCGCAGCCCAAGCAACCAGAAATCGGCTTCGTACCTACCTGAAAAATTTCTGTTTCAATGCCTTCCTGCTCCAATGCAGCGGCTACCTCACACAGTGCAGTATAGGTGCATCCCTTCGCATGAGGACTTCCATTAACCAATAGTGTTTTCATTGAACAACAACCCCTCCTCGGTAATTTCAGCAATGCGATATTCATCATTCATCTGCAATTGCTCATAAATAATCCAATGCGCACCCCATTCATCATTGTGCGCCAATGCCTGCGCATAAGCTACAGCTTCCAATTTGTCACCGCAGTTGATAGCTTCCTCACTGCCGTCCACAATGCCCAGCGCCAGCATTTTCTTATAGGCAGCCTCCGATAAGCCGGTGAAGATAGTACGTACACCCTGCAGAGCCAGCGAATCTTTAATCTTGCCCAGCGTAATAATTCCTGTAATATCTACCACCTGCGCATGACTCATATTGAGTACTACAATATCAGCGCCTTTACATTTTACTTCTAAAGAGCTGATAATGCTTTCAGATACAAGGAAAAACATTTGTCCCTGAATGCTGAAGGACTTAATATATTTCTGGTTGGCACTGCAGGGAACCGGATATTCTTCCAGATACCCATTGGCAACGCTGAACAGCATAGCCAAGGCCGATACCATCGTGCCGATTGCCACTGCAAAAGTCAAGTCCACCACAACAGTCAGCACAGTTGTAATGGCAATCACTACAAAAGCTTCTTTTGAGGCACGAGCCAAACGATAACTTTCCCCATACTCAATCATACGCAGTGCTGTCCCCATCAGTACACCGCCCAGTACCGCCAGTGGAATGCCTGCCGCCAAATCACCAAACACAGCAATCAACAAAATCAGCACCAAAGCATGAATAATCCCTGACATACGGCCACGACCGCCGGCATTGACATTCACTACGGAACGGGCAATAGCACCGGTACCAATTAAGAAGCCAAAGCAGGCTGCCACAGTATTGGCAATCCCCTGCCCTAAAATTTCTCTGTCGCTGTCATGTTTGGTACCGGTCATCTCATCTACCACAAGAGCAGACAACAACGATTCAATCGCGCCCAAGAGCGCCAGTGTCAGCCCCGCCTGGCAGAGATCCATGATATTCATAGCAAAAAAATTTGGAATCTGCAGCGACGGCAGCGCCAAGGGAATCTGCCCCACCACATAAGCCTCCGGCATAGGCAGCCAGACCTTAGAAACTACTGTCCCTACAATCACGGTAATGATGGCATACGGCAGCTTTTTATTAATCATAGGCAGTATCAGCATCAATATGATAGACAATGTGCAAAGTATAGGACTCATATTGAAATACTTAAACTGGTTGATAAAAATCAACATGCCAATCCCATTGGTAAATCCCACCATAACCGGTTTGGGAATCAAGCGAATATATTTACCCAGCTTCAACAATCCCATAATGATTTCGAAGATGCCGGCCAAAATCATAGAAGCGACTAACCCTTCCAACCCATACTTGTCTGCCATGCTTACCAGCACAACTGTCATTGCACCAGTAGGCCCGGAAATCTGCGCTTTGGTACCACCAAACATTGAGGCCAAAATCCCTGTGCAAATGGCGCCATACACACCAGCAGCAGCACCCGCGCCGGATAATACACCGAAACTAAGTGCCAATGGCAATGCAACAAAGGCCACGGAAATCCCGCCGATAATGTCACCCTTTAAGGTAGACAGAATTTCTTTCTGTATAAACATTTTTACTTTCTCCAACAAAGCCCTCTCCCTTTTACTTTCTTATTCACACCGCACAAATTTTATGCGTCTATATCATGCCAACGGAAAGTCGGCAGTTATTTATTATACACCTACCCTCTCCCTCTGGCTAGTGAATTTTTTATTTTTATGCATTTTTCTTGGTATTAATCTTACATGCTTTCTTAAAATTATTATAAATAGTGTCTATATATACAAGATTCCTATTCGTTCTTAAAAAAAGGTTGTGCCGTCAACCCGCGACACAACCTTTCCAGATACAACCCTCTCTTTATTCCATAAAATCTAAATCTTCCGCATCTTTTATCAATGCGCGCATCTGTGCTAAAAATTGCCGCACCTCATCATCAGAAAGGAGCAACAATAAAAATATAAGCGATGACACAGAAAAAGAATGTTTGCCCCGTTTCAGGTCAGTATAATTACGGGTTGTTACCTGTAGCAGTTCCGCCATCCGTTCTTGAGAATAGCAATGCTTGTTTCGGTACTGTTCTGCCAGATCACGAAGGTATGGTTGAAATAATTTTGTACAGGAATGCAGAATAAATCCTCCTTTCTTCATTTAGATTCAGAAAGATTATACCCCGTTCTGCCACCTGTTTCCATGGAGCCCTCTTCTAAATACTGCATATTTTCGCATAATTTCTGTTTTTATGGAATATTTTTTGTTTTATTCACAACCTTGTCAATCAATTACTCAGCAAACTTCACCGTATCCAACGTAATGTTGCCTTCTTCGCTGTTCACGGACAAAATATTTTCTCCCCTGCCTTCCAAAAGCAACAAATCCTGCTCGGTCAACGCTGTGGGAATTCGTTTCTTCCAGGGCTTTCTCTTGCTGGAAGCCGTAAGCACGCCTCTGTCTGTGTGTAAATCCAGCAACAGGTTGTCCGTCCATTTTTTCGTGCCCACATGAATATCCCCCCACTCACTGGAAAGCTCCCAAATGCCCTTTATTTTACTTGTAAGCGCTTCCAAATCACCGGACCTACTGTGATACCTCCAGTAACGCAACTCGTTGTCCAACAAATTTGTATCGCCATCCATATTCTCTATATCCAGATGGTGAATCCGGCTGCGAGTAATGTCAATTGTTGAGGTATTGCTCTGCAATTCAGCCTTTTGCAAATCCGCCTTATACAGCTCTATAGAGCCGTAGGCTACATCTGCAGTCAATTGTTTGCCCTTGCATTGATAAAATATAGCGTGTAAACGATCTCCATAGACAGCCAGCTCATCATAGCTGCGTTTGGGCAACAGTACACGCATGGTCAGATTGTCCTTATAGCGGTTGCCGTAGGCATTGGCAGTTACAGGATACTGGGCCAGTCGAATCACTAATCTTCCCGTTTCATCCTGTTGCCAAACAGCACGCTGATTGACATAACCACTTCCGTACAGCTGCACTTTAATTTCACGCACATCATAACTGGAAGCAACCTCCACAGCGACCCCTTCTGCATGAAGCTCCACAGCTTGTACACCTTCTGCGCTGATGGTTTCACTGTCGGCTACTTCCACTTTAGGTAAGCCGCCGCGCCAATCAAACAAATTATAACCCAGAAGCAACAAAAACAACGCACCAAACACAAGCCAGCCAATCAATAACAACCATAAAGGCTTCCCTTTTTTCCATATCCGCAAGGTCCGCAGCCGCACATACATCACCACCAGTTCCGTCGTTTCAGTTCTTTTTATTGTATCACAAATCGAAGCCCTGTCACAACTCTAAAACAGTGATTTTTCAGAGTTTCTTCTGCAGCCTGTATCATAGATTCCAGAAACACCATTCTGTCAAACCAGTATTCTATTAACGTCGCTGTGCCAACACATCCTCTATGCTGTATTGGTACATATCCCAGCGCCCCAACGTTAAGGGATCATCTCCTGCCAGCACGTTGACAGGCTCCACCGTAAATGCCAACTGAATCCCCTCTTGTGCCAATACCCTCTTGGCTATATCGTTGTAATGCCCGTAAGGATAAGAAAAATATTGGGTGCCCTGTAATTTTTTCACTGAACGCGCCACATCCTCTGCCAACTCCCCTTCTGATACCGTTGTCAATTTTCCCTTTCCGTTCCATGATAACTCGTGGAGATTGTCAGTATGACTAGCAAATTGAAACGTATCTTTCATTTCTTTGATCTCCGGCCAGCTGAGATACTGCAATCCTGCTGCTCGAAATTCCTGAGGATGCTCCTCAATCCAACCTGTTAACGCAAAAATAACAGCTGTATATCCCGCCTCACGCAGCACAGGCATCGCATAAATTTTATTGCTGAGATATCCATCGTCAAAGGTAATCACAACACATTTTCCTGGCAGTTCTTCTTTTCCCTGTACAAAATCATCCAGCTGCCGCAAACTGATGGTATGGTAACCCTGCGCTTTCAACGTGGCAATATCCTGCGTAAACTGCTCTACGCTCACTGCCACGTTATTGTCTGCAAACATACCGGTCATCGCGTCCTGCGGCAAAAGGTGATGATACATCAGCACTGGCACACTTGCCTGTGTAAGATCACTCTCTGCCTGCGTCGAGTTCTGCTCTAGTTGCGCAATTGTCAACGTAAACCATCCCAACATCAATAACACACCGCAAGCCAAAGCTATTGGCAATGCATCCTTTTCCCGAAAATATCGCATAAAAAATCACCCTACCTTTTTTGATAGGGTGTGTAAAACAAGCCTAATTTATTCCGGCAACAACCGAAACAAATTTTTTTCCAG
>DKVF01000082.1:6280-17957 GCA_002491065.1 Peptococcaceae bacterium UBA7185
CAGATAAAATCTGTCGCCAAACGGACACTTTGCAACAACTCCCGTCCCTGCAGCAGACCACCAATCATCACTGCGGCGAAGATATCCCCGGTGCCCGGATAATCCACCGGCAACTCCGTATACTCTACAAATTGACATTGGTCGTTCTCTTTTTCATAACAGCAAACACACCGACCGCCATCCCGCCTGTGTACCCCTGTCACAACCACCGCATCAGGGCCCATTTTTCCCAGAAGGGGCAGCAAGTGGCACAATTGCTCCGCATACAGTTTCGTGTCCGCTGGCAATCCCAAAAGCAATTTACATTCTGTCACATTGGGCGTGATAATGTCCGCCTCTCGAATCAATCCGGTCATTTGCTTCACCATGCCCATATCCATTGTATCATATAGCTCTCCATCATCGCCCAATACTGGATCAATTACTACCAGAGTATCCTGGTTGGAAAACTCCTGCAAAATCTCCCACACCATATGAATTTGCTCCGCCGAGCCCAAAAAGCCGCTGTAAATACAGTCAAAATCCATCTGCAGACTTTTCCAGTGCTGCAAATACTTTGGCATGGTTGGTGTCAAATCCACAAAGGTGTAATCATGGAAGCCGCTGGTTTGGCTGGACAATACCGCTGTAGGTACAGGACACACTTGCATCCCCATCACAGAAAGTACCGGTGTCACCGCCATCAGCGAAGAACGCCCCAAACCTGATAAATCATGTATCGCCATTACCCGTTTGAAATTTCGTTTCATTTTCCTGCCCCGTTTCCTTTTCTCACAATGATATTATTTTACACGAAAAAGGCATAAAAAAAAAGATGCTTCAGGGAAAAATCCTCAAAGCATCCATTAGCAAAGTCAGCCGATTTTTGTGTGTTTGATGGGTTAGTCGACTTATGCGAATCACTTCACAACTTTGCTTCTTTTATTGTACGTCATTCTCTTTTTTTTGACAACAAGTTTTCACAAAAACTTTTTTTATTATTGCAAATTTCGCTCAACCATGCTATATTTAGACCTCATAATCAAAACAAGCCCGTTCTCCCGCAACGCCTTTGATGATCGCGCCTACTGCCAAATGTGCTGGATGAACCTGATAACAGTCCAGTGCCTCTACGCTAGCAAACAGCCCTTCCAACATAAAACTGTGTGTGCTTGTGCCCACAGGCGCAATGAATACCTGCAGTTGAACAATGCCCGCAATCTGTTCCTTTAAAGCCTCTGTCTTTTCTTTAATTTCCTGTACCTTCGCCTGTCGTTCCTCTGCAGATATTTCATCAAAGAAACGAAACATTACGATATGCTTTACCATGCTTCTGCCCTCCTTTGTTTTTTTCAGTATAGCATAAACACCCTAAAAAATCAGCAAAATTTCCACCATCTACATAGTACGACATAGCAGGAAATTGGGCAGGCAGACTATCATTTTTCTTTAAAACTGTTTTTTTTCGTAGATTTTGCAGGAGATTTTATAGGAAATCAGCAGCGCAAGCAGTGAAATCAACAACGCGCCAAGCAATACTACGCTCTCAGTAACCATTACACCCTCAGAAACGGCAATTTCTAATCCGCCGCCGTATTCTGTGACAATCCCCAACACACCGATGATTCCGCCAGCTACGCCGCAAAACAGAACTATAAGCAATCGCCCCTTTTGCCCCCACTTTAATATACAGGGAAACGCCAACGCTATAGTTACCAATCCGCCTATAATGGTAGGCAGACATCCCCGCATTATCTCCCGCAAATCACCGCCCAACAATAAGTCCATTGCTGCGTAGAACAGCAACGCAGCACCAGACACCAGCAAAGCGAATACATATTTGCTCCGGATGATTTGCCTTCGTGATACCGGCAAAGTCAATACATACCGGTCCCACTGGTACAGCTCATCGTAGGATAACGTATTAAAGGGCAGCATAATCATTACGAGGATAACGATCGTAGCGGCAATATCAGGTGCCCCAGAAAAAAAACTAAACAAACTGTAAAGGATTATAAATATCAGATAAATTCCGATACCGTCTTTCATCATGAGGATATCTTTTCGCAGCAAACCTCTCATTTTTTTCACTCCAATTTATCAATTTATAATTTTTCCCTGCCTACTGCCGGGTACCTTTATTGAAAAACAGCATAATACTCTCCAATGTAGGACGCTCCAAAGCAGCCGCAGCGTGTACTTCATTCCGCTTGACCAATGCCTCCAGTCCAAATTGGTGACGGCGCACCCGCAGCACAGCATCCTCGGGAATTTCCGCCAACTGTTCCTCGCTGCCCTTAAATACTGCATAGTCTTCCAGCAGCTGGTCCTTTTCCATATTCAGCTCTATGCGGCCCTCATGAATATACGCAATGTGGTCGCACACCTTTTCCAGATCGCTGGTAATGTGAGACGCCATCAGAATTGCATGATTTTCATCCTGCATAAACTCTAAAAACAAATCCAAAAGCTCATCCCGCACCACCGGATCCAGCCCGTTTGTAGCTTCGTCGAGAATCAACAGCTGTGCGTTATGACTGAGCGCAACTGCGATAGACAGTTTCATTTTCATGCCGCGAGAATAGGTTTTTATTTTGCTTTTTTCCGGTAATCCAAACCGCGTTGTCAAACTGTAAAAGGTATCCGAATCCCAGCTAGAGTATAAATCCTCCATAATCCGGTTTACCTGTCGGAGATTCAACATTTCCGGCAAGCCGCGTTCATCCATTACCACGCCGATTTGCTCGTTGCGCTGTGCAGAGAAGGTTTCCGCCGGAATGCCCAGCACCTCAATCTGACCACCATCGGAGTGGAGCAAATTCAGCAATAGTTTGATAATCGTACTTTTGCCTGCACCATTTTCCCCAATAAGACCCAGAATATATCCTCGAGGCAGTGCCAGAGAAATATCCTGCAATGTAAAATGTTCAAAATTTTTTTTCACATGCTGCAATTCTAATGCATATGTCATGATTCTTCTCCTCCATAAAGCAGTGCCAGCATTTCCTGCAATTCCTCTAGGGAAACATTGCCGATGCGCGCCGTTTCAATTGCCTGTACCAACTGCTGCTCCAGCTTTTGCAGCTGCGCTTCCCGCACCAGCTCTGTATTTTTGCTGGCTACAAAGCTGCCCTTTCCCGTCTGTGAAGTGATAAAGCCTTCCCGCTCCAATTCTTCATAGGCCCGCTTCGTCGTGATAACGCTGACGCGCAGCTCCTTGGCCAACATACGCATGGATGGTAACATATCGCCCTCCTGCAATTGTCCGCTGATAATTAGCGCTTTAATCTGACTGGCAATTTGTTCATAAATAGGTTTTTCGTTTAAATTACTGATAATAATATTCATGATGTGCACCTCATGTTATATTGTATATACTCATTATATACAATATGCACAATCTGTCAAGAGGAAAGTATCAGAATTATTTTCATACCACAATAAAAAAGAAGCAGCCCCATTTTTATCTGTTTACATACAAATAAAAAATTCTGAAACCGCTTCTCTTTTCCTTATATAGATAATGGGCTATTATTGTGATTGTTCTCCGCCAATGGAAATAGACATGATATTTTCTTTATTTTCGTCTTTCTCCTGTGCAGTTTTAGGCAGTACATAAAGTTCTCCATATAAATGGCCCTGTTCGTCCCGCCCCAATAGCACAGCTTGCCAATTCTCTGTATCGTCCATGATGATCTGATTATCCGTATATACCGCACCGTTGGCAAGGTCCTGCACATTTTCCGGCAGCAATTCCATCTCTCCACCATCACCATAAAAATACCACCAACTGCCATCGGCAGTTTGCTCCAGCAATTTATGTTCCTGCATCTTTCCTTCTCGGATAATGCTCTGATATTGTTCTTTATGAGCAGCAGCAGCCTCTGCATCATACTCCCAATCTGCATCGTCACCCATCCACTGCTGCAACAACTGCTCCGCTTTAGCTTTGTCCGCATCGGCCGTATCCAATGGTAGTTTAAACAAAACATTCACACCACGGGCATTGGGGTTCTCGCTCAAATTTCCCGTCGCCTCATCGTACAAAAATGTGCCATTACTGATAGAAAATTCATCAGTGACAGCCAACCACACATTGCGGTCCGCAAAAGCCGTCACATCTCCACATTCCACCAGCCGGTACTGAATGCCATTTTGCACAAACTCACCATAGCCGCCTCCCATAGTAAAGATATTTACCTGCCAGGGAAGCTGCCCTTGAATTAACGGCGTCACCAAAAAAGTTTTCTCCCCATATTCCTCACTGCTGACATCAGGCATAGGACTGCCGTCAGCGTTTTCAATGGCAACCGCAGCATATAAACGGTCCTGACCAAGTTCTACATCAGAAGGCACATACTCACTGCAGACAGCGCCGGATACCAAGCCCAGCAAAGTAATGCGATAGCCGCCGGACCGCACCGATTGGTTGATAAACAGCGCCTCTTCACTGGCAAAGGCTTTTTCCAAAGCATTGTCCTGCAGCTCGTGGGCAATCTGTGCTGGACTCAACAGCTGCCAGGCCGCCAAAGCCCCTGCTGGCACCGCCACCACCAATGCTGCGCCCAACACAGTCAAGCACAAGGATTTGCGTGTTTTTTCAGATAGCATTGTATATCGCTCCTTCATTTTCTCTATCGTTTCTCTTTGGATTTGTGCCGAGGGTACAGGACCTGTTTTTTCCGCCTGCAAACTCCGGCGCAATAAATCATCCAGTTTTTCGTCATTTTTCATTCCACGACACCTCCAATTTTTCTTTTAATACTTCTCTTGCTTTATATAATCTGCTTTTCACTGTTCCCGTGGGAATCCGCAGCAAACTAGCAATTTCTTCTATAGAAAGCCCCACTGTATAATACATATATACCGGCAGCTTCCATTTATCCGGCAGTTCTGAGACAGCCTGACGGACCAATCTCCGCTGTTCCAACTGCAACGCCAGTTCCTCTGGATTGTTACAGTATGTCTGTGTCGGTTGTTGCTCCTCCTGTTCGTCCCATTGTCCCATAGGTGCGATGCGCTGCCGCCAAGCATATTTCCGACGGCGATTGCACCACAAACGAGCAGCCACCGCAACCAAAAAACCTTTAGGATTTTGCGCCGCGTCAATCTGCCGATGTAGCTCCACAGCTTTCAGGAATGTTTCCTGATACAGTTCCTCTCCTTCCTGTCGAGAACCTGTCAGTTGATTGCAAAAGGCATACAACACACCTCCGTATTGCTCCGCCAATTGCTCTAAACTTGCCAGTTCCATTGATGTTCCTCCCTTCTATATTCAACTTGCGGCCGTTCATTTATATATTGTCATAACCAGAAAAAGCGGTTCATTGTTTATGTATTTTTTCTTTGTTCTATTCGGTATGTTGTCCCATTCTGCCACTTTGAGTACCTGACTACTGACGCATCGCGTCATATTTCTGAAAAATTTCAGGCACTCAAGTGACATATGGCTTTCTGTCTCCGTCATCGCCGCATGGCTTCAGACCCTTTGTCCCTAATCACCGCTGACGACGGTGGGCGTCACCGTCACATCGTACCGATTGTCTGTTTTGCTAATCGTTACGTTGTAGTCCTCGCCTTCTGGTAAAGCGGACAGATACCCTTGCTGTACCAATTCAGCAGCAGTAATCGTGGCACTATCAGCACCGCCGCTTTCCATCTCCCAGTTAGTCAGATAGAGTCGCGCCGCTTGCTCCACCATGTGCCGATTAGAATTGCTGACCTGCTCTCGGGCATCCGCCACATAACCGGTAACCGTGGGCAAAATCGCTGCAGTGAGAATCCCCATGATGACAATCACCACAATCAACTCCACCAATGTAAATCCTCCGTTACCGGCTTTGCCGGCAAACTTTCTTGCCAGATGCTCTGTTATTTTTTTCTGCATCCTGCATCCCTCCTTTACAAACACAGAATACCATAAATTTCCATTCCTGAAAACTGAAACAAATCGTGTTAATTCGCCACACTTTGTTCAAACAACAAAACTCGCTAAAATTAGCGCACCTGATTTCCCGCTGCATCGCAAAAATACGCAAAGTACTTCCATACCATGGCAAATCCTGCATTTATCCACTATTTTTCTGCTTGTCTAATTGCGCCGCAGCTATAAAAAATCCCTGAGTAATGCCGGCATTGTCATTAGATAAAGCATAAAAATACTGCAGATGGAGTTTTTGTTGTTCCAATCTGCAGTAAACTATACAAAATTTTTTGTCTTGTTGTGCATTCTGTGCATATCCAAATCTTATTTATGCACAGAATCCTCTGTAAATACTGAAATTTCCCCACTTTGCTTGTGGATAATATTGTGGATAATGTGGATAACTCTGTGGAAAATCTTCAGTGCATCAAAGTGCGCACCCATTTCAGTTTTTTCTTATAAGGCGCATAACGTAATGGCAGCTCAATCTCATTAGACTGTTTCAGAACTACTTTCTGATGAGAGAATGTATCAAATCCTGCTTTTCCATGGTATGCACCACCCATACCGCTTTGGCCTACACCGCGGAAAGGGATTTCCGCACCAGCAGCATGTATCACCGTATCATTGATACAACCGCCCCCAAAGGAAACCTGACTCATCACTGTCTGTTCCACCACCGGATCACGGGTAAACAGATATAGTGCCAACGGTTTTGGTTTATTTTGTATATAACAAAT
Source organism: Peptococcaceae bacterium UBA7185 (assembly GCA_002491065.1). Classification (GTDB taxonomy): domain Bacteria; phylum Bacillota; class Peptococcia; order Peptococcales; family Peptococcaceae; genus UBA7185. The sequence continues at coordinate 12,923 of DKVF01000082.1, forward strand.
GGCATTTTCCAGATAATCGTAAGGAATCACCGGTAAAATAGGGCCAAAAATTTCTTCATTCATCACTGTGCTTTCCTCTGGATCCACCTGATCCAGAATGGTCGGCTCCAGCTTCAATTTTTCCCTGTCAAAACGTCCGCCATGCACAATATGTCCGTCATCCAAGAATTTCAACAGCCGGTCAAAGTGCTCTTCATTGACGATACGGGAATAATCAGCATTTTCAAAAATATCGCCAGGATAAAACTCTTGGATATACTCCACCATATATTCCATCAATTCTTTCTTGCGCTTGCGGTCTACCAACACATAATCCGGCGCAATGCAAGTCTGCCCGCAGCTGACACACTTACCCCAGATAATCCGTTTCGCCGCCACCTTCAAATCAGCGGTGTCCTCCACAATGCATGGGCTCTTGCCGCCCAGCTCCAAAGTCACGGAAGTCAAATGCTCTGCCGCTGCCCGCATCACATACTGCCCTACACGAGGACTGCCTACAAAGAAGATATGATCAAAATCCTCTTTTAACAAGGCCTGCCCCACTTCCGCACCGCCGGTAAACACACTGACATACGTAGAATCAAACGTTTCTTCAATGATTGTCTGCACCACCTGCTGTGTTTTCGGCGCCAACTCTGATGGTTTTACAGCAGCGCAGTTTCCCGCAGCAATGGCTGCAACCAGCGGAGAAAAAACCAATTGCACAGGATAATTCCACGATACAATAATCAGCACCAGCCCCAACGGCTCCGTATAAGACAACAGCCGTCCCGGATACTGCGTCAATCCGCCACCATCAGCCTGACGGATTTCCGCCCATTTGGGCAAAGATTTCAGAGCAGTATTAATTTCATCATACACCATGGCAATTTCTGTCGTATAGGCCTCAAATTCTGGTCTGCCCAAATCCTCTTCCAATGCCCACAACAAATTTTCTTCATACTTTTTGATAGTTTTGCGCAGCGCCCGCAACTGCTTTAAACGCCAATCGATATCCAGTGTGGTGCCACAGAAGAAAAATTCCCGTTGCCTTCTTAATGTTTCCTGCATCATCATGTAAAGCCTCCTTTATTTCCTTGATTGCCTTTATCCTCATCCGTCAGTCCCGTTTCAATCAACTTTCGCAGCTGCCACATAAATGCCTCATCCTGCTCCTTGGTACGCTTAGACGGTCCCTTCGTTCTGCCTCCGCCTCTGCGCACTTTTTGCGCTGCGTGGCGGCTCGCCAACATACTGTCAATATTTCCGTCATGGTAAATCAAACCATTCTGATTGATAGGCTTTCCCTTGCGTGCCAGACACATTGCCGCCAATCCATAATCCTGCGTCACCACAATATCACCGGCCTGCACCAAATTCACCAGTGCAAAATCCACACTGTCGGCACCCTGCGCCAACACCACCGTGCGCGCACCCTTTTTGTCAAAATAATGCGCTGTATCACACAGAATTATGCACTCTAAACCAAATTCCCGTGTCGCCGCCACAGTAAGATCCACCACCGGACACCCATCGGCATCAATCAAAATCCGCATGACATTCCCCTTTCCACCATACTTTTGCTCTATTATATTATTCTACTATGATTATAGAAGATTTCTCTGCAATAATAAAGTCATTTTTACAGGTTTTTCAGTGCCACGACAGAAAAATTTTTCCTGTACAGTTGACTTATACAAAAAAATAGGCAAAAACAAATTTTCTTGTTCCTGCCTATTTGCTCCTCTATTTTTTACCTAACTGCCTTATTTCTGTACAATCATACTGCATTTTTATTGCATCTGCTGTTTTAGAGCCTCCAGCATACTCTTTGGCACATATGTGCGTCCATCGCGAAGTTCTGGCGCCTGTTCAGCCAGTGCATCAGCTATTATTTCGGTCTGTTTTCCGTCCTTTTCTACCAGTTTTGTATATCCATATTTGGCACTGCCAACGGAAATCGTCGCTTTATAACCTTCCTTACTCAAGGTCACTGTCTGCCCTTCATGATCCCAGGCAACATCCAGCCCCAATTCACTAGCAGCCTGTCGTATACCAACCATTTCTAGTCTCTCTTCTGCAACAGGTTCTTCTGCAATAGGCTCCTCAGCAGGCTTCAGTAGCACAACACGGTCTGTATAAGCCTGCCCTGGATAGCTCAGGGCAACAATATCATAATATAAAATCACTTGTGCGCCTGGTTTCAAATCCTCTAAGGTCACGATATTTTTTGTGGCCAAAGGCTTCATATCGGCTTTTTCTGCCACAGTTACCCACATCCCGCCATTACTGGTGGTAAGGCGTACCGCGCCATCCTTTCCTGCTTCCACTGCTTCGATAATTGCATAATTAGGTGTTACTTCGCCCTTTGTCACCACTGCATAAGCATAGCTCTGCGGCGGCAAACTTCTGGTCATGGCCATACTGTGCGCCACTACCACTTCTTTTCCTTTCAAATCCGCCAAATCAATGGCAGTGCCCTTTTCTCCATCTATCAACCAGGTTTTCTCATCCAAATTGAACTGGATTTCCGTTTGTTCATTTTTTACCAAAATATTCTGCGCCTGTACATCTACTTCTTGCACCACACCTATTGTTCTTGTATATTCCACAGTAACTTCCTCCTGTTGCGAAATCAACGGTGTACTCAATATTGTTTCTGTATTGTTTACAGCCAATGCCGGTGTAAACATTGCGGCAGTCAAAGCGCCTGCCAATGTCAGGGTGACGATTTTTTTGTGTTTCATCATAAATCATACGCTCCTTTATTTTATACGAAAAATATTTTACTTGCTCTTACATACCATTTAGACGCGCTACGATTAAAAAAGTTCCCATTTTTCCAAAAAACAATTTTTCTTACCCAACTTTCATATAATTCTTTTTATATTGGCAAGTTTTTTGCACTGTCACCTTGTGTCTCTGCCATTCATAGTGCTATAATGAAAACCACGACGTTTTTGCCGCAACTACTACTATTTGAGAAGGGAAGATTGTGAAATGAACTTGGACACAACAAATCATCTGGAAAACATCCGCAAAGCTGCTGCCAATCTGGACGGCGTACTGCGGAAAACAGAATTGATTTACAGCGATTTTTTCAGTAAGGAGACTGGAAACCGAATTTTTATTAAACCGGAAAATTTACAGAGAACTGGTTCCTTCAAAATTCGCGGCGCTTATAACAGAATTGCCAACCTGACTGAAGAAGAGCGTGCCCGCGGCATTATCGCTTCTTCCGCAGGGAACCATGCCCAGGGCGTTGCTCTGGCCGCCTCCAAAATGGGCATCAAATCTACCATTGTCATGCCTCTGGTCACACCGCTGATTAAAGTGGATTCCACCAAATCCTACGGCGCCGATGTGGTGCTCCATGGCAATATTTATGACGAAGCATACAGCAAAGCAGTGGAATTGTCCGAAGAATATGGCTATACCTTCGTCCATCCCTACAATGACTACGATGTCATTTGTGGACAAGGTACCATTGCTTTAGAAATATTAGAAGAAATGCACGACATCGACCAGATTTTGGTACCGGTGGGCGGCGGCGGTTTGCTCAGCGGCATCGCCCTGGCAGCCAAAGCCATCAATCCCAACGTACAGGTGATTGGCGTAGAACCAGTCGGCGCAGCCAGCATGACCGCAGCATTGGACGCTGGTCATGTTGTTACCCTGCCCCAGGTTCGCACCGCAGCTGAGGGCGTTGCCGTGAAAACAGTAGGTGAAAATTGTCTGAATATTTGTAGCAAATATGTTGACGGCATCATTCAGGTGACAGAAGAAGAAATCATGGAAGCGTTGCTCATGCTGTTGGAACGGCATAAAATCATTGCTGAAGCAGCAGGCGCCCTGCCTTTAGCTGCAATCAAAAAACTGAACACTCGCAACAAAAACATCGCCTGCGTTGTCAGCGGAGGAAATATTGATATGGTAACTATTTCTTCCACCATCAACTCCGGTCTGGTTACCCGCGGCCGTGTATTGTGCTTCACCGTAGACCTGCCCGATACACCAGGTCAGCTCTTAAAAATCGCACAGATTTTAAGCGACCAACGGGCTAATGTCATCAAACTGGAGCATAACCAATTCAAAGCACTGGATCGAGTACAGCATGTACAACTGGAAGTGACCGCCGAAACCAATGGCCATGACCACATCAAAGCAGTCATCGAAGCGTTGGAGGCTCAAAACTTCAAGATAAACCGCATTTACTAAACCGCATACAAAAGCTGCCCAAGAACATTTTCTCAGGCAGCTTTTCTCTTATCCCACTCTTGCGCACGATACGGTATCACATTTGCGGAACGCTTAAAAATATGATGTCAATTCAGAATCATACAATTATTTTCCCATTTTTTCTTCTACCAATGTCTTTAACAGCGCAACGGTGCCGTCAATACCCAACAGACCACTGTTGATAAGGATATCCTGACCTTCCGTGCGTCCCCATTTCATTTCACTGTAGAATTGATAATAGCTGCGGCGCTGTTTATCCGTTTTTTTGATAAGCTTCACTGCCACATCACGGTCTACAATGCCATGGCGGCTCATGATACGGTTGATGCGTTTTTCAATGTCCGCATAGATGAAAACGCGAATTACATTATCACGGTCATCCAATACATAGTTGGCACAGCGACCTACAATTACACAGTTTTCCTTTTCAGCCTTCTCCTTGATCAAATCACTCTGCATTCTAAATACGCGGTCATTTAAGGAGCCGGGATCAATAGATGGCGGATAGTATGGTGCGAATAATGGATTGGAAGCAGTTTCATCCGCTTTTTGCAGAACCTGTTCCTTAATGCCGCTTTTTTCAGCGACCATCGTCAATAATTCTTTATCATAGAACGTGAAGCCTAGGGCTTTTGCAAGCTTTTCACCAATTTCGTGCCCCCCGCTGCCATATTCCCGACCAATTGTAATAATCATGTTAGACATAAAAATCCCTCCTGATGTTGTAAATCGACTGTTGATAAAGAAAAATTAAAAAATTCTTTTCTTTATTATAAGTATAACATATGGGTGAAGAAAAAGAAAGAGTTATAAGAAA
>DKVF01000082.1:18038-33994 GCA_002491065.1 Peptococcaceae bacterium UBA7185
GAGTTATAAGAAAAATCTTTTCTAAAAAATAGAAAACAATGAATATATTTTTTTGAAGGGCTTTCCCAAATATAAGCGGAATAGTATAATAGCGTAACAAACATAACGCAATACATGGTTTTAACACATACAGAGGGGATGAACAACATGCCGGGACTGGTTTTAGAAGGGGGAACCTTTCGCCCCATTTTTAGTGCTGGTGTAATGGATGCCATGTTGGCACATGACATTATGTTTCCATATTGTGTCGGAGTTTCCGCAGGGATTACCGACGGTTTTTCCTATATATCACGACAACCTGGACGCAACCTAGAAGTTTTAAAACAATACCGCTGTGACAAACGCTATATCGGTGCAGGCAATTTTCTCAAATGCCGTAGCTTATTCGGTTTGCAGTTTGCCTTTGAGGATGTTCCCAACCATTTGATTCCTTTCGACTGGGAAACCTTCGCCCAATATGACGGCACATATCTGGTAGGTGTCACCAATGCCCGCACCGGAAAAACCGAATATTTAAACGGAAAGGAATTAGACAGGGCCAATACCATGGTCAAAGCGACCTGCGCCATTCCGCTGGTGTTTCCCGCAATCGCTCTGAACGGACAAAATTATTTTGACGGCGGTATTTGCGACCCCATTCCGGTACGCAAAGCTCTAGCTGACGGCAATAAAAAATTACTGATCGTGTTGACCAGACCTAAGGGCTATCAGAAAAAACTGACCCGCAGCAATAAAGTGGCGGCAAGGGTATTAAGGCGAAAATATCCCGCTCTGGTAGAGCCTCTGTTGACACGGCATCACAAATATAACGAAACCATACGCTTTTGTGAAGAGCTGGAGCAGCAGGGAAAAGCTGTGCTGCTGCGGCCGGCAGAAGAAGGAATTATTGACAGCTTTGAAAAAGACATTGATAAAATAGAAGCAAGCTATCAATATGGATATCATTTAGCAGAACAGCATATAGATGAAATTGCAGCTTTATTTTAGGGGGAGACGGCTGTGCAGAAAACATTACTCTTTTTGGTAAATCCCAAAGCGGGTAAATCAGAAATAAAAAACAGCGTGTTGGACATTATTGACGAATTTGTAAAACATGACTGGAAAGTGGTGGTGCGCACCACACAATACTCGGGAGAAATCTCTGAAATTATTCACACCGAAGCCTGTCACTACGATTTAATCGTTTGCTCTGGCGGAGATGGCACATTAAATGAAGCGGTAGGCGGCTTGATACAGACCGACTGCAAACCGCAACTGGGATACATTCCTGCCGGTACCACCAATGATTTTGCGGTCAGCTTGGACATTCCCCGCAATATGCAGGAAGCCGCTGCAAATATTGTCACCGGCAGACCCTTTCCCTGTGATGTGGGCATGTTCAATGAACGCCATTTCGTCTATGTAGCTGCCTTTGGAGCATTTACCGAGGTAAGCTATTCCACACCGCAGCAATACAAAAACCTGTTGGGACGGGCGGCATATATTTTAGAAGGCATTAAACACTTGGCTGAGATTAAATCCTATCAGCTCACCGTAGAATACGGAGAAGAAACAATCAGCGGAGAATTTATTTATGGTATGATTTCTAACTCTACCTCAGTAGGTGGATTCAAAATGAACACCCGCGCCAACGTGTCTATGAACGACGGTCTGTTGGAGGTATTATTGGTCAAAAAACCGCGGAATCCGGTAGAATTGCAGGCCACCATTGCAGCACTGTTGTTGAACGATATGAGCAATTCCTGTCTGCATGCATTTCGCGCCAGTGAGTTAAAAATATCTTCCCAGGAAGATGTCTCCTGGACACTGGACGGCGAATTTGGAGGCAACTTACAGGATATCACCATCAAAGTACTACCCCGCGCCTACGAAATCATTGTGCCCAAGGAAGCAACACCGACAGAACCCGAGGCAAACGCTTAAAGTATCGCTGAAAAAGATGAACACACATAAGTAGAAGGCTTCATAAAGAAGTTGAGGGCAAGACAGACCACAACGGTCTGCCTTGCCCTTTTTATACTGTATCACCCACTCTAACACGTCCGGGGAAAGCGCCTGTGAGCGCGCGGTAACTACCCAAGCTTTAAATTTGGCTTGTTTCCTGAAAAATTGTACCGTTTCACACTTTTCCCCGCGTCAAACAAACCCCGGCGATTGCTCCCATCAAGGCAAGCGGTGCGATTCTAACGAACAGCCACTCAAATCCGTGAATCAAGACTCCGACTACTGCGGTTTCAGGGTGGCTATAATCCCAGCCCAGGTAGGGACTGTTTAACAAGATTAGGGCTATAAAAATAGCTACTGTAACCGTACACAGTACTATAAAAAGCCAATGAATCGTTTTTTGTCTTGTTGCCTTTCTATGCGCAAGCTGCAGGTTTATGACCTCAAGTTTCTCAGCAATTGCTCTCAAGTCATCCACTTTCGTCTCAACAATGGTTTCTCCAAGCAATGTGCTTACAGGTGTTTCAAATACCTCCGACAGCGCAATCAGCATATCGGAATCTGGCACCGACAGCCCTTTTTCCCATTTAGAAATTGTTTGCCGCACTACATTCAACTTGATTGCCAGTTCCTCTTGCGAAAGTCCCTTGGATTTTCTAATTGTTTTAATATTTTCATTTAGCATCAGGAATGCCCTCCTTTCACTGCTATCATACAGAGGAAAGCCCGTTGCTACAAGCAACGCAAATTAACATTGCCGTTTTCTTTCGGTAAATACAATCATGTCCCCGTCTGCGCGCCTGTCACTGCTCCATATCCGCTGCTCTGCGTTTTACATCATCGGCAAAGATTTTGTATAGCGCTGCGCTCAGCGGAACGCCTAGAAGCATTCCGGATACCCCCAACACACCGCCTCCCACTGTAACGGCAGCCAACACCCACAGTCCCGGCAAGCCAATGGAATTACCCACTACACGGGGATAAATCAAATTTCCTTCTATCTGCTGCAAAATGACTAAAAACACCAAAAAAATCAACGCCTTCAAGGGATCTACCGTAAAAATCATAAATGCACCCAACGCACCGCCAATGTACGCCCCCGCCACGGGAATCAATGCTGACACGCCGATGATAGTGCCAGTCATCACTGCATAAGGCAAGCGCAGCAGCGTCATGCCCAGAGCGCACAGCACACCTAAAATAACTGCCTCCATGCACTGGCCCACGATGAAATTAGTAAAAGACTCGTCCACTGTGCGCAACACATAGAGGAGCTTTTCCTTTTGCTGCGGTTTCAGGTAGACTTCCATAATTTTCATCCCCTGGGCATGGAGCTTTTCCTTGCTGAACAGCAAATAAATAGCGAAAATCAATCCGATTACAAAACGCACCAACTTGCCCACTGCGGATGTGGCCAGCCCCACTACAGAGGTAAACATACCGCCGGCGCCAACCGCCAATGTGTTCATCATTTTCTTCAGCGAATCCGCCCAATCCAAATCCATTTGTTCCAACATCTGCTGAATTGCCGGCAGTTGGTCGGCATTGGCAATGCCCCATGCGCGCACTTCATCCCATACAACGGGAATTTCCCGCGCAATCAGCTCAATACTGGAGACAAACTCCGGCAAAACAATATTGATAATGAGCAGCAAGATAATAAATAACACCACAAATGCCAGCAGTACAGATACCAGACGACGGCTTTTCTGTACAAGTACGCTGGTGGAATGGGGAAAATAGAGACTCTCGATTTTCTTCATCAAAATGTTCAGCACATAGGCAATCACACATCCCCAGACCAATGGGGAGGCTGCGCTCCATACTACACCGCCTAATTTTATAATATCAGAAAAATATTTTACTGCCAGATAAAGTGCGGCGAAAATCATGGCAAACTGAGTAAATTTTTTTAGGGATAATTGATTCATAACATTTCTGCACCTCTTTCCAGATTTAACTTCCATAAAATAAATATTCCCCTGCCGCTGGCAAAATCCTTCCCCCTATAAACAGAATATCAGGGCCGCCATATCTATTCGATACAACAGCCCTGATATTTTAGGGAGAATATATATATTACAATGTGCATCCTGGAGGGGAGTCAGATGCAGTTACGGAATAATTCTCACGCTATATGGCCATCCATGCTTTTGCAAATTGTTTCACGTGAGACATTTGCAAATTTTTAGTTGTTGCCCTCAGCCAACGTCACATTGGCAGTAACCTTTTGTCCGTTGCGATCAGCCAACACGCGCAGTGTATCACCCACCTTGCAGTTGTCGATGATGTCACTCAAATCGTCAAAGCTCTGAATCAACGTATCATTCACCTTATAGATGATGTCTCCGGCTCGCAAGCCTGCACGTTCTGCCGGACCGCCCTTCATAACATCTGCAATCTGAATGCCCATAGGAATTTCATATTTCTCAGCGGTACTTTCATCCACCTGATACTGGCTGTTGATAGTCACACCCATGTAAGGACGGCTCACATGACCTTTGCTGATCAATTCTTCTACAATTGGTTTAACCTCGTTGATACTCAGCGCAAATCCCATACCCTCAGCATTGGAAGCCACCAGCTTAGCACTGTTGATCCCGATGACTTCTCCTTTGCTGTTCACCAAAGCGCCGCCGCTGTTTCCGCTGTTGATGGCGGCATTGGTCTGAATCAGCGTCATAGCGTCTGTATAGTTGGTCAGTTGTCGGTTCAATCCGCTGACAATCCCGTCTGTCACAGTATTTTCATATCCCAGAGGATTGCCGATAGCTACCACCAGTTCCCCGATTTGCAAGTCATCAGAATCGCCCAATGTAGCGGCAGGCAGATTTTGCGCTTCTACTTTGAGCACTGCCAAGTCGCTGGAAGAATCAGCTCCTACAATGCGGGCGTCATATTCGGCGCCGTCGCTCAATGTGACTGTCACAGAAGTGGCATTCTCAATCACGTGATAATTGGTAATCACATAACCGTCTTCACTGTAAATAATACCTGAACCGCTTCCCAGTTCCTGGTTGTCAATCTGCCGTCCCCAATAGTTATACGTGCCATAAGTTTTGACACCTACCACAGAAGGCATGACCTTCTGCGCTATAGCAACCACTGGAGAAATCTGGCTTTTGTTGCCGATGAGCTGTACCTGCTGTCCGGTTCCACTGGTATTGCTCAATTCTTCCGCTGCATTCCGCATGGTCATATTGGCCCCGATAGCGCCGCCAATTCCGCCGCCTAAGAGGGAACAAATCAGTCCAGTTGCTACCACAGCCTTGAAACCATTGGACTTTTTATTTTTTTTATCTTTTTTCGGCGCTTCCTTGTAAACAACTTCTTCCATACGCACTGCAGCGTCCTGTATATCCTGTGAGGCAACGTGCGCCTCCTGGAAAGCGTCATATTTTTCATCTAACATATTCAACACTCCTCGTTCACCATATTGTCTTACTTATTGTAACCATTTTCTTGCTGCAACAATCTGCGTTTACTTTACATTTTTTATTATAGCGAACTTTTTTGATGAATTGGTTATCAATTATTCAAGGAATTGTTAAGAAAATTTTTATCATCACTCCAAAAAAACAAGCTGTTGACGAACCTTGCAAAAGCTTCTACAATTAGAAGAAGAACCTATAGTGCTTGAGCGTTCACTGAAAAGGACCTTGCTTTTCAGGACGGAAACTCAAATATAGAATATGATACTGTATAAAAGGAGTTTTTTTCATGGAAAATTTAGATTTCAGCCGAATTCACCGTTTTCATTTTGAAGACCTGAATATTCTCTTAGATGTAAACAGCGGCTCTGTACATGTCATCGACCAACCCACATGGGATTTTTTGGATTATCTGCTGGTCAACCCATTTGAAACAGCGGTGTCCATGATGATGGAGCAATATGGCTATGAGGAAACCATCAGTGTAGTAGATGATCTGGGGGATTTGATGCAAGCCGGTCAACTGTTCAGTGATGATCGCACGCTGGCTGATTTTACACCTCACACAGAGCCTATTGTAAAAGCCATCTGTCTGCATATGGCCCACGATTGCAATTTGCGCTGCGGATATTGTTTTGCCGACAGCGGCGCATACCACGGTCAGCGCTCTCTGATGAGCCTGGAAACGGGCAAAAAGGCTCTCGATTTTCTCATCAAAGCGTCCAAGCATCGCAAACACATCGAAGTGGATTTCTTTGGCGGCGAGCCGCTGCTCAATTTTGACGTCTGCAAAGAACTGGTGGCCTATGGCAAAGAGCAGGGCAAACTGCACAACAAAATTTTCAAGTTCACCCTCACCACAAACGGTGTACTTCTCACCAAAGAGGTGCAGGACTTTTTAAATGAAGAGGGAATCAGCGCTGTACTCAGCCTGGACGGACGCAAAGAAACCAACGACCGCATGCGGCAATTCCCCAATGGTACCGGCTCTTACGACGCCATTGTACAGAATTTTCAGGATTTCGTAAAAACCCGTAACGGACAGGAATATTATCTGAGAGGCACCTATACGCACCACAATACTGATTTCGCCGCTGATGTGGCCCATATGGTAGACTTGGGCTTCCGCGAATTATCCATGGAGCCAGTGGTCGCACCTGCTGAAATGGACTATGCCCTCACCGATGAGGATGTCTTTGCCGCCTGTAAGGAATATGACAAACTGGCGCGTCATTATTTGAGTTACGTACAAAAGGGAGATCCCTATAACTTCTTCCATTTCAATGTGGATTTGAGTGGTGGTCCCTGCTTGCCCAAACGTCTCAGCGGCTGTGGTGCAGGTCACGACTATCTGGCTATCAGTCCTGAGGGGGATTTGTATCCCTGTCATCAGTTTGTGGGTGAAGAAGCCTACAAAGTGGGCACTGTAGACACTGGCATCGTAAATTATGATCTATGCCGCCAATTCCAACAGAGCAACGTCTTGAGTAAAGAAGCTTGTATGCGCTGCTGGGCTCGTTATTATTGCAGCGGCGGCTGCCACGCCAACAATATCCGCTACGGCGGCAGTCTCACGCAGCCCTATGATAAAGGCTGCACGCTGCAGAAAAAACGCCTGGAAACTGCTATCGGCGTACAGGTGAAAAAAGCGCTGCTACAGGAAAACAATGACACAGAAAATTAATTCTTCTTGCGTCTTATCACAGGCGAGACATCGATGTGGTATTTTCCAGTACAGCTCCAACCAGCAGACCTAGCAGTATTTCTGGAGCATACTATTTGAGGAATACGCTCTGGAGTGAAACAATCTTTTTCAATACAATCCGTTTGAAATAATACTTTCTGACATAAAAAACCGACTTTGCCGGACAGCCTATGGATGGGCTCCGTAAAGTCGGTTTCTTTTTATGCATCGTATATCTGTACGCTTACAATCTGTTTATTTCGTTAGTCGGCATACAGTGGGAAACGGTCTGTCAATGCTTTCACCATTTCCTTGGCGGCTGCTTCGTCTTTTTTCAGCAGTACAGTTTCAAAAATAGCGGCGATTTCTGCCATTTCCGCTTCCTTCATACCGCGGCTGGTCACTGCCGGTGTACCCACGCGGATTCCGCTGGTCACAAAAGGACTCTCTGTTTCAAATGGAATGGTATTCTTGTTGACAGTCACATTAGCATCATCCAGCATTTTTTCTGCTTCTTTCCCTGTAATCCCTTTGGATTTCACATCAATCAGCATCAAGTGATTGTCTGTACCGCCAGATACCAGACGGAAACCCTGTTCCTGCAGTCCGTTGGCCAAAGCTTTGGCGTTGGCTACAATCTGCTTCTGATATTCTTTGAATGCAGGCTGCAGCGCTTCATGGAAGCATACTGCTTTCGCTGCAATGACATGCATCAGCGGACCGCCCTGAATCCCTGGGAAAATAGCCTTGTCGATTTGTTTTGCATATTGCTCCTTGCACAAAATCAGACCGCCTCTTGGCCCGCGCAGGGTTTTGTGTGTAGTAGTCGTGACAAAATCTGCATACTCTACTGGGTTTGGATGCAGCCCTGCGGCTACCAAACCGGCGATATGCGCCATATCCACCATTAGGTATGCGCCCACAGCGTCGGCAATTTCACGGAATTTTTTGAAATCCAGCACACGAGGATATGCACTGGCGCCCGCTACGATGAGTTTTGGTTTTACTTCCTTGGCCCGCGCCATCACCTTATCATAGTCGATTACCTCTGTGCCTTCTTCTACACCGTATTCCTGGAAATTGAAATATTTCCCGGAAATATTTACTGGACTCCCATGGGACAGATGGCCACCATGGCTCAAATTCATGCCCAACACAGTATCGCCGGGCTGCAGCATCGCAAAATACACTGCGGTGTTGGCATTGGCACCGGAATGGGGCTGTACATTGGCATGCTCTGCGCCGAATAATTTTTTCACGCGGTCTCTGGCCAGATTTTCTGCGATATCTACAAATTCACAGCCGCCATAATAGCGTTTACCCGGATATCCTTCCGCATATTTGTTGGTTAAGACACTTCCCTGTGCCGCCATCACTGCCGGACTTACAAAGTTTTCGGAAGCGATCAGCTCAATTTTGCTGTTCTGGCGATTTTTTTCCAGAAAAATAGCTTCTGCCAACTCAGGATCTACTGGCTGCACCAGTTCTTTGATGTAGTCAATCATCATATTTCCCTCTCTTTATTTTAAATTTTTTATAATTCCCATGCATCGTTTTTACACACACAGCAGGATCTAGCGCTTTGCCAAATTACAATGTATACTTTGCTCTCTCCCCGCCAATCAGCCTTGGTCTGCTTGCTGCAGCTGTCAATCTTGCTTTTCCAATATATTTTACACTGAGCCGTTTGGGCACTGCTACCGGACGCAAATGCATCCCGATCAGGGTTTCTCCAATATCCAGACCGCCATGGGCCTGAATAGATTCTACCATAACGGGATCTGCTTTATGACGGTATGCATAGCTCCCCATAGAACCGCCTGCATGAATCTGCGGTACGACTGTCACTTCTGTCAGGTTATATTTTTCCATGACTTCCCGATCCACGACCAGAGCGCGATTCAAATGCTCACAACACTGAAATGCCAAATATAAGCCTTTTTCCTCTGCCATTGGTGCTAACACATCATACAGCACAGCAGCAATGTCCGGCTGACTGTCCTTACCGATACGTCCACCGTGCACTTCGCTGGTGCTGCAGCCAATCACAACGATATTACCCGGTCGCAGGTTAGCCACGTCCAGATATTCACTGAACGCCTGCCGCATTTGTTCAGCAATCTCGTTCATTTCCATTTTTAACGCACCTCTTGTTCATGAATTTTGTCGATTCTTCTTTGATGTCGGCCACCTTCAAACTCTGTCATCAGCCAAATTTTCACAATGTCCAGCGCCAAGCCCTGGCCGATGACGCGCTGCCCCATGGTCAAGATGTTAGCATTGTTGTGTTCTCTGGACGCGTGGGCAGAGAAGGTGTCATGGCAAAGAGCAGCACGAATGCCCGGCACCTTATTGGCGGCAATGCCAATGCCAATCCCGGTACCGCAAATCAAAATGCCTCTGTCAAATTCTCCCGCTGCCACTGCTTTTGCCACTGGCACTGCAATATCGGGGTAATCGCAGGACTGGGTATCATAGGTACCGAAATCCTGATACCCATAACCGTTGTCAGTCAAAAATTTTATCACGGCCTGCTTTAACTCAAATCCGCCGTGGTCGCAGCCTACTGCAATCTTCATTCCTATCGTCGCCTCCTTTGCTTTGAAGTATGCATCTGTTTATTTATCAAAGGCTATCTTGCTCTGTCCTTTTATCATACTGCAAAGCAGCGCTTCCGTATAGCCCTGCCCTTCATTTGAACCGGCTAGTCTGCATTAGATTTTCTTATTTTTTCAAATATTATCGCGATGGCTTCTTCCAGCAGCGCAAAACACTGCGCATATTCTTCTGTATCTCCTCCGAAGGGGTCGGGAATATCCGGCGCTGAAGGATCACCCTCAGCGTATGCTGCCAGCAGGAAGGTTTTATCACTACACTGTGGAAGTGCCCTCTCCAACATCTGTTTATGACCACGGGTCATCACAAAAACATAATCGGCCTGTTCCACCAATGCGGCCGTCACCTGTTTTGCTGTAAACTGTGACAAATCGCAGCCATACTGAGCAGCCACCTGTACTGCCTGTGGAGAAGCTGCCGACGGTCCTGCACACATCACGCCGGCAGAAGAAATGTGAAAATCGCCGTATCGCTCAGGATTTTCCGCAACCAGACGGCGACCAATAGCCTCTGCCATGGCGCTGCGGCAGGTATTACCTGTACAAACAAAAAGAAGATTCACTGTCTATCACCTCACAGCTTTTTATGATTGGCTGCTTTATTGAGACGATTCATCAAAGCAGCCCCGATTTTTTCTTCAGGAAAGTTTTCTGTGTAAATGGCCTCCACCTCGGTTTGGTCAAAATAGCGCAACGCCGCAAACAAATTGCCGGAAATCTGCTCTAAATCATCACGGGAGCCCAGATTGACCGTCAAATTTTCGTCGGCATTTTGCAGCAAACGCAAGGTTTGCTTGGAGAGCATCACACCGGCACGGCCCTGATGCAATTCCAGTTCACGGTCAATTTTAGCGGCAATTTCCTCCGGCGTACCGCCGCAAACATATACCGGCGCCTCAGGTGTATAGTGAGAATATTTTTCGCCTGGATTCTGCACAAGGACAGTTTCCGCCGGATGTTCTTCGAGCTCCATCCCCAAAACTTCCTCCAATTGTTCCCGTGTAACGGCTCCGGGCCGCAAAATCACCGGAGCTTCTCCACTGATATCTAATATGGTAGATTCCAATCCCACCGCGCAGGAACCACCAGAGACAATGGCATGAATGCGTCCTCCTAAATCGTCTTTTACATGGGATGCCGCTGTAGGACTGGGCTTTCCAGATAGGTTGGCGCTAGGTGCAGCGACCAATAGTCCAGCCATACGCATCAAACGCAGCGCAACTGGATGGTTGGGCATACGCACGCCTATGGTGTCCAATCCTCCCGTCACACAAACAGGCACTGCATGTTTTCGGCATTTGAAAATCAAGGTAAGGGGGCCCGGCCAGAATGCATCCATTAATTTTTGCGCAGTCTCCGGCACGCTATCGACTAATTCCGCCAACTGCGCCTGATCATAAATCAGCACGTTCAACGGATTATTGGCAGGACGGCCCTTTGCTTCATAGATCTTGCGCACAGCGTCGGCGTCCAGAGCATTGGCACCCAAACCGTATACTGTTTCTGTCGGGAAAGCTACCGTTTTACCATCGCGCAAAAGCTGCGCTGCCTCCTGCAAATCTTTTTCCAATTCTCCTCGTAGCAATTTTGTTTCCATAGCTTTTACCTCTTTAATAAAAGTAACATGATTCCGCAAAATCCAGGCCTTATATTGCCAGATAACCAAATGCCAGCAAAAGCACTTCAAAAAGCCACAAATATTGCAGATGGCAAATCACGCAGGGCAATACACCCTGAAAGACTGCACGACAAGAGTTTCTGCATATATTATACCATCTTTTTCTGAAACAGCGTCTAAATTATTTACAACATTTCATATCCAAAATTCAACAGAAAATGTTTCACGTGAAACATTTTGAAACGTCACAGGCAAGGAACCGTACATTTTAGCTTCTGCCGCGTGGCCGCTGTTACATCGCTTCTACAAAGCGGCGGTGCATTTCTTCCTTTTCCCGTTCTTCCTCTGGATCCAAATTGCAAATTCGCAATAAAGTACTGTACATCAGTTTTAAACCATTCTGTACTGCCTCATCGCTGACAGCCTCTGCCTTATTGTGGCTGATTCCCTCAAGGCACGGCACAAAGAACATCGTTGCGCGGGTCAGTTCCGCCATATACATGGTGTCGTGTCCTGCGCCGCTGATCATATGCAGGAAGGTAAGCCGATTAGGCACACATTGTTCCACCAAGAGCTCTGCCATATCGTCATTGAGCTTCACCGGTGTTTCCTGCCCCAAAACAGCCGGTTCTATATGAAGATTCCGTTTTTCCGCTATGCGGCCCATTTCTTCATATAACTTTGTAACCACTTCCGTGACTGTGTCCTTATCAATTCCCCGCACATCCACATACAGCTCTACTAGTCCCGGTACAATGTTGATGGCTTCATTTATGACATCACATTTTCCCACCGTTGCCACAATTCGTTTGTCCGCATAAGCGCGGCCCAGCTGCTCTACTGCCAGAATCACTTCTGCCGCACCGGTAAGAGCATCTTTGCGGGAGCCCATCGGGCAGGCCCCTGAGTGGGCAGCCGTGCCCTCCACTGTGATCCGCAAACGATAGGGCGCAGCGATACTGTTTACAATTCCGATATCCGTGTCCCGTTCCTCCAGCACTGGTCCCTGTTCAATGTGCATCTCAATAAATCCGAAGGCATTCTTAATATAATTGCGCTCTGCAAATAGATTGTCCGGATTTCCGCCCAGCTTTCTGATTTCATCGTAAAGGCTAATACCATCTTTATCCACATAACGCTTCAGCATTTCTCCATTTAAACGGTCCGCCAACAATTTGCTGCCCACTGTGGCACAGTTAAAACGGCTGGATTCTTCACAGCGGAACACAATCAATGTGACGGTACGACGCTGCGGCATTCCCTCCAGCAAACGCATCGCATGAAAAGCGGTCATCACACCCAGCAACCCATCATATTTTCCTCCGCCTGGTACCGTATCCATATGGGAGCCCAAAAGCAGCGGCGGCATATCTGGATTGCCATCATCCGTGCCTCGGCGGGTAATCCATAAATTTCCGGCACCGTCCCACTTCACTTCAAAACTGGCCTCTTCCGCCATCTTCGCCAATAAGCCATGGGCCTCCTGATCAGCCTCTGTATAGGCCAGACGATTCATACCTGCTTCTGTCTCCCCAATCGCAGACAGAGCTGCAAAATCCTGCTGGTACCTTTCCCAGTCCAGCTGTTGTACAGAAATTCCTCGCATACTGCATAACTCCTTTTTCAATATATTGTTCTTGCTTCATGATGACACACTGTTCATCCTACATTTTTATCCGATTGTCAGAAAGAAAACACTCTTATATTTTTTTCGCTCATTCTTCTCTTCTCTCCTGCATTTTATCATATTTCCAGTAAAATTCCAGAGAAATCCCTGTATTTTCTGAAAATTTCTATATTTTCACAGTAAAATGTTTTTATTTAGTAACACTCTGGTTACAAAACCGCATTTTCCCTTTTCCTTTTGGAAAGATTGTGCTAAAATAAAACCGCTTAAAAATTGCATGTTTGTAGTTACAATTCTAAAAATTAATCTCGATTTTTTTCCTCTAAAATTTAATATATTTTTGAAGGTGAAAAAGAACTCCAACGAAAAGAAAGGTGGCGGAAAGCAGATTTATCTGCGTAACGTATGGACAATCTGACGGCAAAGTTCATGAAATTCATTGAAAGTAAAGGTTCTAAAAGATATCTCTTTGGTGGGATTGCGGTTGTTGTTTTAATTCTTTTTGCAAGTACATTCTCTTTGAGTACTTCTTACTCTGTGGTGATCGACGGAAAGGCGGTAGGACAAATCAGCTCCGTTTCTGCATTAAACCAGGCGATGGCTGCGACCAAGGACAAGGTACAGCAGGAAACCGGTATGGAGATTATTTCTTCCTATAATACTGTAGAAACCAAAATCCATCACGGATTATTCAACTCCAATCTGAGCAATCAAGAATTGACTGCACTGTTAGAGGAAGAAGTAGAATGGTTAGTATCAGGCGCTACTCTAAATATCAACAACGGTGAAATTCAATTTGCTGTTGCCGATGAAGCTGATGGACAAGAAGTGTTGGACAAGTTAAAAGAGCTGGCAACCGCCAAGGCTGACGGCGCAGTTGTAAAATCTGTTGATTTTCAGGAAGAAGTAAGCATTGATGCAGGTAATGTAAAAGTATCCGAAATCCAGACACCTGACAAAATTATCGAAGCAATTCAGGAAGGCAAAGAAGAAGTAAAGACGCACAAAGTAGTAGAAGGCGAATCCTTCTGGATGATCGCCCGCAACAATGATTTATCTGTGGCAGAGCTGCAGAGTCTCAATGCCGATATCGTACCGGAAAAACTGCAAATCGGTCAGGAAATCACATTGACCAAACAAGAACCGCTGTTGAGCGTAGTGGTCACCAAAGAAATGACTGTAGAAGAAACCATCGCTCACAATACCGAATATAAAAATACCGCCAGCCTGTTAAAAGGTGAAACCAAAGTTGTTACCCAAGGTTCTGACGGGAAGAAAAAAGTAACCTACGAAGTAAAAGAAGCCAACGGCGCTACTTTAGAAAAGAGCGTTGTCAACGAAGTTGTGATTTCTGAGCCTGTTACCGAAGTTGTAAACAAAGGTACCGGTTCCATTCAGATTTCCTCCCGTTCTGCTACCAACAGCAACGGCGGAAACGGAACACTGGCTTGGCCATTGAGCAGTAACAAAATTACTTCTCCCTATGGCACCAGAAGCCGTGGTTTCCACTCTGGTATCGACCTTTCTGCTAAGACAGGTACTTCTGTTTATGCCTCCGCTGGCGGCAAAGTTGTGTTAGCAAGCTGGTATTACGGTTATGGGAACTGCGTCGTAGTGGATCACGGCAATGGCATCAAAACAAGATATGCGCATTTGTCCTCTTACAAATGTAAAGTAGGCGATAAAGTTTCCCGTGGTCAGTTGATTGCACTGTCCGGCAATACAGGAAACAGCACCGGTCCACATCTGCATTTTGAAGTTATCGTCAACGGTGCAACGAAAAATCCAGTAAATTATTTGAAATAATTTTGCAACTAAATCTAAATATGAAAAAATGCACAGGAATTGCTCCTGTGCATTTTTTATGGTATGATATTATAATATAGAGTATGCGTATATTTTAAAGGAGGCTTTTTATATGTATGAGGTATTAATTATCGGAGCGGGTCCTGCTGGTATGACTGCCGCCATTTATGCAGCCCGTGCAGGATACAAGACTGCAATCCTGGAATATGGTGTACCGGGAGGGCAGGCAGCGACTACGGATATGATTGAAAACTATCCCGGTTTTCCTGAAGGTATTTCCGGTCCGGAATTAATGATGAAATTTTTTGAGCAGACACAAACCTTTGGCGTGGAAATGATTTATGAACAGGTATGCTCCCTGGATTTGGACGGTGACGTCAAACGGGTTATCACTGACAAACAGACCATCGAGAGCAAAACCGTTGTCATTGCGTCCGGTGCCAAACCTCGCATGCTGGGTGTTGACAACGAACAGCGCCTGCGGGGACGGGGTGTATCCTACTGCGCTACCTGTGATGGATTTTTCTTTAAAGACCAGCCTGTTGCTGTAGTAGGCGGCGGCGATACCGCAGTAGAAGAAGCTATGTATTTGACGAAAATGTGCTCCAACGTTACCCTGATTCATCGCCGTAACGAGCTGCGCGCCAACAGATTGGCACAGAGCCGCGCATTTGCTAATGAAAAGCTGACAATCCTCTATGACACTGTTGTAGACGATATTGTAGGGGATGACAAAGTAACACAGCTGAAGCTGCGCAATAAAAAGACCGACGCCACCAGTACATTAGATGTCAATGGCGTGTTCATTTTCGTAGGCTACTTACCTAACGGTTCCTTCCTGCCTGCAGAATTGGAAGTAAATGAACAGGGCTATATCATAACCGATGAAGAAATGGCCACCAATATCCCTGGCGTGTTTGCCATAGGCGATGTGCGTCAGAAAAAACTGCGTCAGGTAACCACTGCTGTAGGCGACGGCGGCGCAGTGATGCATGGCATTGAGGAATATTTCAGAAATTAATATGGGAGGCTGTCCTATGTATTTCAATAAGAACAAACAGACTAAAATGCAGAAAATTTTTCTAACTGTTTTAGTAGCCTTGCTTTCCATCGGACTGCTATTGCCGTCCTTCCTATCCATCTTTTCTTATGGTATATTCTAAATCCCACACACATGAAGGTGCTCCTAAGCTGCGAATTTTTAGATTCGTAGCTTAGGAGCACCCTTTTT